>DASTOW010000084.1:0-11021 GCA_035762425.1 Hyphomicrobiaceae bacterium | reverse complement strand
AGGGCAGTGCAGTCCGCCGTCGCCGCCGGATCGGCGCGCATGTCGAAGTTGACCATGGCGCCCGTGACAAAGACCCCAAGCAGGAAAGCCGCCCCCAACAACCGGGCCAATCCCCCGGTGCGACGCTTCCGTCCTGGTGTCAGCGGGGTGCAGGCCGCCGCCCCCATCCCGCAATCTTGTTGCCGAGATCCCCCGCCGGACCCCAGGCCCTCTTGCTGTTCCCCGCGAAGCATGAGCCTCCTCATACCGCCGCCCGCTGCACGACTCGACGGCATGAGATCACCCTCGCTGGGAGAGCGTTGGGCATCAAGACCAGGACATGGCCGCAATTGTGGACGTTCGGGGCTTATCCCTGTTATCCACAGAACAACCGATATCGGATGACGGAATTCAGCGGCTCAGCGCGGTCCGGGCAGCATCTCGCCGCCTGATTGCGGCTGGCGCTCCTCGCGCCAACGCCGTTGCGGCGCGGCGCCCTCGCCACCGATGCGCACAGGCGGAACGTACATGCGCTCGGCTGAGCACAACCGACGCTGGTCCTCGTTGCGCCCACACGCCTGAAAGCTGCCGCCCTTGTTGAAGCAGATGCGCACTTCCTTGAGGCGGTTGCCCGGCCCGCCGCATTCCACCACGATCATGTCGCGCGTCAACTTGGGGTTGGCGGCGATGAATTCGCCGATCAGCTCGTGCGGGCTCACCGTCAGCCGGTCGTCCTGCAGGCCGATGTAGCGCTCGGGAATCTTGACCCCGTCATACAGCCGGCGCGACAGGTCGAAATAGCCTTCCACGCCCAGCCCCGAACAGGTGCCGTGCTTGCGGTACTCGTGGAAGATGAGGCGCTTGCTCGGCATGATGTCGAGCATGCGCTGTGCCACGGCCTCGGGCACGAACGTGCTTTGCGAGGTGCGGCAGAACTCCGGCCAGCGCTGCTCGAACTGGGGCCACAACCCGTGCAGCACAAACGCATAGGAACGCCGCTCGCGGCCATGGCACTGCGGATCGAAGCGGCCGTCTTCCAGTCCGGCGCAATACGTGGGGCTCCAGGACAGCGCCAGCACGTAGTAGTCGAACACGCCCGCCTGGTAACCCTGCCCCTGATGGGACGACCTCTGCGCCAGCGCGTCGTTGCAACAGACGATGCTCCACGCCACTAGCGCAGCCACCAATGCAAAGCTGCGCAGTGTTGCAATCAAGGTCGTGCGCATGTGCGGCTCCCCAGTACGCCGTAGGGCGTGCAACCTAGCCCCACGCACAGAACAGATCAAGAACCGCCCTGCACCCCCCACTGCCGACCGCCCCGCCCTCAGGCCGCCAGCCGATCGAGAATGCGCGCCCAGCTGCGCGCGCCCTTGCGGAAGGAGGTTAGGTTGTATTTCTCGTTGGGCGAATGGATGCGGTCGTCATCGAGCCCGAAGCCGACCAGCAGGCTATCCATGCCGAGCGCCGTCTTAAACGAGGTGACGATCGGGATCGAGCCGCCCATGCCGATCAGCGCGGCGGGCTTGCCCCATTCCTCCTGCAGTGCCGTCGCTGCCCGTGCGATGTGCGGCGCATTCGGGCTGAAGGCCATGGCGGGCGATCCGTGCGAGATCGGAAACTCGACGCGGCAGTCCTTCGCCAGCCGCTCGCGGATGAACGTCTCGAGCGCCTTCAGCACCTGCTTGGGGTCCTGGCCCGGTACCAGCCGGCAGGTGATCTTCACCGAGGCCTTGGACGGGATCACCGTTTTGGTGCCTGCTCCCTGATAGCCGCCGGTTATGCCGTTAAACTCCAAGGTGGGCCTGGCCCAGATCTGCTCCAGCACGCTGTAGCGCGTTTCGCCGGCCGCCACCCCGAGGCCCACATCGGCCAGGAACGCGTTGCCGTCGAAGTCGAGGCCCTGCCACTGCTCGAGCTGCTTGGCGGTGGGCTTGCGGATGCCGTCGTAGAAGCCCGGCACGCGCACCTTGCCGCTGCCATCGTGCATCTGCCCGAGAATGCCGACCAGCGCCCGGATCGGGTTCATGGCCGCCCCGCCATAGGTGCCGGAATGCAAGTCACGGCTCGGGCCGGTGATGACAACTTCCAGTGCGGCGATGCCGCGCAACTGCGTGGAGATGGCCGGCGTATCCTTGTCCCACTGCCCGGTGTCGCACACCAGTGCCAAGTCCGCTGTCACCTCCTTGCCGTGCTTGGCAAGAAAGCCCGGCAGTGACGGCGACCCGCACTCCTCCTCGCCCTCAAACAGTATGCTGACCGGCAGCGGCAGCCCGCCCGACACCTTCTTCCAGGCGCGTGCCGCCTCCAGGAAGGTCATCAGCTGGCCCTTGTTGTCCTCCGCCCCGCGCGCCACGATCACCTTACCGTTCACCTTGTCGTTGGCGACGCGCGGTTCGAACGGCGGCGTCTGCCACAGCTCCAGCGGATCGGGCGGCTGCACGTCATAATGACCGTAGAACAGCACGTGCGGCGTGGCGGCCCGCGCGCCGGCGCTGTGCCGGCCTACCACCATCGGATGGCCCGTGGTCGGCACGATGCGCGCATCAAAGCCGATCTCCTGCAATTGCTCGGCGCACCACTGCGCGGCCTTGCGGCAGTGCGCCTTGTAGGCTGGGTCGGTCGACACACTCGGGATGCGGATCAGCTCGAACAGTCGCGCAAGCGCCTGCTCCCTGGTTTGATCGAGCACCTTCAACACTTGCGGCAACTGCGAGCCCATGTATTGCGTCCTCTTGGCGGGGGAGATCGGCGAGTGACGGCAGGATAGCGGCCAGCGTCGCGTCTGTGTCAACAGCGATACGCACCCAGAGCGCGTGGCGCACTATGCTGTAATTCGGGCATACGATAGCGGGGGAAACGTGCACGACCGCCATGCGTGGGAGGGACGCGCCCGTTCCTCGAGGTTGGCGCTTGCTGTTGTCGGCGGTCGCGGCCGTGGAATTCCTGGGCGGCCTGCGCGATCTTTCGATGCTGTTCGCCAACCTGTCCGAAGTCCCGGGCCCGGGCCTCGGCGGGGCCATTATCATGGCCAAGATCGTCCTTCAGCCGATCCTCGGCCTGATCGCACTTTTCTGGGCGGCCTCCGGACGAATTGGCGCGGCGCTACTGGCAATGGCCGCCATCATCCTGATGACCTGGCTCACTTGGTTGCCCTCGGTCGCGCGCCATGGCCTGAGCTCATCTTCCAGATCGTCATCGCGCCGTTGCTGGCGGCGACGTTAGCCACCCTCGCCGTGCGCAGCTCGCGCACCGCGCTCGCAATCGGACTGGCGGTCCTGCCGACCCTGGTCAGCCTGCTTGGGGTGGTCGCGTTCGGCATCGGCGTTGCCCGCTACGGCTTCTGAGCCGGCAAGCCGCAACGGGGCGGACCGAGAGCCGCAGGGCAGCCGCGGAACGCTTTGCGCCCCGGCTGCGTCTTTTTGTGAGCCCCAAGTCCGTTGAGGAGCCCGCGAGCGGCCTTTCGCCGATCGCGCAAGCCTGATAATGGGCTGGCACCGCGTTGGCGCAAAGAATGGCGGAGCTGACGACATGAGCACACGCAAAGAGCCGCAGTCGAAGGCATCGGGCAAGTCGGTCTACCTGTTTGCCGCCGGCCGCACCGACGGCACCGCCGACATGAAGAACCTGCTCGGCGGCAAGGGCGCCAACCTCGCCGAGATGGCGAGCCTCGGCCTGCCTGTGCCGCCCGGCTTCACCATCTCCACCGAGGTGTGCACCGCCTACTATGCCAATGGCGGCAAGCTGCCGGACGGCCTGCAGGCCGAGGCGGAAAGAGCGCTCGCCGAGATCGGCAACGCCGTCGGCGCTTCGTTCGGTGACGTCAAGTCGCCGCTGCTGGTGTCGGTGCGCTCGGGCGCACGCGCGTCCATGCCCGGCATGATGGACACCATCCTCAACCTCGGCCTCAACGACGAGACGGTGCAGGGCCTCGCCGCCAAGTCGGACAGCGAGCGGTTCGCCTACGACAGCTACCGCCGCTTCATCCAGATGTATTCCAACGTGGTGCTCAACGTGGACCACGGTGTGTTCGAGGACATCCTGGAGAACCACAAGAACCTGAACGGCCATACGCTCGATACTGACCTCGCCGCCGACGACTGGCGCGAGGTGATTGGCGCCTACAAGGACGCGATCGAGAGCGAGACCGGCAAGCCCTTCCCGCAATCCACGTCCGAGCAGCTGTGGGGCGCAATTGGCGCCGTGTTCGGCTCCTGGCAGAATGCGCGCGCCAACACCTACCGCCGCCTGCACGGCATTCCCGACAGCTGGGGCACGGCCGTCAACGTGCAAGCCATGGTGTTCGGCAACCTCGGCGACTCTTCGGCAACCGGCGTCGCCTTCACGCGCAATCCCTCCACCGGCGCGCGCGAGATCTACGGCGAGTTCCTGGTCAACGCCCAGGGCGAGGACGTGGTGGCCGGCATCCGCACGCCGCAACCGCTCACCGAGGCCGCGCGCAAGGCGGCGGGCGAAACGCTGCCGTCGCTCGAAGCTCTCATGCCCGACACTTTTCGCCAGCTGTGCGACGTGTTTGCCAAGCTCGAGAGCCGCTATCGCGACATGCAGGACATCGAGTTCACCATCCAGGAAGGCCGCCTCTGGATGCTGCAGACACGCTCCGGCAAGCGCACCGCCGAAGCCGCCCTCAAGATTGCAGCCGACCTGTGCAGCGAGGGCATGATCGACGCCGAGGAAGCCGTCATGCGTATCGACGCTGGCGCGCTCGATCAGCTTTTGCACCCGACCATCGACCCGACCGCCCACAAGCAGATATTCGCGCGCGGTTTGCCGGCGTCGCCGGGTGCTGCCTCCGGCGAGATCGTGTTCGACGCGGATGAGGCCGAGAAACTCAAGGGCCAGGGCCACGAGGTCATCCTGGTGCGCACTGAGACCAGCCCCGAAGACATCCACGGCATGCATGCCGCCGCCGGCATCCTCACGACGCGTGGCGGCATGACCAGCCACGCCGCCGTGGTGGCACGCGGCATGGGCCGGCCCTGCGTGTGCGGCGCCGGCATGCTGCGCATCGACGCCAAGGCCGGCACGATGTCCGCCGGCGGCGAAACCTTCCGCAAGGGCGAGCTAATCACCATCGACGGCAGCACTGGCGAGGTCCTCAAGGGCCGGGTCAAGATGCGCCGGCCCGAGCTGTCGGGCGATTTCGGCAAGGTGATGGGCTGGGCGGACAAGGCCCGCTCGCTGGGCGTCAGGGCCAACGCCGACACGCCGCGCGAGGCCAGTCAGGCGCGCGAGTTCGGCGCCGAAGGCATCGGCCTGTGCCGCACCGAGCACATGTTCTTCGAGGAAAGCCGCATCCTTGCCATGCGTGAGATGATCTGCGCCGACGACGAGGCCGGCCGCCGCAAGGCGCTGGCCAAGATGCTGCCCATGCAGCGCGCAGACTTTGCGGCGCTGTTTGAGATCATGGCCGGCCTGCCGGTCACCATCCGCCTGCTCGATCCGCCGCTGCACGAGTTCCTGCCGCACGAACAAAAGGAGGCGGCCGCCGTGGCCAAAGCCCTGGGCGTGCCGTTGCAGAAGCTCGAGAGCCGCGTCGCCGAGCTGCACGAGTTCAACCCGATGCTGGGCTTCCGCGGCTGCCGGCTCGCCATCCGCTATCCCGAGATCACCGAGATGCAGGCGCGTGCCATCTTCGAGGGCGCCGTCAACGCCGCCCAGAAGACCGGCAAGGCGGTGGTGCCCGAGGTGATGATCCCGCTCATCGCCTACCGCACCGAGTTCGATCTGCTGCGCGACGTCATCGTCGCCACCGCCCAGGCCGTAGAGAAGGAGACCGGCGCCAGCCTGAACTACCAGATCGGCACCATGGTCGAGCTGCCGCGCGCGGCGCTGAAAGCCGCCGAGATTGCCGCCGGCGACGCCGGCGCGCAGTTCTTCTCATTCGGCACCAACGACCTGACGCAGACCTGCCTCGGGCTGTCGCGCGACGATGCGGCACCGATCCTGTCCAACTACACGCAGAAGGCCATCTTCGAGGTCGACCCGTTCGTGTCGATCGATCGCGACGGCGTCGGTGAGCTGGTGCGCATCGGTATCGAGCGCGGCCGCAACGTGCGTGGCGACCTCAAGGTCGGCATCTGCGGCGAGCACGGCGGCGACCCAGCCTCGATCGACTTCTGTCACCAGACAGGGCTCGATTACGTGTCCTGCTCGGCGTTCCGCGTGCCCGTCGCGCGGCTGGCCGCCGCCCAAGCCGCCATCAGGGCCCGCCGCGGCGAGTCGTCCGCCAGCACCGCCTAGATCTCTGCAGATGTCTTATGTGTCATCCCGGACCAAGCGCGGCCCGCAGCCGGGGCAGGAGCGCCCAGCAGCGCCCATGTCTGGCTAGGGCTGGCTGGCTAGCGCCGTCGCGCATTGGCGCGATGGCATCGCGCGCACTACAGCCCGCCCTTCTCCTCAACCTCGTCGATGCTCGGGCGGCGCAGACGCGGTCCCTTGTTGCTCGGGATGACCAGGAGAATGAGCAGCATCGGCGGAACCAAGAAGCTCCAGGCGGCCCAGAACGAATGGTCGCGCCGCTTCATGCCGGCCAGGATGGCGGCCAGGATCGACGAGACGATCGCGATGGCGCCCCAGACGGCAATCACCCTCACCATGGCTGGCTCCCCACATGCAGTGCGGCTGCACCGCCGCATGCTGAAGATAAGGTGCGCAACTATGGCGAATTCAAGCGTGGCCGGCAGATTTGATCAACTCTTGCATTAACGGCTTGCAAGACCACGCAAAAGCGTGAGTTGCGTCGGCGCCCCGTAGCACGCCTCTAGCGGCGCGATCGGCCGCGAGGAGCTAGGCTCGAATGCTTGACATACGCGCCAATGCCGACTGGCGGCCGTGACCGGCCGACCAGTCCACTGCTTTGCCTACGCCCGCCCGGCCTTCACCCTGACGCCAGGGGCCAACCGCTCCATCACCACATCTCTGCGGAAGCGGTAGAGCTGCGCGGGTCGCCCGCCAGTCCGGAAGCGATAGTCGCCGGTTGGCTCGACCAGGCCGCCGCTTTCCACCAGCCGGCGGAAATTCTGCTTGTGCAGATGCGGCCCGAGGATCGCCTCTACCGTCTTTTGCAGCTCAAACAGCGTGAAGACCTCAGCCATCATCTCGAAAACCACCGGGCGGAACTTCAGAGCCCGGCGCATTTCGCCGATGGCACTTGCCAGCACCCGCGTCTGATCGCCTTGCAGGGGATGGCGCAGTCTTGGCAGTCGCATCGACGCTAGGCCCGGCTCGGCCGTCGCATCGGCGAGATCGCCGACCAAGCCTGCCTCGCACATCAGCTCGTAGCGTTCGAGCACCTTCTCCTCGTCCCACGCGCCGCCGGAGCTACCGAAAGCAACGCGCAGCCGCTGGGTACGATCCAGTTCACCGTCGATGCTGCCGGGATCCTGTTCGGCCCAGGCCTTCAAGCGCGGCTCGATACGCGTCGCCAGACATGCTGGCCGACCCCGCCGCCAATCTTCCCACGGCAAGAAATCGTACCAGCACCGCCAGACGGCACCGTTGCGGCTCTGGCATTGTTCTGGTCCCAGCAGCGCCAGGTAGCACACCGACACGAACACCGGCACGCCGATGGGCGCAGCACGCTCGTTCATCGTGCAGAGCTGCTGGGCAAAACCAAGCTGCAGACCGGCCTTGCGCAGCACCAGGCTGCGCAACCCTTTCTCCAGGTTGGCGTGCTCGCGTGGCAAGAACCTGCCGCTCGGCAGGGTGACGTCGCCCGGATTCGGGCTGCCGGGTATTGGCAGCACCGCCACCACCGGCTCGTCACTCATCATCCCCAACACTGCCGCACTCAAACCTATCGCCACCGCGACCTCCTCCCCCGCAGGATGTGGCCGCACTTGCATCTTCGGTCTGAGCGCGCTCTCCTTGTGGCGCACAGTTGTTTCCATGTGTCCCCTCGAGAAAGCCTCTTCAAAAATCAATGTATTACGCGCTAAGTCCCGATCATGGCATTTTTTCGCAACAAGCAAGGCCGACTGCGGGCAGTCGCTCAATCGGTGTTATCAAAGATTTCAAAGCGACGTCTAAGCCGTTACGTCGGCGGCTAGCGAGAACGGGATCGCCTCGGCGGCCGGCTGTGCCGGACTCATACCTTGCACGGCACTGATCATCCGTCCACGGCGGGCCAATGCCTCGTCGGCAAGACGCACCATCAGCCGGTTCGGCATGGCCGTGGGGGATGCGGCTCGGAGCTGCCGTGCAATACGCTCTTCCGGCGCTTCCGGATTGATCGCGCACAGCGCAATGAAGGCCGCTGCCGTCGAGCGGCTAATGCCCGCAAAACAATGCACAACCATGGCGCTGTGGCCGCCCCAATCGTGGGCAAAGTCGATAATTCGCGCGATATGCCGAGCATCCGGAGGCGTGTGGTCGGGGATCGCCTCGGCAATGTCGTGCATGACGAGGCGCAGATGCCTGGCACGCTCGATGCTGACCGGGGTTTGCACCAGGTCATCGTGCAGGCAGGTGAGCAGGTGCGAGGCGCTGCAGCGGCGCACCATCAGGGCGACGGCGTGCAACGGACCGACGTGCAGGCTCCCGACCAGGCGCTGGCGCGGGTCGTCCGTCTCCAGATGATTCGTTTTGTTGCGCATGGGCGCCCTGTGCCGTGTCGTTAACCAAAAAAAGGCCGCGCCGGTTGCTACGCAATTGCACCAGAGAATTGCAAAATCCGCGCCGACAACCGAGGCATAATACTATGGCCCGCTGATGCCCGAAAAGCGGCAGCCTAGCCTTCGTGCAACGCATGAAATCGGGCCAAAAAATGCGCCTGCGCCTCGGCCACGCAAACGGCGTCCAGGGCCTCCAGGCGCTGCCTGAGCGGCTCGGGCACGCCGCGCGGCATGCCAAAATGCCGGTTGGCTTCGAGCTGCGTGAAGCCTGCCAGCTGCGTCGCCTCAAAGAAGGCCGCCACTCGATCGGCCATCTTGATGGCCCCGCTGATGGCCTCGGGCAGGACCGGCGGCAGGCCGAATCGGCGATGGATCGCTTCCAGCAGCTTCAACTCAAAGGCCTTGTAGTCGAGGCCGATGGCGGCCTTGAAAGGACTAATGAGGTCGCCGATCACGTACTCGGGCGCATCGTGCAACAGCGCCGCCAGCCGCCAGCGGCGCGTGAAGTCGGGCTGCAGCGCGGTGGCGATCTCCTCCACCACCAGTGCATGCTGGGCAACCGAGAAGGCGTGCTCGCCCACCGTCTGCCCGTTCCAGCGCGCGACGCGGGCAAGCCCGTGCGCGATGTCCTCGATCTCGATGTCGCGGGGCGAGGGATCAAGCAGATCGAGCCGCCGCCCGGACAGCATGCGCTGCCAGGCCCTCGGCGCTCGACCACCCGTATCGGCGCGATTGTCGCCTGGCTCGGTCATGCGCCCTTGCGCTCCCCGGGCAGCTTGAACTTGCGCTGCAGGGCCGCGCATGGCTCGTAGCGGTGGCAATCGACCAGGTGGTCGTTGACCATGCCCGTAGCCTGCATGAAGGCGTAAACGGTGGTCGGGCCGACGAAGCAGAAGCCCTCCGCCTTCAGCGCCTTGGAGATCGCCTTGGAGGTCGGCGTCGCAGCAGGCACCGACTTGACCGAGCGGTGCTGATTGATCTGCGGGCGGCCGTCGATGAACCCCCACAGAAATGCCGCCAGCGGCGTGCGCTGCTTAAGCTTCAGCAGCGCGCGCGCATTGTCGATGGTCGCCTCGATCTTCAGCTTGTTGCGCACGATGCCGGCATCCGCCATCAGGCGGGCCACGTCCTTGGCCCTGTAGCGGGCGATGCGCTGCGCATCGAAGCCGTCGAACGCGCGCCGGAAGTTGTCGCGCTTGCGCAGGATGGTCAACCACGACAGGCCCGACTGGAAGCCTTCCAGCACTAGCTTCTCAAACAGCGCGCGGTCGTCGGTCTTGGGCACACCCCATTCCTCATCGTGATAGCGCGCGTACTCGGCGTCGGCGATGCCGGTCCAGGGACAGCGTGTGAGCTCGGCGCCGCTCATGACGTCTGTGCCGCGGCCGCGGGCTCCAGGTCGGAGGCGGCCATCCAGTGCGGCCTGTGCGCTACGACCTCGATGCCGTCGGCGGTCAACGGTTGGCCCTTGGCCCTTGCCTCCGCCGCCCGATCGAGCCGCAACATGGCGAGTGCCCGGCGTCCAGCCACGCATCCCACCTTGCCGATCACCGCCGCACCGACAGCGATGTCGGCGCCGGGCTGCAACTGTCCCGGCCCCGCGGCCTCCACCGGCACCACGCGTTTCCTGACATGCGCGCGATGCTGCATGCGGCTCACCACCTCCTGGCCGACGAAGCAGCCCTTGCTGAAGGATGCTCCGCCAAGCCGGTCCATGTCGGCCTCGTGCGGGAACGTGTCGCCCAACGCGTAGTCCTTGCCCGCCTCGGGTACGCCAAGCCCAATCCGGTGCGCGTGGTAGTCCTCGGCCGCGACCTTGGCGGCATTGCTCGCGCCGGCAATGTCATCAGCAATGGCATCGGCGATGGCATCGGCAAACTTGACGTCGGCGAGAATGCGCAAGCCGAGCGCGGGCAGGCGCGGGTCGGGAAAGCTCACCGTTGCCTTGGTCGCGACCGGGCTCTGCGCTGACGCCCCCCAAAGCGCCAGCACGCGATAGGCGGCGGACGCGTCCTCGATCGTCACCTTGGCACGCAGCTTGTACAGGCCGAGCCGCTTGGCAAGCCCCGCTGCCTGATCCCGGCCGGTCTCAAGCAGATAGGTCCCCGCGCCTGCGGCCGCGACAAAGAACTCGAACAGGATCTTGCCCTGCGGCGTCAGCAAGGCGGCGTGGATGGCCGGCTGGGCCGCCAGCAGGTCCATGTCGTTGGTGATGATGTCCTGCAGTAGCTTGCGGGCATCCTCGCCGGCGACGCGCACCACGCCCCGGTCCGGCAGTACTGCGATTTTGGCTTGCATCATGGGGACTTCCGCCACGGCCTCTCTGGCGCACAGATGCGACCTTCTATACTACCCGAGCCAACAGGTAAGCGTGCATACCGTGTCAGGCAAGCAGCGGGAGCGCAGGTC
>DASTOW010000083.1:0-54115 GCA_035762425.1 Hyphomicrobiaceae bacterium | reverse complement strand
TCGAGCGGCTGCACACCCGCCATGCCCTCCGGCTGGAAGACCTGGAGCTGTCCGGTCCGATCGAGCTCATTCCAGGCGTTGTGATGGAGGCGGCCAACGCCCACACCGAGGGATCGATGAACATCCACGTGCAAACGGCAGAGGGGCGCGCCACCATCTGCGGCGATGTCATCTACGACTTTCAGGACCAGATCATCGAGCCGTATCACGTCATCTACTCCCACGAGGTGCAGGTGACGGGCAACCACGCCGGAACAAAGCGTTCCGAGAAGGCCGCCATCAAGAAGTTGCTCAACTCGTCCAAGTTTTTGCTGCCGGTGCATGACAAGCCAGCCAAAGTCGAACGCGGCCAGGTCGTCGGGCGCCTCGATTATGCGGTGCCGGGTCCCGTCAGCCAGACGGTTTATCGGCGCGATTGGTTCCCAGCTTGATCCTCCTTCACGTCTAACCGCACGTCGCGGCGGCCACGCCGCCTCCGGAAGGTTACAACCATGGCCCACGATGCCCTCGATGCCACATTCCGGCAGCTGATCGACGAGCATGCACCGGTGCGACAGCTGGGGACGGGCTTCACGTTCACCGAGGGGCCGATCTGGCATCCAGTCGACCAGTATCTGCTGTTCTCCGATATGCCCGCCGACGTGCGCCGTCGCCTCGACCGCAGTGGCGTGCGCGAGGTCTTGCAGCCGTCGAACAAAGCCAATGGGCTCACCTACGATGCCGCCCTCAACCTGATTGCCTGCGAGCATGCCACCTCCTGCGTCGCCCGCTTCCGGCCGGACGGCGTGCGCGAGGTCATCGCGAGCCATTTCGACGGGCATGAGCTCAACAGCCCGAACGATCTGTGTGTGCACTCGAGCGGCGCGATCTATTTCTCCGATCCCTGGTATGGACGCATGCCGCACTACGGAGTGGAACGGGCGCGGGAATTGGGCTGGCAGGGCGTATTCCGGATCGCGCCCAACAGTCACGAACCCAGACTGCTGGTTGATCGCTACATGTTCTCGCAGCCCAACGGGCTGTGCTTCTCTCCCGATGAGTCCAAGCTCTACGTCAATGACACCGAACAAGCCAACATTCGCGTCTTCGACGTCCGCGCCGACGGAAGCCTGGCCAATGTGCGCATGTTCGCCAGCGGCATCCGCGATGCGATGAAGCCTGGGCTGCCGGACGGCATGAAGTGTGACGCACTGGGCAACGTCTGGGTGACGGCTCCGGGGGGCCTATGGGTCTATGCTCCGGACGGCCGCCATATCGGCAAGGTGGCAATACCCGAGCTCAGCGCCAACCTGCACTGGGGTGGACCTGATTGGCGCACGCTTTACGTATGCGCGACGACCTCGGTCTATGCAATCGACGTCAAGGTCGGTCCGCGCAACGAACCCTTTATGCGCGCCCGCAAACCGGCGGCTGCTGCTTCATCAAGGTCCGAGCCAGCCTCCGCATCAGCCGCGACCGCCGGTGTCTTTGCCAACTCGGGCCATCTGCAGCTCGACGCGTCGCGCTGCGCACTCATCATCCAGGACATGCAGAACGACGTGGTCATGGAGGGCGGTGCGTTCGCCAGCTCCGGCTCGCCCGTCCACTGTCGCGAGCAGAACGCCATCGAGAACGTGCGGCGCCTCGCAGAGCACTGCCGACGGCGTGGGGTGCCGGTCATCCACGTGTGGTTTTCGCGGCGCGCGGACAGCCGTGACATGACGCTCAATGCGCCACTGTTCGAAGGCGCGCTCGATGCCAACGCGATGGTCGAAGGCACCTGGGGCGCGGAACCTGTGCCTGGGCTTGAAGCCCAGCCTGGCGACCACGTCATCCGCAAGACCCGAATGAGTGCCTGGGAGGGAACGAACCTGGAAACGGTCCTGCGGGCGGAGGGGCGTGACATCATCATCGAGACCGGGGCCTGGACCAACATGTCCATCGAGCACACGGCGCGCACGGGCGCCGACAAGGGGTACGTGATGATCATCCCGGAGGACGGCTGCTCGACCATGAACGCCGACTGGCATCGCGCGTCCATCGAGTATGCGATGCAGAACGTTGCCCTGGTGACGAAGGTCGAAGCCGTGATCGCCGGACTAGACTAAGACGTCACGGCACGCGGCCGCGAGCGCGGGGCCCTTATTGAGGGTCCAGCGGCGACCAGGTGCTCGGCAGCAACTCCCACGCTTTGGTGAAATCGGCCATCGCCAGTTCGACATCCTGCTTCTGGCTCCGCGCCAGCCCACGATTGTAGTAGGCCGCTGGCAGGTTCGGGTCGATGCTGATCACCTGACCGAAGTCGGCAATAGCTCGATCGAGCGCACCCTTTGTGCGCCAGGCGATGCCGCGGTTGATGAGCGCGCCGACCAAGTCAGGATTGACCTTCAGCGCCTGGTTGAAGTCGGCGATTGCCCGCTCGTAGCGTCCCTTCTGCAGCCACACTTGTCCGCGTTCGTTGTAGGCGATGGCGTCCGAGAACCCCAACCTGATGGCCTGGTCAAAGCTTGCCAGCGCACGATCCAGATCACCTAGCTGGCGCCACAGAACCCCCTGCTCGCGAAGCAGATTGGCATTGTGTGGATCGAGATGGATCGCAGCATCGTAATCAGCCAGGGCGCGGTCGGTGTCACCCATGCCGGCCCAGGCCTTGCCACGCTGGCCGTAGGCATGTGCCTTGCCGGGTTCCAGCCGAATTGCCTCGTCGCAATCCGTGATCGCTTGATCAAAGTTGCCTCGGCGAAGATGGAGCCCAGAGCGCGTCAGGTAGAACGCCGCATCGCTGGAAGGGGTTGCTTCTGCCTTACTCCCAAGGCTTCCCGCACCCTCCCCATCCTCGGCATCCAGCATCATGATCGCCTTCGACAGATGGGTCAGACGCCGCCGGGCGCGCTCCGCGATCGGCCCGTCGGCAGCCATGCTCAGGGCGCGCAGGAGGCGCGCGTCATCCCCTGTGTCGATCGCCTGTAAGAGCTCAGAGCGGCCGGGTTTGTCCTGGAAGGCTTCCGGATTGCGCACAACGGATACCCAGAACTGCATCGTGTCGCGCTTCACCGGCTCCTGCTTCAATTGGCTCGTTATTGACGCCAGCGGCATCGCAACGTCGAGGCCGGCGGCACTCGTCTCCTCTTTGTTGGCGAGCTGCTCGATATGTCGAGGCTGGTCCTCGTGGAGCTCCGCGCTGGTTGCCGCTCCACTCACCACGCGCTCGTTCACCCCGGTCTGCTGCCTACCGACATCATCAAGCGCTGCCACATCGCGGGGTTCGGTGGCCTTTGTAAGTACCACGTGCCGCGACTGCGGCTGCGGCAATGGCCCCAGCGTCTTAGACAGCAACAGCATCGCAGCTAGGCCAGCACCACATATCAGACCAGCAACTACGCTCGCGGTTTTGCCGAAGCGGCGCTTTCGCAACGACACGTCATAGGCGTCTCGCTGCTGAGGGTCCTTCAGCACCTCGTAGGCGGCTGCAAGCTGCCTGAAGCTCTGCTCAGCGACCTTGTCGCCCGCATTCAGATCGGGATGGTGGACTTTGGCAGCCCTGCGGTATGCCGCCCTGATCGCCTCGTCGTCCGCATGACGAGGAACGCCAAGAATATCATAGGCTGTCTTCATCGCTTGTCTCTCGAGAGCACCGCCGCGTGCCCATCAGCGGGAGGACCGTCTGCGACGGGCAGCAACCATTGCGATGTTGAGAAGGGTTGGCTCGACTTTCTATACCTCCTGCTTTTTCTTCGGCCGACGAGGCTTGTACATGTCGAACACGTAGCCGTTGCCATCCTTGGCGATCCGGCCCACTCCAGGCCAAGTAAAATGCGATCCGCACAGCATCATGTTGTCGGCAATCACCCGGTCGAGCAGCTTTCGGCGCGAGGCCTCGGCCATCGGGCCATCTAGATCGTAGACGCCCTGCCAGTGCGGGTGCACACCGGCCAGCGCCGGCAGGTAAACGGTGTCGCCGGTGATCATCAGCTGCCCGTTGCCGGAGCTGAGGTGGAAGGCGGTGTGACCAGGCGTGTGGCCCGCCACGGCGACAAAGCGGATGCCAGGCACCACCTCATCCTCGCCCTCGACCGGCAGCACATTCTTCCACTTCGGGATGACGGCCTGGATGCGCTGGGCGAGCGGCCTGCGTGCCTCGGGCAGCCGGCCAATCAGGGAAGGGTCCGTCCACCACTTGTACTCGGCGGCCGGCACGATGATCTCGGCATTGGGGAACACCGGGGCGTTGGTCTTGTCGGCCAGCAAGCCAAAAATGTGGTCGGGATGGAAATGCGAAATCAGGATCGTCTCGATCCGCCTAGGATCGATGCCGGCCGCCCGCATGTTGGTGAGCATCTTGCCGGAGACGAACACCGATTGCGGATTGAAGGACTGCACCTGTCCACCGCCGCCCGCATCACACAACGTCAGCTTGCCATTGACCTTTACGACCAGCGCCGAGATCGGGATCGGGACGAACGCGGTGGTTAGCCCCGCGGCTGCCAGGGCCTGCTTGGTTTCGTCCAGGCTGGCGTTCTTGAAGTATCCCGGATCGTGGACTTTCTCCCAAATGCCGTCGTACAGGGCCGTGCACTCGGCTGCTCCTATGCGAAAGCGATGAAACCCTTGCGCCGGATCAGGCGTCTTGCTCCGGCGCGCTGGTGCACTGATCGCTAGCTGGCCGTTGATGCCAAAGGCAGCCGCCGCCACCGCAGCCGAAAGAATAAGATTTCGCCGCGTTGTACCCTGCATGTTGATACTCCCCCAACGCTCTGCAGAAAAAAACTGCAGCCCCCAAAAATGTGCCTGACATTTCCCCGACAGCGGACCAATCGTCCGCCCGCACTGTGAAGGCGAAATGCTTGCAGGGCCAATCAAAACTCACAACCACTCCCGAGCGCAGAATGCGCGTTTTGCAGCCCGAGGTAGAGCCCGAGGTAGAGATTGACTTGGGCGTCGACCAATTGGCGTGGGCCCACCATCACGAGGCGCGCCTGCAATGCACGCCTTCGAGCGTTCAGCCGACCTCGCCGGCGCGCAAGGCTACCCCAACGCAAGGCGCAGGGGTGCTGGCGCTGCGTGCTGTGACAAATCCGACACGATTTAGGACGACCTTTGGCTGCTCGGTTGGCTCCGAGCGGCGTGGGCCTACACTAAGAGGATTGCCGTTCGGGATCGTCGCACCGTGCCCAGCAACGAGCCACTTCGCAGGCGAGGTCAAAGGCGTGGCCAAATCTTCCGTGCCGAGCATTGCAACGGCGATGAGGTATCATGACGTCGGCGCGGCGAGCGATTGGCTCTGTGCCGCTTTCGCATTCAACAAGCACTTGGTCGCCACCAGCGAAGCCGGCGTGGTGCACTACGCTCAGCTGACCTTTGGCGACGCGATGTTTATGCTTGCCACTGTTCGCGACGGCGCGCTCGACAGGTACATGAAGCAGCCGCATGAAATCGGCGGTGCCGAGACGCAGAGTTGCTATCTGCTGGTCGGCGACGCAGATGCCCACTACGCCAGGGCAAAGGCTGTCGGCGCCGAGATCATTCTGGACATACAGGACGATGATTTCGGAGGACGCAGCTACGCATGCCGCGATCCAGAGGGTCATATCTGGAATGTGGGCACCTACGATCCATGGCAAGGCAAGCGCGCTGCTGGCCTGCATGCTGCATCGGCCGGTCAGGATAGGCGTGGCCCGCAGCGGTTGGCCATGGCTTTCGCTATCCTGGCGGGCATAGCCATATCGGGCGTCACGGGAGGCATGTATGTCGCGATGACGCGAGAGCAGCGTACCCTGGGGGCTGCCGCAAAGGAGGTGGAGGATCGCGCCTCTCGCATTGCGCAAGAGCGCTTGAGCACTGAGGCGTACGCCAGAGCTACGGCGGAGCAGGCGGCGCGGGAGGCGACCGGCCGGCTGAGCACTGAGGCGAACGCAAGAGCCACGGCGGAACAGGCGGCGCGGGAGGCGACAGGGCGCCTGGACCGCGAGCGCATTGCAAGAGAAGCGGCTGAGAATGAGGCGCGCGCCGCGCGCCAAGAGTTGGACCGATTGCACGACGCCAAGCGGACCGACACGACGGAAGCTGACCTGGATCGTGAGCGGGCGGCCAGGGAAACTGCCGAGCGCGCGGCCAACCAGGCGCGTGAGCTGCTGAACAGCGAACGAAACGCAAAGAACGCTGCCTTGCGAGCAGCCGCGCATTTGCGCAAGCAACTAATCCAGGTGCAGAACGCCAAGCAGCAAGCAGCGGAAGGATATGTTGATCCCGAAGGCGCGACTGCTGAACCAAAATCGGCCCCCACGCGAGCCAAGAAACAAAAAGCTAAGACGCCGTCATCTGAAGAATAGACCGTCTATCTCATGCTCCGCGTGAACGAAGCTCGACGCGATCACCGGCTTCAACGCCGGCGGCGTAGGCCGTTGCACTGAACGACCTGGCTTCCTTCATAGGTGTTCTCGGAACCAGCTTCACGAAAGCCGCTGCCAGGTCCTTGCCTCGCGCCAGGACGCTCGCAGGTCTGCCGGCCTTCATGCGGCGCAGGCGCTGGCTGATCCGAGATCCCATGCCCTCGGAAAATCTTGCCGCCAAGATTTTTGGATTCTCGCTGCCAGCGTCCGTCTCGAAGAATTCGGCAAATGCTTGATCCATCGCCGATCGGATCGCGGCCAGCATCGCACGCGCGTGTTCAACGTCGGCCCACTGACCAAAGAAAACGCTCTCCTCCTGCTCGCGCCAACACCTGCAGTCGAAGTACTCGCCGATCGCGGGAGCAACGTACAGTTCCGCCGCGTGCACCTGCAGGACGTCGATCTTTGCGATTGCAAGACTGCCAGTGGTTACGATGCCGGGGATGATCATGTTTGTTTGGTCACGTCTGGAGACGCTCAGTTTGGTTGGTCGCTTGTCGGCTACGCAGTGAACGCTCGATAGTGGCAGGAAGGTGGTTGATTGCCCGTCAGGTTGTGAATGTTCTAGCCACTGACCCATAGTCGGCCCATGATGATCGCGGCAGCGAATGACGCTCACGGTATTTTTACTCCACGTGTTGCGCTACACGACACTCGTTGCAGGACATCACAATCCGCGTGGGCACCCAGCAGGCGCCGATTGACAAGCCGGAATAACCTGCCAGGACAGCCCAATGGAACGCGCCTCCGACGCCGCCTATGAAGCGATCAAAGTCTGGATCCAGACCGCCCGTGTACCGCCGGGCGGACTGATCGACGAGGCCGACGCAGCCAAGCAGCTGGCCATGAGTCGCACCCCCGTGCGCGAGGCCCTGCTCCGGCTGCAGGCGGAAGGCTACATCGAGATCGGTCGCGGCAAAGGGATCCGCGTTCTACCTCTGTCGGCTGCCGACATGCGGCACATCTATCAGGTGATCTCCGGTCTAGAGGTGGTTGCGGTTTCGCTGCTGTCACGCCGTCGTCCCTCGCCAAAGGACTTGCGCACGCTTACCGAGGCCACGAGCGACATGGAACGGGCGGCCCGAGACGGCAAGATTGACGTGTGGGGCGAGGCCGATGAGCGCTTCCATCGGGAGCTCATGCGTCTCTCCGGCAATCCCAAGCTGCATGCCGTTGGCAGCCACCTGCGCGACCTGGCCAAGCGCGCGCACATGGTCGCGGTGCGCCTGCAGACTGACCCCTACCGCACGCGCTCCACCGCCAATCACAAGGTACTCATCAAGGCCATCCTGGGCGGCGATGACCAGGCCGCAGCTGCCCGCCATCTCGAGCAACGCCAGCGCGGCGAGGACGCCCTCGTCGGCGTCGTCGAAAAATTCAACCTGGGAAGTCTGTAGGCCTTCCAAATATATTTATTGATATATATAATGCTCCCGCGTAGGCTCGCTGGGGCGGCTTGGTGCTGGCCGCCAGGGTATCGGAAGGGGACGATGAAGACGTACGAAATTGCCGTGGTGCACGGCGACGGGATCGGTCCCGAGGTTTGCCAGGCAGCGATCGACGTGTTGAAGGCAACGCCGCTCTCCAACGCTCTGAACTTCATCGAGTACCAGGCCGGCGCCAACCAATATTTGCAAAGCGGCACCGCCTTTCCGGACGAGACCTATCAGGGCTGCAAGAAGGCGGACGCGATCCTGCACGGCGCCGCCGGCCTGCCGGGGGTCACCTATCCGGACGGCACCGAAACCGGTATCGAGTTCGGTCTGCAGCTGCGCTTCCGTCTCGATCTGTTCGCCAACGTCAGGCCGATCAAGCTGCGGCCCGGCATCACCTCGTGTCTGCGCGGACGCAAGCCTGGCGATATCGACTACGTCATCCTGCGCGAAAACACCGAAGGCCTCTATGCCGCCCGCGGCAATGGCGTGAACTTGCGTGATGAGATCGCGGTCGACTCCCTGGTCGTCACGCGCAAGGGCATCGAGCGCATCTGCCGCGCCGCCTTCGAGCTTGCTCGCAAGCGCAACGGCGCTCCTCGCGACGGCAAGAAGCGCGTGACGGTCTGCGACAAGGCCAACGTCCTGCGCACGTATGCGTTCTTTCGCAAGGTGTTCGACGAGGTGGCGGATCAGTATCCCGACATCGAGCGTGACTACGCCTACGCCGACGCAATGACCGTCTACCTTCTCGAGCGCCCCGACTATTACGACGTGATCGTGATGGAGAACATGTTCGGTGACATCATGTCGGATCTGGCCGCGGCCACGGTCGGCAGCATGGGCATGTCGCCGTCCGCCGAGCTCGGGGAAGCGCACGGCTTCTTCCAGGCCGCGCACGGCTCCGCGCCCACCATTGCCGGGCAGAACATCGCCAATCCCTACGGCACCATCCTGTCAGCGGCGACGATGCTGCAGTGGCTGGGCGAGCGCCATGGCGACGAGCGGCTTACCGGCACGGCACAGCAAATCGAGAGGGGCGTCGAGGCAGCCATGAAATCTGCCGATGGACTGACGCGCGATCTGGGCGGCAAGGCGACGACGAGCGCTGTGAGCAGGCTCGTCATCGACGGGCTGGGTCGCGCCTAGGTGGAAGGCCGAGAGCAACCGGCATGCGGGAGGCGAATGCGTACCGAGAGGTCGACGGGTCGATGCCATGAGCATCTACACAAAGGATAAGAGCCCGCACTACAGCATACGTCCCGCGTGGCTCGCCCTGCATGACGAGCCCGTGCTGGAGCCCGAGCGACCCATTGTCGATCCGCATCACCATCTCTGGGACCGCCCCGAGAGCCGCTATCTGTTCCTAGATTTGCTGGACGATCTGGGCACTGGCCACAACCTGCAGGCGACCGTGTTCATGGAATGCGGCGCCATGTACCGCCGGCACGGTCCCGAGGCCGAGCGCCCGGTCGGCGAGATGGAGTTCGCTGCTGGTTCAGCGGCCATGAGCGATAGCGGCAACTATGGCGATTGTGCAGTTAACGCAGCAATCATCGGCTCGGGCGATCTGCGACTGGGCGATGACCTTGGCCGCATCCTGGAGCTGTACAGAAGTGCGACGGGCGGCCGCCTGCGCGGCGTCAGGCAAATCGCGGCCTGGCATCGCGATCCGGCCGCGCGCGGGTCGATGGCCAATCCTGCGCCGGGCCTTCTGCTCGAGCCGGTAGCAGAGCGCGGCCTGGCGGCAATCGAGGCCGCGGGCCTGTCATTCGATGTCTTTGCATATCATACGCAACTGGACGAGTTGGTGAAGGTGGCACGCCGGCACCCTGGCCTGGCAGTGATTGTCAACCACATCGGCGGCGCGATTGGCATCGGCCCCTACGCGGGCAGACGCGATGAGGTATTCTCGGATTGGCGTGCCGGCATGGTCGAGCTCGGCCACTGCCCCAACGTTCGCGTCAAGCTGAGTGGGCTCGGCATGCGCTTGTTCGGCTTCGGGTTCGGGGATCGCGCGCAGCCACCGTCCTCGTCCGACCTGGCAACGGCATGGGCCCCCTACGTCGAGGCGTGCATTGAGATCTTCGGTGCCGACCGCTGCATGTTCGCAAGCAACTTTCCAGTAGACAAGGGGACGTGCAGCTATCCGGTGTTGTGGAATGCGTTCAAACGGATCGCCGCTGGCGCGTCTGCGGGCCAGAAGCAGGCATTGTTTGCTGGCACGGCCAGGCAAGTCTATCGCCTGGCTGACCAGGCCCAGGAGCGCGCTCGGTGAACCACACGGTCCGCCGCCGTATCGCTCGGACCGCACTCAAGGTGCCGGTGCTGGGATTTGGCGGGGCCACGCTGGGCGATGCGCAAGGTGCCATCAGCGAGCAGCAGGCGCTCGCGGCGATCGAGGCAGGCTACCTGGCGGGCATCGACTATTTCGACACCTCTCCCTGGTACGGTAACACCAAGAGCGAATTGCGCTTCGGCGCTGTGCTGCGCGACAAGCCGCGCGCCTCGTTCGTCCTGAGTACCAAGATCGGCCGCGTCTATGCGAAGTGTACCGATCCGGCACATCCAAGCCAGGTTCGCTGGCAAGGCGGCCTGCCCTTCAGCCCGACCTTCGACTACACCCGCGAGGGCGTGCTGGGGTCCTATGAGCAAAGCCTGCTGCGGCTTGGGCTAGCCAAAGTCGATGCGCTTCTGATCCATGACATCGACGAGGGCCATCAGGGCAGCGCTGCTGGGGTCGAGCAGCGACTGGGCGAGCTTGCCGATGGCGGTGGCTACGAGGCGCTCGTCCGTCTCAAGGCTGCGGGGGAGATCGCGGCGATCGGAGCAGGGGTCAATCGCATCGGCATGATCGCGAAATTTCTCGAGCGCTTCGATCTCGATTTCTTTCTCCTTGCCATGCCCTACACGCTGCTCAGCCAGGATGCTCTAAGTGAGGAGCTGCCGCTCTGCCTGACGCGCGGCGTGTCGATCGTGATCGGCGCACCGTTTGCCTCCGGCATCCTCGCCAGCGGCGCGGTTTTGAATGCGAGCTACGGCTATCAGCCCGCCCCCGGCGCCATGCTCGAGAAGACGCGGCAGATCGCCGGCGTTTGCCAGCGGCATCGTGTGCCGCTGGGAGCGGCCGCCTTACAGTTTCCGCTGGCCCATCCGGCAGTGGTATCGGTCATTCCAGGGCCTAGCAGCGCCGATCAGGTCAGGGCCAACGTAAAATGGATTGCGCATGCGATCCCGGCTGCCTTCTGGGACGAGCTGAAGGAGAAAGGACTGCTGCGCAAGGACGCGCCCGTACCAACAGCGGGGTGAGCCCCAACAATACCGAGCATGAAAAGCGTGCATCGCCAAGGAGGAGACCATGCAGATAACCCGCCGCAACATGACCATGGGCCTGGCCGCATCAGGCCTCGTTATCGGCGCGCCGCGCGTACTGGCGCAGGCGCCGCTGAAGCTTACACTTGCCCATAACGCGCCCCCGAACAGTCCCAAGGGCATGGGTGCCACCAAGTTCGCCGAGCTCGTGGCCGGACAGAGCGGTGGCAAGATCGCCATCCACGTCGCACCGTCCGAGCAGCTCGGCAACGAGAACACCAACATGGCGGCGCTGCGCACGGGAACGCTGGATTTCGGCAGCCTCGGTCAAGGTGCGCTGCTGTCGGTGGTGCCGGAGGTGGCGGCGATCGGATTGCCGTTCCTGTTCACCAATCTGCCCGATGCCTGGGCCGTGATGGACGGTCCGGTTGGTCAGGAGCTGGCCAAGCGCCTGGAGTCGAAGGGCATCGTGTTTCTGTCCTGGTGGTGCAACGGCATTCGGCAAACCACCAACAGTAAGCGGACCATCACCAAGCCAGCCGATTTTCAGGGACTCAAGATTCGCACGCCGCTGGACGCCGCCACGGTCGATACGTTCTCTGCGCTCGGTGCAACGCCCCAGCAGATCAGCTTCGGCGAGGTCTATCTCGCATTGCAGAGCGGCGTCGTGGACGGCCAGGAGAACCCGCTCGCCAACATCTACACGGCGAAGTTCCACGAGGTGCAGAAGTTCCTGACTTTCACCAATCACAAGTACGAGGTGACGGGCCTCGTCATGAGCACGACAGCGTGGGGGCGTCTTTCGCAGGACAACCGCAAGCTCGTCAAGCAGGCCGCCGTGGAGGCCGCAGCCTATCAGCGCAAGACCGTGGCAGAGGCCGAGGACAGGCTGGTCGGCGAGTTCAAGGCCATGGCCTCCCTGCAAATCAATACGGTCGACACTGAGCCATTCAAGAAGGCTACCGAAGTCGTCTGGGATCAGTGGGAAACCAAGCCGTTTGGAGATTTCGTGAAGCAGCTCCGCGCCATCCGCAAGTAGCTCTTCTTTCAGTCGATAGTTCAGGGCGAGCCCGGGCCTGAGATGGGTCCAGGCTCGTCGATGTCGCGGGGCGCATCGAATGACGTTGAGATCAGGCATTCTAGCGTTAGCCAAGGCGCTGGATCGCGCCATCGACGCGGGGTGCAAGCTGCTGTTGCTGGCAACGGGGCTGGGCCTGCTCACCCTGCTGACCGTGGTCGTGCTGATGCGCTACGCGCTGGCCTCAGGTCTCACTACCGCGCCCGAGATGACCGAGCTGATGTTTGCCATCTTTATCATGGCGGGGATCGTGCAGGCTGCCCGCATGGGCGTTCACGTGGCAACCCAGCTGCTGCTGCTCGCCCTCGAGGGCAAGTGGCGTACGCGGCTGGCGGTACTGATCCATGCTGTCATCGCGGCGACCTATGCGCTGCTCGCCTGGTACGCAACTATGAACGCAATCATCGCGCACGATCAGCACACCCCGGTCCTCGGTATTCCCTACAGCGTTGGATATGGATGCCTGTCGCTCGGGTTGGCGCTGGTCACAGTGTGCAGCGTGCTCGCCGTTGTCCGCCTCACGCTCGGTCGCGAGGAGGTTCATGTCGATCTGGCTGATCCCGGAGCCGCCGTGACATGAGCACAGTCCTGATTGCTGCTTTCTTCGTAATGCTGGCACTGTCGTTCCCTGTGGCGCATGCGCTTGTGATCGGCGCGACGCTCGGCGTGATGACGTCCGACCATTTCTCGCTGTACGGCGTCATCCAGCAGCTGTTTGTGCCCACCCAGAGCTTTCCCCTGATCGCCATCCCGTTCTTCGTGATGGCGGCGGAGCTGATGATGAACGGCACGCTCGGCCGCAACCTCATCGATTTTGCGACGGACCTGGTTGGCCGCTTCCGGGGCGGCCATGCTCAGGTCAGCGTGTTGGGCTCGACGCTGTTCGGCGGCGTCTCCGGCTCGGCGGTGGCCGACGCGACGGCACTCGGCGGCATGCTGATCCCGTGGCAGGTGAAGGCGGGTTACCCAAAAGCGTTCTGCGGCGCCACCATCGCCGCGGCCTCCACCATCGACATCCTCATCCCACCGTCGATCCCGCTGATCCTCTATTCGCTGGTATCGAATGCCTCAATCGGCGCCCTGTTCTTTGCCGGTATCCTGCCTGGCCTACTGCTGGCGATCGGTTTCTGCGCCGTGTGCAACATCAGCGCACGCTGGCGCGGGTTTCCCTACGAGCGAACACCCGTCGCCTGGCGGCAGATGGCGCGGCGCGGTCTCTATGCCATGCCGGCTCTGTTGATGCCGGTGCTGGTCCTGGTCGCGCTGCGCTTTGGCGTGCTGACGCCGACCGAGATCAGCACCAGTGCCGTCGTCTATGCGATGCTGGTGTCGGCCCTCTTCTACCGCGATCTGACCTGGACGCGCGTCAAGCATTCGATCTACACGGCAGGTATCGCCACTGGTGTCGTGATGTTGCTGATCATGGCTTCGACGGCGGCCGGCTGGATCCTCACCCTCGACCAGGTCCCCGACCAGTTCCTGGCCTGGGCCGGCTCGCACTTCAACTCGCAGTTCTCGGTTCTGCTGCTGATGAACTTCATGATGCTAATCGCCGGCATGTTCATCGACCTGCCGGCCGCCATCCTGCTGCTGACGCCGCTATTCATCCCACTCGCGGAGCAGTATGGCATCGATCTCGTGCAGCTCGGCATCATCATGGTCGTCAACCTGGCGATCGGGCTCTACACGCCGCCGGTCGGCACCACGCTGTTCATCGGCAGCATGTTGTCGAAGGCACCCATTGGCCAGGTGGTCAAAGAGCTGTTGCCATTCTATGCAGTCGGCTTACTGGTACTGGCACTGATGAGCTACCTGCCGGCCCTGACGCTGCGTATGCACTGATCGACAGCTCGAGACGCTGCGCGCCGGCGGGTTCATTGCGCAATTACAGACAACGAATTGGATGGCTGGCACGGCGAACGGCGGCTCAAGCCAGCACTTTAGAAGGGGAGCGAGAGCGACTACTCTTCCCTGAAGGCCGTCTCGCGACCTGTGCGAATGCCGGGCAGCAGTACCAGCAATAAGAAGACCAGACTGAGCGCCAGGAAGCCAGCGCAGATCGGGCGCTCGAGGAACACCCACCAACTGCCGCGCGAGACGATGAGGGAACGGCGGAAGTTCTCTTCCAGCATCGGCCCCAGGATGAAGCCCAGGATCAGGGGCGCCGGCTCGCACCTGATCTTGATCAGGAGGTAGCCGAACAGGCCGAATGCGGCCATCACCAGCACATCGGTGGTCGTATTGTTGACCGTGAACACCCCGATGCAGCAGAACACCAAGATCACGGTGTAGAGCCAGCGATAGGGTATCTGCAGGAACTTCACCCAGATGCCGATCAGCGGCAGATTGATGATGATCAGCATCAGGTTGCCGAGCCACATGGAGGCGATCATGCCCCAGAACAGGTCGGGCCGTTCCGTCATCACCTTGGGCCCTGGCACGATGCCGTGGATCGTCATGGCGCCGAGCATCAGTGCCAGCACCGGATTGGGTGGAATGCCCATGGCAAGCAACGGTATGAAGGAAGTCTGCGCCCCCGCGTTGTTGGCGGACTCGGGCGCCGCCACCCCCTCAATGGCGCCCTGCCCAAAACGCGACGGATCGGCGGCGATCTTCTTTTCCACCACGTAGGCAGCGAATGCGCTGATCAGCGCTCCGCCGCCCGGCAGCACGCCGAGCAGCGAACCGATGCCGGTGCCGCGCAACACCGCCGGCCAGGCACGCCGTGCTTCCTCGCGTGTCGGCCATAGCCGGCTGATCTTCTCGATGATCTGGCGACGCGCACCGCCACGCTCGAGCGCGGCAATCACCTCGGCGATGCCGAATAGGCCCATCGCCACGGGTACGAACCCGACACCGTCGGCGAGTGCCGAGATGCCGAGCGTAAAGCGGGTCTGGCCCGACGCGATGTCGGTGCCAATCAACCCGAGGAACAACCCGAGCACCACCATGGCTACCGAGCGAATGACCGAGCCCTGCGCCAGCACCACTGCCGCCACCATGCCGAATACCAAGAGGCCGAAGTAATCGGGCGACTGAAAGCTGCCCGCTACGCGCACCAGTGGCTGCGAGAACACGGCAACAATGGCGGTCGCCACGCAGCCCGCGAAGAACGAGCCGAGTGCCGCCACCGCCAGCGCCGAACCGGCGCGGCCGTTGCGCGCCATGGCATGGCCGTCCAGCGTGGTGACGACCGAGGAAGACTCGCCGGGGATATTGACCAGGATCGCCGTGGTGGAGCCACCGTACTGCGCGCCGTAGTAGAGACCGGCCAGCATGATGAGGGCGGCCACCGGCGGCAGGGTGAACGTCACCGGCAGCAGCATGGCAATGGTGGCAACCGGACCTAGGCCGGGCAACACACCCACCAGAGTGCCCAGCAGTGCGCCGATCAGGCAAAACAGCAGGTTCTGCGGAGTGGCCGCGACACTGAAGCCGAAGATCAGGTTTTGTGCCAGTTCGCCCACGCCGCGCTCACTTCGACCAAACGACCAGCGGCAATGACAGACCCTTGACGAACAGCAGCCAGGCAAAGAAGGCGAGCAGTGCACCGAGCACGACCGCCGTCGTCCAACGGTTTTCGGGCGCGGCGAAGTTGGCGATGGCGACCGCGGCAAGGATCGCCGGCACCAGACCGGTCGCCTCGAAAACCAGCCCGAAGGCCACCACCGAGCCGAGCACCAGCGCCAGCGGGCGCCAGGCGATGACCGGGTCGATCCGTTCCGACGACCACGCGGAGCGCATGATCAAGAACAGTCCGAGCCCGGCCAGCAGGATGCCCAGCAGCCGCGGTACGTAGCCCGGTCCGATGCGGCTCGGCACGCCAAGCGAATAGCCGGCACCGACCCATAGGATGAGGGCGCCGAGACCGGCGAATAGGAGGCCCGCCCACAGGTCGGCCCGTTGCAGCCGGCGACCTCCCTCCTCCAGCATAGGCGAGGCCCTCGCTTGAGCTCAGTCGACCTTGGCGCCGGACGCCTTCACGATCTCAGCCCACTTGGCGCGGTCGGCCTTCACGGTGGCGCGGAACTGCTCCACCGTCTCGACGCGCGAAGCCGTGCCGATGCCGGCGAGCTTGTCGCGCAGGGCGGGGTCCTCCTGCGCCTTGCGCACGGCGGCATTGATGCGCTCGGCGACTTTGGCATCAAGCCCCTTGGGTGCAATCATGCCGTACCAGGTGACATTCTCAAAGCCCGGCAATGCCGCCTCGGCCACCGTCGGCACGTCCGGAAAGATGCCGATCCGTGTCTTGGTGCTGACGGCCAGCAGCCTCACCTTGCCTGCTTTCCATTGCCCGAGCACGGTCTGCGGCTGGGCAAAACTGCAGCACACCTCGCCTGTCACCATGGCTTGGATGGATTGGGGGCTGCCCTTGTAAGGCACGTGCTCCATCTGCAGGCCCGCGACAGCGTTGAACTGCGCGAAACTCAGGTGCGTACTGGCGCCGTTGCCGGTGGAGCCGTAGTTGAACTTGCCGGGCGCGGCCTTCACTTTCTCGATGAACTCATTGACTGACTTGGCGTCCATGACATCGGGATTCACCGCCAGCACGTTGGGCACGTCGCACAGCGGCGCGATGGCCGTAAAGTCCGTCTCCACGTCGAAGGGCAGATTCTTGTACAGTGCGGCATTGATGCCGTGAGTGCCCGCCGTACCGACCAGCAGCGTGTAGCCGTCGGGCGCAGCTTTGGACACGTACTCGGATGCGAGGTTGCCGCCCGCACCCGGTTTGTACTCGAACACGAGTTGCGTACCCAGGTCCTTCTCCAGCGCCTCCTGGTATATGCGCATGACGATGTCATTGCCGGCGCCGGCCGGGAAGCCGTTGACGATGGTGATCGGCTTGGCCGGCCACTGTTGCGCGCTGACCGGTGCAGCAATGAGCACAAGCAGTACCTGTCCTGCGAGCCAACAACCGGCCGCGCGGCGAGAGAACGACATCAACATCGAGCAACCCTTCCCTCCGTTAACGGCTTAGCTGTGCCGCCAGCAAACCTAGCAGGTCCACCGCATCCACTGCCAGCCCCGCCACCAACGAGCCCTGCACCACGATTGCGATCAGTCGATAGAGGCGCCGGAAGCCTGCACCACCTCGGCCCACTTTGCACGGTCCGCCCGCACTGTGGCGCGGAACTGATCAGGCAGCTCATGGCGAGGCGCATTGCCGAGGCTCACCATTTTCTCACGCACGACGGGCAGCTCCAGAGCCTGCTTCACGGCAAGGTTGATACGTTCGACAATGGCCGGGTCGAGCCCCTTGGGGCCGAACAGGCCAAACCAGATGTAGCTCTCGTAGCCTGGAAGACCCGCTTCATCGATGGTTGGCACCTCCTGCACCGCACCGACCCTCTGCTTGGTGGTGACGCCGAGCAAGCGCACCTTGCCCGCCCGCCATTGCCCGAGCACCGTCTGCACCTGGTTCATGATGCAGCACACTTCGCCGGTGACCACGGCCTGCAGGGCTTCCGGCCCACCCTTGTAGGGCACATGCACCATGTCGAGGCCGGCCATCTTGATGAACTGGGCAAATGCCAGATGCGTACCGGTGCCGTTGCCGGTGGATGCGAAGTTGAACTTGCCCGGGGTGGCCTTGATCCTGGCAACGAAATCGGCAACCGAGCGGACGTCGATCACGGTCGGATTGATGGTCAGTACATTGGAGACGTCATTGAGGGGCGCGATCGGTGTAAAGTCGGCCTCGACATCGAACGGCAGCGACTTGTAGAGCGCAGCGTTGACGCCGTGCGTGGCCGACGTCCCGAGCAGGATGGTGTAGCCGTCCGGTCGCGCCTTGGCGACATACTCGGATGCCACATTGCCACCGGCGCCTACCTTGTACTCGAACACGAGCTGCGTACCCAGATCCTGTTCCATCGGTCCTTGCAGGAGGCGGGCGATTACGTCGACGCCCGAGCCCGCCGGGAAGCCCATGACCACGGTCACCGGCTTGTGCGGCCATTTCTGCGCTACTGCCGGATGTGCTGCCCAACCGAGCAATGCCGCGGCCAGTGCCGGAATTAGGCGATATGCGCTCATGTACCATCTCCCTGCTGCGATCGCAGTGCGTCGAGCTTGCGATCGACGAAATCAAGTCGATCCTGCCCCCAGAACAGCTCGCCGTCGACGAGGAAGGTTGGCGCACCGAACACCCCGAGCCCTGCCGCCTCGGACGAAAACTGGCGATAGAGCTGCTGTACCGGCTCACTTGTTTCCGCCGCCAGCAGACCCGCACCGTCATAGCCGTTCTCGTCGGCGATGGCCTTGCGCACCTCGGGGTTGGCGACGTCTCGCTCCTCGGCCCACAGAGCGCGCAGGATGGCATGCGACAGCGGCAAGGCGTCGAGGCCGGTGCGCTGGGCGGCAATCACCATCCAGCCGGCATACTTGTTCCAGTTGGGGTCGACCGGCATCTGCTGCGGGTAGTGCTTTGGCTTGAGCACCAGCGGCATGCCGAGATGGCGGCGCCATCGGTCGAGCTCGACCTGGTGATAGCGCCGGCGTGGTTCCGGACGCGTTCTGAGCGGCACGCCGCCGGTCTTGGGCACGACCTCTTGAAAATCAAACGGCTTGAGTGTGAGGTGTGCGCGATGGCGCCGAACGATGTCCTGCAGCCGTGGCCCTGCGAGATAGGCCCATGGAGAAGACAACGAGTAGTAGCAATCCAAAGTGATCACGCACCTTGCTCCGTTGTGCTTGTATAGGCTCAACCGTCGACATACCCATTACAATTGGCCCCAATTGGCGCAGCGCGGTCCTGGACAGTTTTAACGACCCTTGACGATGTCGCCAGGACCATCATGACCTTAGCCATCAACCTCAGGGAGCATAGCTCATGATCAAGCGCTTCGCAGGCACGACGCCGACGCGCAGCCGCGCGGTGGCGTACGGCGGCATCGTTTACGCGGTCGCGACCGCCAAGGACAAGGCTGCGCCGCTCTACGAGCAGACGAGGGATGCGCTTGCGCAGATCGACGCCACACTTGCGCAGGCCGGCTCTGATAAGTCGCGCATTCTGCGCGCCACAGTCTACATTACCGATATGAGCCGGAAGCCTGACATGGATCGTGCCTGGGATGAATGGGTGGATCGCGCCAACCCGCCGCAGCGAGCCTGCATAGGCGTGGCATTGGCAGACAAGGATCTGGTCGAGATCCTGGTGACAGCCGCGTCACAGTAGCGGGTGCTGGCTCAGACCGAAGCGGTCGCTGTCGGCAGGCCCTCGGCCCTGCCGAGAAAGCCTGTTGGCCCCCTGCGGCAGGCCGCCCTCTGCGCGCTCTGGAAGTTATACCCTGAGCGTGTGGTAGGCACCGCGCAGATAGATGAGCGGCTCGGCTCCGTCGCGGCTGCACCCGGAGACGACGCGGCCGATAAAGATCGTGTGCGTGGCAACGGATTTGTACTCGATCAGCTCGCAGTCGAGCGATGCCAAGGCACCAGCGAGAATTGGCGCCCCGGTTAGAAGTGTGCCCCAGGTGCCTGACGCGAACCGTTCCTCGCCCTTGAGATTGCTCTGACCAGAAAAGCGGCCGGCCACGCTCTCCTGATCGCTTGCCAGCACATTCACCGAAAATACTCGGTCGGAGATGATCAGGTCGTGGGCGCCGGCTTGGCGGTTGACGCACGCGAGCAACGTGGGTGGCGAGACTGAGAGCGAGCATATGGCGGTCGCAGTCAAGCCGCGCCGCTCACCCGGCTTGCCAGCGGTGACGACCGTTACGGCACCGGCGAGATGGCGCATCAGGGCCTTGTAGTCGTCCTGGACGAGCGTACCGCCGCCGTCGGGCGGCTGTAGGCTTCCCTCGCCTCGCTGGGTTTCGTCGGCAACGGTCACGCCACTTGCGCCCTCTCGATATGCGCGCGGACGGCGCCAGTCGCCTCCTCGACCCAGCCCAATTTGCGGGCCGACGTCACCATGTTGCTGAAGGAGGTCTGCCATTGCTCAGTCGGCGCGCTGGCAAGAAGCTTAGGCACTGCCGCAGCGTCGACCCATGCAGCCGTGCCGTCTGGCGTCAGCCTAGCCAAGCTGTCGAGGGCGACCGCGAGCTCGAGGGGACCTTTCCCGCTCCAATCGACAATCTTGAATGAGGAGAAGTTGGCCGCGTCGTGCAGTTCGATAAGCCCTGAGCGAGTAATGGCGATGAACATTGTCATTCTGCCGATAAACGGGGCCTAAGCGACCGCGACCTGCCTTGCCGGAGCACCGATGCCCGCCATATTGCCGAAGCGCCTTGTGAGCTGCGGCATGACCTTTGCTCCAAACGCCTCCATCGACTTGAGCACAGACCTCTGCTCCATGCCGGGAATGGCCATGAACGCACTAATGTGCGTTGGCTGCAGCGTTTCGATCTCGCCCGCAAGGCGCTCGGCAACCACATCGGCGCTGCCAACCAGCAAGCGGTCCGCGATCATCTCGAGCGGCGGCTCGTCCGGTGCGGGAATCTCCTGCAGAAAGGCTCCATCAAGCCTGTTGTATTTGTTGCGCATCGACATGGCGATGCGGCGGATGTATCGCGCACCCTCTGCCGCCTGCAGGGCCGCAGCACGATCGTCCGTCACGAACACATAACGCTGCATGGCATAGGGCGCCTCGGATGGCTTGCCGCCAGCGGCCACATATGACTGGCGTGCCTTCTCACGCATCTCGGCAATCGCCTCGAGCGTGTTCCAGCCGGTCGTGAAGAAGGGGATATAGTTGCGCCGCATGGCACGACCCTGCGTTTCCGGATCACCCGCCATGCCCGCCACGTAGATGTCGGGGCGCTTCTGCGCCATGCGCACCGAGAAATGCGTAGCCGGCATGGTCACGAACTTGCCCTGGTAGCTCACCGGATCACCGCTCAGGAATTGCTCGAGCAGATCGAGCGTCTCAAGGAAGATGGGCCTCGCGTCCTTAAGATCGACGCCGAATTTGTGGAACTCGTACTCCTGGTAGCCGGTGCCGAAGCCGAGAACCAGCCGACCGCCGCACAACTGGTCCACCATGCAGATGTCCTCAAGCAGGCGCACGGGCTCGTAAAGGGGCGCCACCACGACCGCAGGACCAAGCCGCATCTTCTTGGTTTGCGGAGCCATGTAGGCGCACATGGTGAGAGGGCTGGGGCACAGGCAGTAATTGGAGAAATGATGCTCAGCGAACCAAGCGATTTCAAAGCCGATCTGTTCGGCCAGCTTCACGTGCTCCGTCGTGTGGGCGATGATCTCGCTTGCGCTCTGCGAGCGCTCTCGCTGCGTCATCAGGTTGAAGAGCCCGAAGTGCATGATGATCCTCTTTTTCTAGAAGCCGACGATCGTTTCGCCGCCGTTTGGGCTGATGGCTTGGCCGGTGATGAAGTCCGACTCTCCCGACGCCAAGAACGCGACTGCGTAGGAGACCTCTTCGGGCTGGGCCCAGCGGCCGAGCGGCACCTTCTTCTCCTTGGCGCGGATCTTGTCCCAACCCTGCACCTTGATCGGCATCTCGGTGATGACGCCACCCGGACATACCGCATTGACGTGAATGTTCCACGGCGCGAGCTCCTTTGCCCACGCCTTGGTCAAACCGAGCAGTGCCGTCTTCGCCGCGCAGTAGTGAGATGCAGTATCAGCGCCGTTCATTCCCCAGATCGAGGAGATGTTGATGATTTTGCCCGACTGCTGCTTCTTCATCCCGGCCATGACCGCCTGACCGCAAAAGAATGAGCCCTTCACGTGGATCGAGAACATTCGCTCGAAATCCTCGACCGTGATTTCTTCGATGGATCGGTGCTGGCCAATGCCGGCGTTGTTGACGAGCACGTCGATCTTGCCGAGTGCACGGCTGGCCTGGGCAACGAGGTCATGCATGGCTGTCGCATTCGCGACGTCGGCATGCGAGAGAAATACGCGTCGGCCAAGAGCTTCAATGCGCGCCGCCGTGGCCTTGGCCTCGTCGACGAGAACGTCGTGGACGACGATATCGGCGCCCCTCTCCGCCAACAGGATCGCATGTGCCTGACCCATGCCGCGGCCGGAGCCTGTGATCCAGGCGACCTTTCCGGCCATGCTGCTCGCAGTATCGGACATCATCGTTTCCCTCAATAACCGACAATGACCTCGCCACCGTTCGGGCTGATGACCTGACCGGTTACGAAGTCGGCTTCGGGCGATGCGAGATAGGCCACGGCGTACGCGATTTCGACAGGCTCGCAGTACCGCTTGAGCGGAACGCGCGCCTCTTTGGCCTTGAGCGTCTCGGCGCTGTCGAGTTTGATGGGCCCGCCCGATTTCACCCCGCCCGGCGCCACAGCATTGACATGGATGTTCCACGGCGCGAGTTCCTTGGCCCACGCCTTGGTGAAGCCCAGCAGCGCCGCCTTGGCCGCGCAGTAGTGGGGTGCAACCGGAGCCCCCGTCATGCCCCACATCGAAGAGATGTTGACGATCTTGCCGTAGCGCCGTTCCTTCATGCCCGCAATGACCGCCTGTGCCGCAAAGAACGAGCCCTTCACGTGCACGGCGAACATGCGATCGAAGTCCTCCTCCGTTATCGCTTGCGTCTCTGAGCGCTGGCCGTAGCCGGCGTTGTTCACCAGTATGTCGACGTGTCCCATCACGGACGCAGCCTCGGCCGCCATGCGCCGAACTGCCGCGACGTCGGCCACGTCGCAGACGGCCACATGGACCCTGCGACCGAGCTTGCGGACGGCTGCCGCAGTTTGCTCAGCTGGTTGCGCCTTTATGTCATGCACGACAATGTCGGCACCCCGCTCAGCCATGAGGATGGCATGGGCTCGGCCCATGCCATCGCCGGAGCCGGTGATCAAGGCTACTTTGCCTGCAAGGGTAGACATGCGCGTGGTTCACTCCTTCTGGATGAGCAGGGTGTCGGCCGAGCTGCAAGCCAGCGTTACGGCCTGACCAACGTCGAACTGCGGCAGATGGCGTTGCGACGTGAGCTTGACGAGGCAACGCGCGCCGGTGACCGTGGTGACGTGGTAGCGGACAGTTCCAGCCGTATAGACCACGTCCTGTACGCGACCGGGAATGTAGGACTTGCACTGCGTTTGCGGCGCGGCGCCTTCCTGCTGGATTGCGAGGGCCTCTGGTCGAATGCAGGCCACGAGTGATCCGGCAAGACTTGCGTCTCGCCTGTCGCTCGCCAACTGCAACCCGTCACGAGTCGTGATGAGAACACGATCGCTGCCGTTTGCCTTCACGTCAGCCACGTCGAACAGGTTCGCCTCTCCGAGAAATCCTGCAACAAAGGCGTTACCTGGTTTCTCGTACAGTTCGCGCGGGCCGCCGACCTGAGCAATGCGGCCGTCCTTCATGATGGCGATGCGATCGGACAAGGTGGCTGCTTCATCCTGATCGTGCGTGACGTACAAAATGGTCGCGCCGAGCGTCCGATGGAACTGTCGGATCTCGTACTGCATCTCCTCGCGCAAGTTCTTGTCGAGCGCACCGAGCGGTTCGTCCATGAGCAGCAGGCGTGGGTCGTAGACAGCTGCGCGCGCAAGCGCGACGCGCTGTTGCTGTCCTCCCGAAAGCTGCTCGGGCCTGCGCGAACCGAGTTGTGGCAGGCGCACGATTTCGAGCATGCGCTCGACGCGTCGCTTGATCTCGCCGGAACCCACCTTGCGCAGGCGCAGCGGGAACGCGACATTCTCGAATACGGACATGTGCGGAAAGAGCGAGTAGCTCTGGAACACCATGCCGAGATTGCGCTGGTAGGGGGGAACGGAGACGACATCCTTGCCGTCGAGTTCAATGCGCCCCGCCGTGGGGGGCAGGAAGCCGGCGACAGATCCGAGGAGGGTCGACTTGCCGGATCCGGAAGGTCCGATCAGGGAAAAGAATTCGCCGGGCTCGACGACGAGATCCGTGGGCGCCAAAGCAACGACGGTGCCGTATCGCTTGGTCAAGCCCTTGAGAGCTACGCTTGCGCCACGGCTAGCCATGTGCGCCTCCGCCCGCCGTGCTTGAGCGCTTTTGCAAAAGTGCCGCCATGCCCAGCATCACCAGCGAGAACGCGAAGACGAGCGATGCCGCCGCTGCGATCACGGGCGTCAGGAAGTCGGACATCTGCTCCCACATCAAGCGCGGCAGAGTGCGCGTTGTCGCACCTGTCATGAACAGGGACAGCATCAGTTCGTCGAAGGAGGAGGCAAACGCCAAGATGCCGCCGACCATCACGCCCGGCAGGATCATCGGCAACGTCACCTTCCAGAACGTCTGCCAGAGGTTGGCGCCGAGCGTCATGGCCGCGCGCTCCAGACTGCCGCTGTAGGAGCGCAGAGACGCCGTCACCGTAAGGAAGACCAGCGGTATGCCGATGACGGTATGGGCAAGAATTGCCGCAATGTGACTGCGCAGCAGCCCCAGCTCCAGCATGACCGGATAGAGGCCGATTGCCAGGATGACGTGCGGCAGCATCATCGGCGCTACCAGCAGCGCCGACAGCAATGAGGCGCGCACCAACGAGCCTCGAACAACCGCCAGCGCGCCAAGTGTGCCCAGCACCATCGACAGCAGTGCCGTCGGAATGCCGATCATGAGACTGTTCAGGGTGGCATCCAGCCATGTCGGATTGGCCGCCAGCCGTTGATACCACTTGATGGAAAATCCCTGCGGAGGAAAGCTCAAGTACTCCTGCGCACTGAATGACAGTGGCAGCACAACGAAGGTCGGCAAGACCAGATAGATCAGGACGACGCCGACAAATGCCGCGATCACAGGTCGCACGAGTGGCAGCAGGCGCAGCATCACGACCGCTCGCCTCCCCCTAGCGTGTCCGATGCGGCACGGCTGCCGCCGGTTACCCGAACGTAGACCAGGTAGATCGCGATGGTCACGGCGAGGAGGACGGTCGAGAGGGCGGAAGCCAACCCCCAATTGAGCAAGCCGTTCGCCTGCTGCTCGATCAGCACGGCCGCCATCATGTGCTGAGGTCCGCCAAGCAGCGCTGGAGTAATGTAGAAGCCGAGCGACATCATAAAGACCAGCAACCCGCCCGCGCTGATGCCGGGCAAGGAAAGCGGCAGGAACACGCGCAGGAAAGATTGCAGCGGATTGGCGCCCATTACCTCCGCCACGCGCAGAAGCGAGCCGTCGATTGCACGCATGTTGGCCAACAAGGGGAGTATCATGAACGGCAACATGATGTGCACCATGCCGACGTTGAGCGCGAAGGCCCCCGGCAGAAACCGCACCGGCTCACTGACCACACCGAGAGCGGAAAGAGCGTCGTTGAGAACGCCGCGCCGCTGAAAGACGACCATCCAGGCGTAAGAGCGGATCACCACGCTGGTCCACAGCGGCACGATCACGAATGCGGCCATGATCTGCAGTCTGGCGCCCTTCGCGCGGGCCATCGCAAAAGCGACCGGATAGGCAATGAGCAGGCACAGAAAAGTGACGATGGCGGCGGTCGTCACCGTGTTCCAGAGCACTTTGAGATGCACTGGGCTCGCCAGGATCTGTCTGTAGTTCGTGAGGCCGAACGAGGGATCGACGAACCCGCGCACCACCACACGGATCAATGGCCACAAGAAGAAGACCAGCAGGAAAAGCGCCGGCGCCGCCAGCAGCCACGCGTAGCGCCGCGAAATCAGCCAAGGTTGGTAGTCCGACCTGATTTCCCCCTCAGTCACTCGCAACCTCGCCAAGCGACCTGTGGTGGAAACCGGGCCGCAATTGCCGCATAGGAGCGGCAGGGGTGCAGCTCGCTACCATCAAGACAGCAGCCACTTGTTGAACCGATCGACGGTCGCAGGGCCATTGTCTGCCCAAAATCTCAAGTCGAGCTGTCTGCCCTTCTTGAAGTTCTCCTCCGATGAGGGGAGCGTGGCCAGCGTGGCCGCGTCGAGCAGCTTCAGGGCATCCAAGTTCACGGGGCCATACGGGATCTTCTTGGAGTATTCCGCCTGCACGGCCGCCGTCATGTTGAGCGCTACCAACTGCATTGCTGCACTCTTATTCTTGGTACCTTTCGGAATGCCCCAGGCGTCGCTGACCAAAATGGCCTGGTTGAAGTGGAAGTCGACCGCAGCGCCATTCGCCTTGGGCTCCTGCACACGACCATTCCAGATCGCCCCCACGTCGACCTCACCGTCGACAAACACCTGGCCACCCTGTGCCCCCCGCTCCCACCAAGAGATCTTGCTCTTGATCTTTTCGAGGCTCTTCAGGCCGCGCTCGATGTCGAGGGGATAGAGCTTGTCGATCGGCACGCCGTCAGCAAGCAGGGCCACCTCGAGGGTCTGGAAGGGGCGCTTCCAGATGCCGATCCTGCCTGGGTATGCCCAGACGTCTGCCCAGCTCTTGGGCGCTGCTTCTGGTTTCACGTTCTTGGTATTCCAAGCAATGTGATAGGCGGCGAAGTCGGTCAGCAGGAAGTGCTCGTGCGCGGCGCCATCGACCAGCCCAGTTTTGCTGACGACGCCGTAGTCGATCGGCTCGAACAGGCCGTTGCGGCCGTGCACGATCAGATCCTCGGCAGGGCCCTGCATCACGTCCCACTCGACCGCATTCTGCTCCACCATGGCCTTCAGCTTGGCCGCGGGATTGGCAGTCGTGACGATAGGGATGCCCGTCTTTTCCGTGAACACCTTGAAGACCGATGCTTTGTAGGCATCATCGAGCTTGCCGCCGCCTGTGGCGACCACCAGCTGCGCGGGCTTGGACTGGGCACGCGCGAGGTAAGGAGCTGCCAGGGAAAGCGCAGCCGTCGCGCCAAGCGAGGCGACCGCCTTGCGGCGCGAAATCGGACGGGAAATCTCACTTGATCTCGACATGTACGCGCTCCTCCAAAACAATGCGGTGCTATCGGCGTTCATCTGCTGCACGTCCCTAGACCATCCACAGCCCTCCGTTGGCGATGACGGTCTCGCCCGCCATGAAGCGGTTGCGCGGCGAGGCGAGGAACAGAATCAGGTCGGCCATCTCCTCGGGCTCTGCGGCTCGACCCAGTGGTATCGACTTTATGCGTTCTGCGAGCCAGTCCTGCTGACGCGCGGTTTGCGTCAGCATCGCGCCCGGACTCACGCCATTCACCAGGATCTCGTAGGGAGCCAGTTCCTCAGCAAGGGACTTGGTCAGCGAGACGACGGCGGCCTTGGCGGCCGCATAGTGCGGCAGCTTTACTTTGGGTCGATAGGCGTCGGACGAGGCAACGTTGACAATGCGTCCGTAGCGGCGCGTGATCATCAAGTCCATGAGTGCTTGGGTCGTAAAGAAGACGGTGTCGACGTTGGTCCGGAACGTCCAGCTCCAATCCGTCGCCGTGATTTCCTTGGCGGTGCCGTAACGCCATCCGCCAGCGTTGTTGATCAGTACATCCAGTCGTCCGCCGGCGGTCTTTTCGATAGTGGCTCTAAGATCGCGCAGCGACTCTGGATCGGCGCCATCCACGGCCACCGGATGAACACAACCACCGCCGCGCGATACCTCTGAGGCCGCCGTATCGAGCTTGCCGGCCTGCACGTCGCTCATGAAGACGACAGCGCCCGCATCCGCGAACTTGCGTGCGACGGCGAGGCCCAGACCTTGCGCAGCGCCCGTTACGACAACAACCTGATCGGCGAACTCGGCTGTCATCCTGAACCGTTCCAACTTTAGTAGCGACAACAATGCAACAAACGTTTGCATCATGTCAATGAATGCAACATTCGTTGCGAAAGGCACCGCAACTGTTTTAGAGTGCATGCGCTCGCTTGGCTCAGCGCCAGGCGGCTGTATCGCGTGTTCCATCAGCCAACGGTTTGTGTGTGCGGGTTCGAAGAGCAAAGCGAGGGCGATCGCGCCGATGACAGATGTCGATCGTGACTCTGGTAGCGATGAAGTTGATGAGCTGATCGAGCGAAGGTTCGGCGATCTCAGCCATCGCTTGCAGCAGGCCGCGCGCTACATCGTCGACAATCCGCTGGAAGTTGCGCTGAGCTCGATGCGCGCGGTCGCCACACGCGCCCACGTTGATCCATCCTCGATGGTGCGGCTTGCCCAGGAACTTGGTTTCGCCGGATACGATGAGTTGCGTGATCGCTATCGCCGCAAGCTGCTCATTGACGAAGGTGCGTGGTCGGGCCGGGCGCGCCATCTGCAAGCCCGCAAGCATCTAGCGAGCGGCATTGGGCTCATAGAAGAGAACCTCAAGCAGGATCAGATCAATCTTCAAACGACATTTTCTGCCGAGACCACGGCGGCCCTGGAGCAATCCAAGCGTTTGATTGCCGGTGCGCGTTCGGTGTTCGTCGTCGGCCTGCGCAGCCTCTATCCGATCGCCTTCTATTTCCACTACGCCTGCCGGCTATTCAATGCCAAGACGGTGCTCCTGACGGGCACCGGCGGCACCCTTGCCGATGACCTGCGCCTGGCCCAGCGTGAGGACGTGATGCTGGTGTTCAGCTACAGGCCCTATTCGCGCGACGCCGTCTACGCCGTCGATTTCATGAAACACCAAGCGGCGAAGGTGATCGCCGTCACCGATAGCCGGGTATCGCCCATAGCCAACAAGGCGGATGTCGCAATCGTTGTCGCCAACAAATCGGCTTCCCTACTGCCAAGCGTGCTTCCCTTCCTTGCTATTGCCCAGGCGCTGGCAACCTTGATGGTGTCGGACGGCGGCGATGACGCAATCCGCAAGATTTCGCGCAGCGAGGAGCAGCTGCAATCATTCCGTGTCTATCACGACGACCAACGCCAAAGGCGACCAAAGCGGCCCTGAGGCGCTGGCGTGCGGCCGTACTTGGCAGCAAAATGACTTTTCCGGCAGCAGAGCCTTGGCGGCCCGAGGCGAGGTATGGCAATTGAGAGTAAAGGCTAATCCCGGGAGGACTTGAGAATGGCACAGACCAAGCAACTTGCCTCGTTCGTAGTGGGCCCGGATGGTGGAGAAAGCCACTGGCAGCCTGTTCCGGCCAACGGTTTCGTCAACAATCTGGTGAGCACCAAGAAGCTCGGCACGCCAGGCCGCCTGTCGATGGGCACGCAGACGGTAGCGGCTAAATCGTTCATCCGGGAACACACACACGACAAGAACGAGGAGATTATCTTCGTGGTTGCGGGACGCGGCATCGCCCGGCTCGAGGGTGTCGACTATCCAATTGAGCGTGGTTCGTGCGTCTATGTCGCCGTGAACGAAAAACACCACTTCATCAATCCGCACGACGAGCCAATGACATTTCTTTGGGTGTTCGCTCCGGGCGGGCTCGACGATTTCTTTGCGGAAATCGGACGGCCGCGCACGCCGGGACAACCGGCGCCGGAACCCTTCGCGCGGCCGGCCAATGTGGCCGAGATTGAGGCGCGCACGGTGTTTGGCTGGACTGACGCCTCCTACAATCAGAAGGCTTGAGGGAGCCATGATCTACGAGGAGCGGGACTACCGCGTGAAGGCCGGCAAGCTTGGCGAATTCGTCAAGTTGTATGGCGAGCACGGCCTGCCCATTCAGAAGAAACATCTCGGCACCTTCATCGCCTATTTCACGTCCGAGATCGGCGAACTCAACCACGTCGTTGCGCTGTGGGGCTACGACAGCCTCGATGATCGCCTAAAACGACGCGCAGCCATGCTGGCCGACCCGCAATGGCAGGACTACCTGCGGCGCGTCGACGGCTTGCTCGACGTGCAGACCACACGCATCCTGACGCCGGTTTCCTACTCGCCGCTGCAATGAGCGAACGGCCAGCGTGACCAATCCGTCCCCATTCACGGCAACGACCGCCGACGGCGCAGTGCTGCAGGCCAGCCGCGAAGGATCGGGCCCCGCACTCATGCTCCTCAGCGGCTTGGGTGGTACGGCCGGGTTCTGGGCTCAAAGCGCCGCGGCGCTGGCAGCCTCCTGCGAGGTCATACGCTTCGATCAGCGAGGCATCGGTAGCTCCACGCGCGGCACGGCAGCCTGCAACATCGCCCAGCTCGCCCGCGACGTCCTTGCCGTGCTCGACGGAGCAAGGCTGGAGCGCTGCACGCTGCTCGGCCACTCGACCGGCGGCTGCATCGGGCAGAGCGTAGCGGCGCAGGCGCCTGACCGCCTGTCGGGGCTCATTCTGAGCGCCACCTGGCTGCGGCCCAGTCGCTATATGACCGGCCTGTTCCGTACGCGGCGTGCCATGCTGGAGCAGGACCCCGAAGGCTACGCGGCCATGGGCGCCATCCTCGCGTTTGCACCGGAGTGGCTGGAGGCGAACTGGACGCACTATGAAGCGGCGGTTGCGCGCGCCCCGGCGACTGCAGCAGAGCGTGAGGTCGTTCGCGAGCGTATCGATGCGCTGATGGCGTTCGACGGAAGTGCAAGCGTATCGGCGGTGGCGACGCTGCCGACGCTGGTTGTGGGCGCCGCCGACGACATGATCGTGCCGGCGTTCCTGCAGCGGGACCTGGCTGCCGCCTTGCCCGGCTCGGAGCTGGTTCTCCTGGAGGGTGGCGGGCATTTTTTTCCGATCTCGCGCAGCGCCGATTTCACGGCCTGCGTGGCACGCTGGCTGGCAGATGGCCAACGTTGAGCTGACAGCATAAACGGAGAGGCAGAGCAGATGAGACTGGCAGGTAAGATCGCGATCATCACCGGAGGTGCATCCGGTATCGGTCACGAAGCCTCGAAGCTATTTGCCGCGCACGGAGCGGTTGTCATGGTCGCCGACCGTAACCTCGACGGCGCCGGTCGCGTTGCGCAGGAGATCCAGGCTCGGGGCGGGAAAGCCAGCGCCTACAAGGTCGACGTCGCGCAGGAGGCCGAGGTCAAGGCGATGATCGAGGCGGCCGTCGCTGGCCATGGCCGGCTCGACATCCTGGTCAACAACGCCGGCTACGGCATCGCGGGCACGGTGGTGACAACTTCGGAGGCCGACTGGGACGCGCTGATGGCCGTGAACGTCAAGGGCGTGTTCTTCGGCTGCAAGTATGCAATCCCAGTGATGGAAAAGCAGGGCCGCGGCGCGATCGTGAACACCGCCTCCGGCGCCGCCCACGTCGGCATCGTCAATCGCGCCGCCTATGTCGCTTCCAAAGGCGCCGTCGATGCACTCACGCGGGCTATGGCGACCGACCACGCACTCACCGGCATTCGCATCAATGCCGTGGCGCCGGGGACGATCGAAACTCCATACTTCGCGGAAATGCTCGCCAAATCGCCGAACGCGGCGGGCTTGAAGCGTGGTCTCGAGATGCGACAGGCGATGGAACGGCTCGGCAAGCCGATCGAGATCGCCAACGCCATGCTGTTCCTGGCAAGCGATGAGGCTTCGTTCTGCACCGGCACGACGCTGGTCGTCGATGGCGGCTGGACGGCGCAGGGCGACAGGTTGGCTCAGTATCAGGGTTGAACATCATGTACGGACTGCAGGGCAAGAAGGCGATCGTAACAGGCGCCGCTCACGGCATCGGCAGGGCGATCGCTGCGCGGCTGGCCGCGGAAGGTTGCGAGGTCGGCATCTTCGATCTCGACAAGGCCGCGGCCGACGCGGTCGGCCGTGCCATTACGCAAACGGGCGGCAAGGTGATCGTTGCAAGCGGCGACGTATCCTCCAAGGCCGACGTCGTCGCAGGTGTCGCCGTGCTGACCAAGGCCTTGGGACCAGTTGACATCCTGGTCAACAACGCCGGCATCTGCAAGGTCGGCAAGATCCTCGAGACCAGCGAGGAAGACTGGCACGCGACCTTCGGCATCAATGTGAACGGCATGTTCCATATGATGCGGCAGGTCGTCCCCGGCATGATCCAGCGGCGCTCCGGTGCCGTCGTCAACCTCGCGTCCTGGATGGGCAAGTCGGGCGTTGCAGCCTATGGCGCCTACTGTGCGTCCAAGTTCGCGGTTGTTTCGCTCACGCAGTCGCTCGCCTGCGAGATCGGCGAGCACGGCGTGCGAGTCAATGCCGTCGCGCCAGGGCTAATCGTGGATACCAAGATGCGCGACGAATCCGAGATCAAGCGGGCACAGGAGGGGTTGCCGACCGCCGCCGAGCGGGCCAAGAGTATTCCCATGCGTCGTCCGGGTTTGCCGGCGGACATCGCCAATGCGGTTCTGTTCCTGGCCTCGGATCAGGCTGGCTACATCACGGGCGAGACGATCAGCGTCACCGGCGGCATCTGGAACGACTAGAACGAGGCGTGTCGGCCCCTGCGCAGACGCCAGGCACCGTTGCCGATTTGCTGACGGGTCACCTGCATCGGGCTGGCGTTGCGAGGTTTTCAGAAGGGTTGCGCAATGAACAAGGTTGCGGCAGGCGGCACCTCACCCCGCCCCTTCAGGCCCCTTGCCGGCATTCGCGTCATCGAGTTTAGCCAGATGGTCATGGGGCCGACCTGCGGTCTCATCCTCGCTGACCTGGGCGCCGATGTGATCAAGATCGAGCCGATCAAGGGCGATCGCACGCGCTCCTTCAAGGGACCCGCCTCCGGCTTCTTCGCCAACTACTGTCGCAACAAGCGCAGCGTTGTGGTGGATACGACAACGGCGGCTGGGCAAGCGGTTGTGCGGCGCCTCATCGCCAAGGCGGATGTGCTGATCGAGAACTTCCGGCCCGGTTTCCTCAAGCGCTTCGGGCTGGACTACGAGAGCGTCGCAGTCTTTGCCCCGCACATCGTCTACTGCTCGCTGAAGGGCTATCTGCCGGGTCCCTACCAGCATCGTCTGGCCCTCGACGAGGTGGTGCAGATGATGGGTGGGCTCGCGTACATGACGGGGCTGCCTGATCGCCCAATGCGCGCCGGCGCCTCCGTCAACGACGTCATGGGCGGCATGTTTGGCGTCATTGCCATCCAGGCTGCGCTTGCGGAACGGCAGAGCACGGGCTGCGGCCGCCACATCCAGAGTGCACTGTTTGAGAACAACGTCTTCCTGATGGGGCAGGCGATGATGTTTGAGACAGTTACCGGCACGCCGTCGATACCCTTCTCGGTCAAGGATACGCCCTGGCCGGTGTACGATCTTTTCGAGACCAAGGACGGCACCAAGCTGTTCGTGGCCATCGTCGGCGAGGAACATTGGCAGGCCTTTTGCCGGACCTTCGGGCGCGAGGGCTGGCTGACCGATCCGCAACTCGCGACCAATCAGGGCCGGGTCGACGAGCGCGCGCGCATCATTCCAGAGATTGCGCAGATTCTGCGGGCCTGGCCTGCACAGGAGCTGGCGCGAACACTCGAGCGTCTGGGGCTGCCGTTTGCCCCCGTCAACAAGCCAGGCGACCTGTTTGAGGATCCACATCTCGTACAATCGGGTGGCCTGCTTGACATCCGGCTGCCTGACGGCAGGCCAGCCAAGACGCCAGCGCTTCCGCTCTCGATCGATGGTACCCGCCTGCAAAACCATCGCGATCCGCCGCACATCGGTGAGCATACGCGCGATGTGCTGAGGGACGCAGGCTACGACGACGCTGGCATAGCCGCGCTTGGAGAAGCAGGAACGGTTGGATTGGGCGACTGAGGAGCCCTTAGCCGGCCAAGAGCCCTGGGCCACATACCAAGCGCGCCCCGCAGTCTGCACCTAGCCAATCTGCATCAGATTCTCGACCCTGCACGACGTACGCATGCAGGGCACCATGCGCCTACCAATCGTGTCTCCGACCGCTTCGCGACAGCAGGTTGGAACGGATCATGGCGGCATGGCCCAGGACGCGAGCTAGCAGCGCGACCACGGCGTCACCGGGTCACCGGCTGCCTCGCGCCGCCGCTTTAGCGGTTTCACATACGCCTGGGTGATCAGCCTTGCACCAAATTGGTGCACGGTTTGCATTGACATGCCCATGCCGCGACGATAACAATTTTTCAACAAATAAAAATGTTTTTCACAATATGAAAAACTATCAGGGAGGAGACAATGCGCTGGTCAAAGTGCCTGCTTTCGTTGTTCGCGGCTTGGTCAATCGGCCTTGCCAGCTCGGCTGTGGCCCAGAACCCAATCCGCATCGGCTACCCCGTAATTCTGTCAGGCCCCGGCGCTCTGATCGGCGAGCCGTCGCTGAAGGGCGCGCAGATGTTCGTGGAGGAGGCCAACGCAAAGGGCGGCGTGCTTGGCCGCAAGATCGAACTGGTCGTCCGCGACACCAAGGGCAATGCCGACGAGGCCGTGCGGGTCGCGCGCGACCTGATCCTGCGCGAGAACGTCGACTTCCTGTTCGGCACGCTGACGTCCGCGGAGGGCCCGGCAGTTTCGCCGATCGCCAAGGAGAACAAGATCGTGTTCGTGGTACCGGTGGTGAAAACCGACCAGCTGACGGCGCCGGAAAACCTGCATCCCTACGTGTTCCGGACCACCACCAACACCACCATCGAAGGGCGCACGGCCGCCGAGATCATGGCCAAGTGGCCCAACCTGAAGCGGGTCGGCACCATCAGTCCCGATTACGCGTTTGGTCAGGACGTGACGAAGGCGTTCGTCCAGCACCTCAAGAAGATCCGCCCCGATATCGAGATCGTCGACCAGCAATGGCCGAAGCTGGGCGAGGCCGACTACACGCCCTTCATCAACGCGCAGATGGCCAAGAAGCCCGACGCGGTGTTCAGCAGCCTGTGGGGCGGCCATTTCGTGACCTTTGCCAAGCAGGCCAAGGCGCTGAAGTACTTCGAGTCGTTCAACAGCAACTTCCTCGGCGCTGGCGAGGCCGGAGCCATCGAGACCGCCAAGGCCATGGGCGACGACTATCCGTTCGGTGTGTGGGCGAATGCCTACGATGCCTTCAACTGGGACGGGCCACAGGCGCACAAGGACTACATTGCCAGACTGCGCGCCTACACCAAGGAGGAGCATCCCTCCTCCTGGCCGATCACCGGCTATATCGGCATGCAGATACTGACTGCAGCGATCGCTAACGCTGGCAGCACCGACTCCGAGAAGGTCGCCAAGGCCATGCTCGGTATCACCGTCGATACACCGATCGGCAAGCAGACCATCCGCGCCAAGGATCACCAGGCCAATCGTGCCCAGTTCTGGGGAAAGATGACCAAGAACGCCAAGTATCCGTTCGCGGTCATGGAGCCGCCGATCTACATTGATCCGACGCCATTCATGGATTGAAGGAACGCATGCCTGGGGGGCGGCCACGGGTCAAGGCGCAAGTCGACTCGGTCAAAAGCGTGACCAAGGTGCTCGACATCCTCGAGCACCTTGGCTCCACCAAAGGTGCAGTCAGCGTGTCGGAGCTGGCGAGGATGACCGGTCTTAACGTCAGCACAGCGTTTCGGCTGCTGCAGACGCTCATGGCCAGGGGTTACGTGGAGCAGCAGATCAGCGATCGCGGCTATCTGCTGGGTCCGCGTATTTTCCAGATGGGCAGCGTCTACCTGCAGGGCAGCGACCTTGCTGCCATCGCCCGCCCGCATTTGGAAGCGCTGCGCGATGAGGTGGGCGAGACCGCATATCTCGTCATCTTCAGCCAGGGTGAGATCGTGCAATTGTGCAAGGCCGACGGCAAGCAGGCTGTGAGTGCCTCGGTTCGCTCGATGGTACGGGAGCCCGCCTACTGCACGGCAACCGGCAAGGTCCTGCTGTCCGGTTTGACGCCGGACGAGTTCGACAAGTACGTCGCCGACACATCGATGCAGACGTTCACGCCGCAAACCATCACCAGCAAAGCGCAATTGCGGCGCGAGATCGCCAAGGTGCAACAGCAGGGGTTCGCCCTCGATGCAGAGGAGTTCGTGCCGAACCTGTGCTGCGTGAGCGTGCCCGTATTTGACCGCGACCGCGAGCGAACCATCGCTGCGATCAGCATCGCCATGCCCAAGATGCGCTTCAAGCGGTCGCTCGTTACAGGTTGGTGCGAGCGTATGCGAGCCAAGGCGGCGCTCATTTCCCAGCAGCTCGGGCTGATCGAGACGTAGGGCGCGCCATGCTGGACCCCGCGTTCCTGCTAGCCCAATGCATCAGCGGCCTGACGGCTGCCATGTTTCTGTTCATCGTCGCGTCGGGGCTGTCGCTGATCTTTGGCGTATTGCGCGTGCTGAACTTCGCGCACGGCAGCTTCTACATGATCGGCGCGTACATGGCCTGGCAGATCACGCACTGGGCAGGCGCAAACTCCGTGAGCTTCTGGATCGCCGTTCCGGGCGCAGCCCTGGCTGTGGCGCTGCTGGGTGGCATCGTCGAGCGGCTCTGCCTGCGCCATCTGTACGGTCGGGCGGAGCTCTACCAGCTGCTGTTCACGTACGCGCTGGTGCTAATCCTCGGCGATGTTGCGAGGATCGTCTGGGGCACGCAGCAGCTGACAGTGCCAAGACCGGCCGGGCTCGCCGGCGGGCTGGAAGTGCTCGGCATCGTCGTGCCGCACTACAATCTGTTCATCATCGCCCTCGGCCCGGCCATAGCACTGGCTTGTTGGCTGCTGCTCAGCCGCACCGGCACCGGACGCATGGTGCGCGCCGCAGCTTATGACCGGGAGATGCTAGCGGCGCTCGGCGCAGACGTCGGCAAGCTCTATACCCTGATGTTCATGGCTGGCTCGTTCCTCGCCGGACTTGGCGGCGCCTTGGTCACGCCGGTGCGCAGCATCGTGCCCGGCATGGACGTCGACATCATCGTCGAGGCGTTCATTGTCGTGGTGATCGGCGGACTGGGATCGTTCTGGGGCACGTTCCTTGGCGCCATCATCTTCGGCCAGGTGTTGGCCTTCGGCATCCTCATTCTGCCGGGTTTTTCCATCTTCGCCGTGTTCGTGCTGATGGCGTTCGTTCTCGTCGTGCGTCCTGCGGGCCTGCTCGGCCGGGCGGTGAAACGATGAAAGCCGATCCTCTGGCGCGCAGGATTCCCTGGGCCGTGCTGGTGTTCCTGGCGGCGGCCTGCGTGCCATGGCTTGGCTCGCGCTTCTATACGTTCCTGGCGACCGACATCGCCATTCTGGCGCTGCTGGCGGCAAGCCTCAACCTGCTGCTCGGCTACACCGGCCTCGTTTCGTTTGGCCACGCCGCCTATTTCGGAATCGGCGCCTATACCTGCGCCATCCTGATGAAGAGCTACGGCGTGTCGTTCGCGCTCGGCCTGGCGACGGCGACGGTGGCAGCGGGGGCGTGCGCGCTCCTGTTCGGGGCGTTCTGCGTCCGCTCCAGTCAAATCTATTTCTCGATGCTGACGCTCGCCTTCGCGCAGATCGTGTGGGCGATCTGCTTCAAGTGGAATTCGGTGACGGGCGGCGAGCAGGGACTGTCCAATGTGCCCTACCCCAATTTGGGTTGGATGTCCTCGCTGCCGGTGCTGGGCGGGCTGCGCGCGGGCGACCACTACTACCTGCTGGTTCTGATCCTGGTCGGCCTGGCGTTCGCTGTGCTGAAACGCATCGTTGAGTCGCCGTTCGGAAGCACCCTGACCGCCATCCGCGAGAATCCTGAGCGCGCCGAATTTGTCGGCATCAACGTGCGTCGCTACCAGCTTGCAGCCTTCGTCGTGGCAGGCGCGTTCGCCGGATGGGCGGGCGCGCTGTTCGGCATATTCAATCGCGGCGTGTTTCCCGATTTCGCGCACTGGTCGAAGTCGGCCGAGGTGCTGATCATGGCGATCATGGGCGGCATCGGCCATTTCTGGGGACCCGCCGTTGGCGCCGCGATCCTCATCCTGCTCAACCAGCAGATCAACGCCTACACGCAATACTGGCCGCTGATCCTGGGCCTGATCCTGATCATACTCGTGTTCGTGTTTCCGAGCGGCGTATTCGGCGCCGTGCATTCGGGTCTGCAGCGACTGCGCAGGCATCGCCATGCTTAGCGCCCGCGACATCCGCAAATCGTTCAACGGCTTTGCGGCGGTCGCAGGCGTCAGCCTGGATGTGCCCGCACATGGCATCACCGCCGTCATCGGCCCGAACGGCGCTGGCAAGTCGACCCTGTTCAACCTGCTCACCGGCCACCTGCGCCCGGATAGCGGAAGCGTTGCCTTCGAGGGGCGCGATATTACCGGGACCGCTCCATATGCGATCTGCCGGATGGGCATTGGCCGCTCGTTCCAGCACACCAACATCTTCCGCAAGCTCACGGTGTTTGAGAATGTGCGGGCAGCGCTGATCGCGCACGCAGGCCAGTCGCACAACTTTTGGGGCCGTAGCGCTCAGCTCTATGGCGCGGAGACGGCGCAGATCCTCAATTCGCTTGGGCTCTCGGATCAGGCCGATACGGTCGCCGACTCGCTGTCGCACGGGAACCAGAAGCAGTTGGAGCTCGGCATCGCGCTGGCCAGCAACCCGAAACTCCTGCTCCTGGATGAGCCAACGGCGGGCATGTCGGCCACCGAGACGCGCGAGGCAATCCGCCTGTTGGAGCGCATTGTCATCGAGCGCAAGCTCACCCTGCTCTTCACCGAGCACGACATGGACGTGGTGTTCTCGATCGCCCAGAAGATCGCCGTACTGCATCAGGGCAGGCTGATCGCCGAGGGCAGCGCCATGGAGGTGCGGGCAAATCGCGAGGTGCGGCGCGTCTACCTTGGAGAGCGGCAGTGACTGCTCTGCTTGCCCTGCAGGACGTTCACGCCGCCTACGCCAGTTCGCGCGTGCTGTTTGGCATTTCGCTGGAGGTCACGCAGGGCGAGTGCGTATGCCTGATGGGGCGCAACGGTGTCGGCAAGACCACCACGCTGCGCGCCATCATGGGCCTCACGCCTCCAACGTCGGGCCGCGTCGTCTGGAAAGGCCGAGATATTGCCGGGCTGCCGCCGTTTCGCATCGCGCGGCTGGGCATTGGCCTGGTCCCGGAGGACCGGCGCATCTTTGCCGAGCTGACCGTGCGCGAGAACCTCGACGTGGCCGGGCGCGCCGCCGGCCGGCCGGGGCGATGGACGATCGATGCCGTGTTCGGGCTGTTTCCCAAACTGCGCCAGCTTGCAGAACGACAGGGCGGGTATCTGTCGGGCGGCGAGCAGCAAATGCTGACGATCGGCCGGACGCTGATGGGCAATCCCGAGCTGCTGCTGCTCGATGAGCCGTCCGAGGGCCTGGCTCCACTGGTGGTGGAGAATCTCCTGGAGCAGATCGGTAGACTGAAGCGCGAGGGCTTAACCATTTTGCTCGCCGAGCAGGGCGTCGATTTCTCGCTGGCACTCGCCGATCGCATCTACGTGCTGGAGAAGGGAGCGGTGCGTTTCTCGGGCCAGGCTGCCGAGCTGCGCGACAACCCCGCCCTGCGTGACGAGTTGCTGGCGCTGTCGGCCACATAGATCAACTAGCAAGGGAGGTAGCAATGCCGTTCGTCAATATTCAGATCCTGAAGGGCATCCTCAGGAACGCAAGGATGAGATCGCCCGCCGCGTCAGCGCGACTATCAGCGAGCTGGCACAGCTGCCGCCCGAGGCTATCTGGGTGGTGTTCGAGGACGTATCCGGCGACGACTGGTATGTCGGCCCGACGCGCGTCAGCGAACTCAAGAAGCGGACTGCCGGCAAATGAGTGCCGAGATTCGCAACGAGCGGTTCCGCTCAGTCGTCGGCGATGCTCCGCAAATCGAGAGGCTCGCCACTGGCTTCCTGTTCACCGAAGGGCCGCTCTGGCACGCACAGGACGAGTATCTGCTGTTCAGCGACATGCCGGGCGATCATTTGCGCAAATGGTCTCGCCAGGGCGGCGTGACGAGCTTCCGCAAGCCGTGTGCGCAATCAAACGGCCTGGCCTGGGATCGGCAGGGTCGCCTGATCGTGTGCGAGCACGCAACCAGCAGGCTGACGCGCACCAAGCTAGATGGGAGCAGCACGGTCCTCGCCAGTCACTACGATGGCAAGGAGCTGAACAGTCCGAACGACGTGGTCGTGAAATCCGACGGCGGCATCTATTTCACCGATCCGACCTACGGACGGGCTGAGTACTACGGCAAGCCGCGCCCGACGCAGCTCGACTTCCGCGGCGTCTATCGCGCCGAGCCGGACGGGAACAGGCTGACACTCCTGGCCGATGACTTCCGTCAACCAAACGGCCTGTGCTTATCACTGGATGAGAAACGGCTGTTCGTGAACGACACCGAACGTCAGCACATTCGTGTGTTCGACGTAAAGCCCGACGGAACGCTGGCCAACGGCCGCGTGTGGGCGCAGACGACCGGTGCGGGAGCCGGCGCTCCTGATGGCATGAAGATGGACAGCGAGGGCAATGTCTACTGCTGCGGTCCAGGCGGCATTCATGTGTTCGATCCACAGGCGAACTGCCTGGGCGTAATCGGCATGCCCGAGCACACGGCCAACTTCTGCTTCGGAGAGAGCGATTTCCGCACTCTGTTTGTGACGGCCTCGACGTCAATCTACAAGCTGCGCGTCAAGGTGGCCGGCACGCGGCAGAGCCCTATGACCTGAGCGGGGTGTTGTGCGTCCAGCTACGCTCCCCCGACCAGTCGTCCGATGCAATAGTGCGCGCGGCCGTTACTCCGCCGCGACAAGCAACTCGGTGGGCTCGACCTTGCACGCGCAGAATTTGAACTCGGGAATTTTGCCCATCGGGTCGAGTTGAGGATTGGTGAGCAGGTTGGCGGCCGCTTCGGCGAAGCAGAACGGGATAAACACCATGCCCTCGGCCACGTCGCGGTCGGCCCGCGCCTTGAGCGTCACCTCGCCGCGCCGCGTCGACACCTTGATGAAGCCGCCCGGTGGGATGCCGAGCTTGTCCATTTCGCGCGGGTTGAGGCCAGCGATCGCCTCCGGCTCCAGCGCATCGAGATTGGAGGCGCGCCGCGTCATGGAGCCGGTGTGCCAGTGCTCCAGCAGGCGGCCCGTGGTCAGTACCATCGGGTAGGCCTGGTCGGGCAACTCGTCCGGCGGCACCAGATCGGCCGGTACGATCCTGGCGCGACCCGACTTGGTCGGGAACGACTGCGAGAAGATGATTTCGTTGCCGGGTTTGTCGGGCGCGTCGCACGGATAGGTGACCGCATCCTCGCGCACCAGGCGCTCCCAGGTGATGTTCTTGAGCGAGGGCATCACTTCGGCCATCTCAGTGAACACTTCCGCGACGTCCTTGTAGGTCCACTTGAGGCCGATACCCTGCGCGATGGACTGGATCAGCGCCCAATCCTGGCGCGCGTCACCCGGCGGGTCGATCACCGGCCGGCCTATCTGCACCTGACGGTTGGTGTTGGTGAAGGTGCCCCACTTCTCCGCATGTGCCGAGGCCGGCAGAACAACGTCGGCATGCCAGGCGGTCTCGGTGAGGAAGATGTCCTGCACCACCAGATGCTCGAGCTTGGCCAGCGCCTCGCGTGCGTGCTGCACGTCGGGGTCGGACATGGCGGGATTTTCGCCCATCACGTACATGCCCTTGATCTCGCCGTCCGTGATGGCGTGCATGATCTCGACGACGGTCAGGCCGCGCTCGGGCGGCAGCTGCACGCCCCAGAACTCCTCGTACATGCCGCGGACGGCCGGATCCTCAACCGATTTGTAGTCGGGGAACACCATGGGGATCAGGCCAGCGTCGGATGCACCCTGCACGTTGTTCTGCCCGCGCAGCGGATGCAGGCCCGTGCCGGGGCGGCCAACCTGGCCAGTGACGAGGGCGAGCGCGATCAGGCAGCGGGCGTTGTCGGTGCCGTGCGTGTGCTGGGAGATGCCCATGCCCCAGAAGATGATGGAGCGTTCCGAGCGCGCGTAGAGCCGCGCGACTTCGCGGATGGTGGCGGCGGGGATGCCACACACGGGCTCCATCTTCTCCGGCGTGAAGTCTTTCACCTTTGCCTTCAACGCTTCGAAGCCCTCGGTGTGGGCCTGCACGTACTGGATATCGACCATGCCCTCTTCGACGATGGTGCACAGCATGGCGTTGAGCAGCGCGACGTCGCGGCCAGGCTTGAACTGCAGGGTGTGGCTGGCGTAGCGGGCGATGCCCTGATTCTGGCCGCGCGGGTCCATGACGATCATCTTGGCGCCGCGCTTGGCCGCATTCTTAAGGAAGGTGGCGGCCACGGGATGGTTCTCCGCCGGCCGCGCGCCGATGACAATGATGCAGTCCGCATCCTTGGCGGCCGTAAATGGCGCGGTAACTGCACCGGAGTTTACGCCTTCCATCAGCGCCGCCACGGACGAGGCGTGGCACAGCCGCGTGCAGTGGTCGACATTGTTGGTGCCGAAGCCCTGGCGGATCAGCTTCTGGAAGAGATAGGCCTCCTCGTTTGAGCCCTTGGCCGAGCCGAAGCCGGCCAGCGCTTTGCCTCCCTCGCGCGCGTGAATCGCCTTGAGGCCGGAGGCTGCCTTGGCGAGCGCCTCCTCCCAGGTCGCCTCGCGGAAGTATTTGTCGACCTCATCGCGCCGGATCTGCTGGTTGGCATCCTTGGCTACGCCGTCGCGCCGGATCAGCGGCTGCATCAGCCGGTCGGGGTGGTGGATGTAGTCGAAGCCGAAGCGGCCCTTCACACACAGGCGGTTGTTGTTGGCAGGCCCATCGCGGCCGTCGATGTAAAGGATCTGGTTGTCCTTGACGTGCACCTTGGTCTGGCAGCCCACGCCGCAGTAGGGACACAGGGTATCAACCGACTTGGTCTCGAAGTTGATGCGCTTGCCCTTCGCATCGAGCAGGTTCTTCTCCATCAGTGCGCCCGTTGGACACACCTGCACGCACTCGCCGCACGCAACGCAGGTCGACTCGCCCATGCCTTGGTCGAAGTCGAAGATGACCTTGGCGCCATGGCCGCGGTAGGCCATGCCGATCACATCATTGGCCTGCACCTCACGGCAGGCGCGTACGCACAGGCCGCAGTTGATGCAGGCGTCGAGGTTGACCGAGATGGCGGAATGGGTCACGTCGGCTGCGGGCTTGTCGCCGCCCGGATAGCGCCTGGTCGTGGTAACGCCCATGGCGTCGACCCAGCCCCAGAACGCCGACTTCGGATCATGGCTGGTCTCGCGCTCTGGCTGGTCGGCCAGCAACAGCTCGAACACCATCTCGCGCGACTTTTTCGCCCGCTCCGTCGCGGTCTTCACCTTCATGCCGGCGGCAGCCTTGCGCTGGCAGGAGGCGGCGAGCACGCGCTCGCCCTCGACCTCGACCATGCAGGCCCGACAGTTGCCGTCGGCTCGATAGCCGGGCGCCGGATGCCAGCACAGGTGCGGGATATTGGTGCCGTGCCGCTGCGCCACCTGCCAGATAGTCTCGCCCGGCTCCGCCTCGACTGCCTTGCCATCCAGCTCGAACGTGATCTTGGTCGTCATGCTCTCAATTCTTCAGCTCGATCTCGACGAACGCGAACTCGAAGTCGTTGGCGTTGATGACGTTGTGGTGCACACCTGCCTTGCGGAAGTAGCTTACACCTTGCTTGAGCTCCGCGAAGCTTTCCTCGCCCTGCGGCGACACCAGTTTCAGCCGTCCGTTGCTGGTCGGCACGATTACATAGTCCATCTCGTGAACGTGCTCGCCAGTCTCGGCGCCCGGCGCGAACTGCCACTGCGTGACGCGCACGCGCTCGTTGTCCACCTGCACGGTCGGCAGCGCTTGCGGCAGACGGCTCACCGCAAATCCTCCGGGAAAAATTTGAACACCGACTTCAGAGGGTTGGGCGCCGCCTGGCCGAGCCCGCAGATGGAAGCATCGCCCATAACCTGCGCCAAATCCGCCAGCAGCTGGTCGTTCCATTTACCGCTGCTCATCAGTTTTACAGCCTTTTCGGTGCCGTTACGACACGGTGTGCACTGACCACAGCTCTCGTCCTCGAAGAACCTCATCAGGTTCAGCGCCACCTGCTTCATGTCGTCCTTGTGGGACAGAATGACAACGGCGTGGCTACCGACGAAGCACCCGTATTTCTCGAGCTGCCCGAAGTCGAGCGGTAGGTCGGACAGGTAGGCCGGCAGGATGCCGCCGGAAGCACCACCCGGCAGGTAGCCCTTGAAGTGATGGCCGTCAGCCATGCCGCCGCACAGCTCGATCAATTCCCTGCAGGTCGAACCGGCCGCTGTGAGAACCACACCGGGTTTCTTGACACGGCCCGAAACGGAATAGGAGCGCAGGCCCTTGGCGCCGTTCTTACCTTGCCCCGCGAACCACGCTGCGCCTTTGTCCAGGATAGCCGGCACCCAGTAGAGCGTCTCGACGTTGTTGACGAGCGTGGGTCGGTCGAAGATGCCGACCTGTGCCACATATGGCGGTCGATGCCGCGGCAAGCCGCGCTTGCCCTCGATCGATTCGATCATGGCGCTTTCTTCGCCGCAGATGTAGGCACCGGCGCCGCGCCGGACGTTGACCTTGGTATGCTTGCACAAGCCCGCCGCTTCCAACTTGGCGAGCTCGGCTTTCAGGATTTTCAGCACGGCCGGATATTCATCGCGCATATAGATAAAGACCTGCTCGGCCTCTACCGCCCACGCCGCGATCAGCATGCCCTCGAGAAACTTGTGCGGCTCCTGCTCGAGGTAGATGCGGTCCTTGAAGGTGCCGGGCTCACCTTCATCGCCGTTGACGGCCATCAGGCGCGGGCCTTTTTCTGCACGCACCAGGCTCCATTTCCGCCCCGTCGGGAAGCCGGCACCGCCAAGCCCGCGCAGACCGCCATCGGACAACGCGGCAATCACATCCTCGACCTTGCGCTCGCCGGACAGACAGGCGCGCAGCATCCGCATGCCCCCGGCCTGCACATAGGCATCGAAATCCTGATAGGCGGGAACCTGCGCGTGGACATGCCGACCAAGCGCGAGTTCCTTCAACTTCCCCGGCGTGGCATGATCCACATGGCGGTGGCCCACCTCGGCAGCGGGCGCGGTGTGACACGAGCCGATGCAGGGCGCGCGCACCACCCGCACGCCGGCCACTTTCTCCTGCTCAAGTGTCGCCAGAAGCTGCTCCGCCCCGGCCAGCATGCAGCTCAGGCTGTCGCAGACGCGAACCGTCACAGGCGCAGGCCTGGCCTCTCCGTCCGCCACCACGTCGAAGTGAGCGTAGAAGGTCGCTACCTCGTAGACCTCAGCCATGGGAATGCTGAGAAGCTCGGCCAGCCCATGCAGATGGCTCGCCGGCAGACAGCCCTCCTTGTCCTGGATGCGGTGCAGATATTCGATCAGCAGCGCCCGCTCGAAGGGACCCTGGCCGAGGATAGCGTGAACAGCAGCCAATTCGGCCTGCTGCAGCACACGCCCCTTTGGGAAAAGGGGCGCCTTCCGCCTGCCAGATCCGGGGTGGATCGAGCGACCCTTGCTGGCGCCGTTAACGATCTTGGTTGTGACGTTCATGTACGCTTTAACGTGGTGGGGTGCCAAAAAAAGCGGCGAAAGCCGCATGCGAAAGGTTGGCATACCATATGCCAAAACCGGGGGCTAGTCGACCATCGCGCAGCTGCGCTGGCGCGTATTGTTCAGCGGGTGATGCCGAATTCCGAGAAGGGGATGAAAGCCACCTGATCGCCCGGATTTACCTCAATCACCTCCTCCGGGATATCGATCAGGCCATCGGCTTGCCTGAGCCCCGAGATCAGCCCCGAGCCATCGCGCGCGAATTTGTCGACGGCCAAGCCTGTCGGGGTCTCCTTCAGTATGCCGCGCCAGAATTCCCGGCGGCCGATCTTGCGACCGGGAAATGCAAACAGGGCCGGCAGCGGGAAACGGCGAGGCTCGTGCCAGTCGCCGCCGCCCATGCGGCGCAACAGGGGCCAGGCATAGAGCAGGAAGCACACCAACACCGCCACCGGATTGCCGGGCAGACCCAACACGACGCAATCGCCGATTTGGCCGAACGACATCGGCCTCCCCGGCTTGATGGCGAGCTGCCAAAGATGGCGCTTGCCAAGCGCATCGAGCGCCGCGACCAGATGGTCCTCCTCCCCCCGGCTCGCGCCGCCGCTGGTGATGATCACGTCGAACCTTCCCGCGGCTTCGGAAAGCTGCGCCTTCACGTGGCGCAGGTCGTCAGGCAGGACGCCAAGGTCTGTGGCAACGGCGCCGGCATTGGTGATCAGAGATGCCAGCATTGGAGCGTTGGCATCGTAGACTTGGCCTTCGGCGAGCGCAGTGCCCGGTCGCACGACCTCATCGCCCGTGGAGACGATGGCCACCCGCAAACGGGCAAAGCAGTCGACCTCGGCGATGCCGAGCGAAGCCAGCGCCGCCAGATCCTGAGGGCGCAACACCGTGCCGGCGGTCAGAACAGTTGCGCCGGCGGCCACGTCCTCGCCAGCCATCCTGACGTTGGCGCCGCGCCGCAGCCCTGGCGGAATGGCGACAGTGGTGCGGCCATGCACAGGGCGCAGTGCAATATCCTCCTGCATGACGACGGTATCGTGGCCATGCGGCAGCACCGCTCCGGTGAAAATGCGCACCGCCATGTTGCGTTCTGGCGCCACGTCCAGAGCATGCCCCGCCGCCGCACGACCCGATACGGGCAGCACGCAGCCCGTCTCGCGATCGTAGTCGGCGGCGGCGAAGGAAAAGCCATCCACCGCCGCATTCGTGTGTGCCGGCACGGGCCGTTCCGCGACTATGGATCGCGCGAGGATGCGGCCGGCGGCATTGGCAAGCTCCACCCCTTGGCGCCCGACAACCGGCGCGATGCGTTGCTTGAGTATCGCAAGGGCTTCGGCATGCCGCAGGCGCGGCTTGTCGGACACGAAACAGTCGTCGATGAGCTTTTTTTTCTTTGTCATGATTGCATGAGCAGTTGCAAGGCGACCTTCGGCGCGTGCCGCCGAGGAACCTGCAACAAGCCTGCGGCCAGCTGGTTGCGACACGTGACGTCGACGATCTTTTGGCTCTCCAGTGCAGAGGCACTATAATGCTTAAAGCCTCATTCTCAACGCCGGTCGATGCCGGCCCCTGCGCCCGCAAACTCTGCCTGGAGCCCTATGGTGAAGGAATTCCATATCCGCCCCGATCCCGACGACCCGCGTCTGTCGGTCGTGGTGCCGGGCATTGACCAGGACGGCCGGGCCGTAGAGACAGCCGTGGTCACCGAACGGCCACTGACGCTGTTCCTGAACGCGCGCGAGATCGTGACGATGATGACCATCGGCGACCGGCCCGACCTGCTGGGTGTGGGCTACCTGCTCAACCAGAACATGCTCAAGGCCGACGACGAGATCACTGCCATCGACTACGCCGACGACATCTCAACGGTTGTCGTGCGCACACGCAGGCAAACGGATTTCGAGGAGAAGCTGAGGAAGAAGACGCAGACCTCGGGCTGTGCCCAGGGCACGGTGTTTGGCGACCTGATGGAGGAGTTCGACAAAATCGTCCTCGATGCCAATGCGCGCATGCACACGTCCTGGCTTTATCAGCTGACCAAGAAGATCAACACGGCGCCGAGCCTTTACCTCAAGGCCGGCGCCATCCACGGCTGCGTCCTGTGCCGGGCGGACGAGCCGCTGATCTACATGGAGGACGTTGGACGCCACAACGCGGTCGACAAGATCGCCGGCTATATGTTCCTCAATGGTGTGGCGCCCGAGGACAAGATCTTCTACACCACTGGCCGCCTCACCTCCGAGATGGTCATCAAGACCGTCAAGATGCGCATTCCGGTCCTGGTATCGCGATCTGGCTTCACCGCCTGGGGCGTCGAGCTGGCCAGGAAGGCGCAACTGACGTTGATCGGGCGGGCGCGTGGCAAACGTTTTGTCGCACTTTCAGGCGCTCAGCGCCTGGTATTCGACACCGATCCGGCCCAGGTCGACGAGGAGGACCGCAAGCATTCCCGCAAGGGCAGCCACGCCGAGATCACGGACTGAGCCGGGCGGCAGCCCAGCAAAAAACCTCCAAGGAACGACATGAGCTTTTCCGGAGTTTTTGCGCGCGTCGTCGCGCTGATCGGCGGCGGCGCTTTGCTGTGGCGGCGGATGTGGACTGCCGAGCCGGCGCCGGCCTGGGGCAATGCGCCCGTGATACCGGCGGGAAAGCCGCAGGGTGCTATCCCGACCCTCAAGATGCCATCGGCCCAAGGATGGGCGGTGGGCCAAAAGCCGGTGGCCGCGCCGGGGCTGAAGGTCAATGCGTTCGCGACCGGCCTGCAGCATCCGCGCTGGATCCACGTGCTGCCTAACGGTGACGTGCTCATTGCCGAGGCCTCGCAGGTCCCGAGCCCGGTGCGGAACGTGTTCGGCTACGCGATGCAAGCCACGATGCGACGTGCCCGCGCCCTGGGAACCAGCGCCAACCGCATCACGCTTTTGCGTGATGGCGACGGCGACGGCGTCGCCGAGACCAGCAAGGTCTTCATGGAGGGGCTGAACCAGCCGTTCGGTATGGCGCTTGTGGCAGACACCTTCTATGTCGGCAACACCGACGGCGTGCTGGCCTTCCCCTATACGCCGGGCGTCGACCGCATCGCGGCGCCGGGGCGCAAACTCGCCAGTTTCAAGCCGGGTGGGCACTGGACGCGCAGCCTGCTGTTGAGCCCCGATGGTCGCAAGCTCTATGCCGGGGTCGGCTCACTCACCAACATCGCCGAGAGCGGCATGTCGGTCGAGGAAGGCCGGGCAGCCGTCTATGAACTCGACCTTGTGGGCGGCGCAAGCCGTGTCTTCGCCAGCGGCCTGCGCAATCCGGTTGGCCTCGCGTGGGAGCCGCACACGGGCGTACTGTGGACCGTGGTCAACGAGCGCGACGGACTTGGCGACGAAACGCCGCCGGACTATTTGACCTCGGTGCGCGACGGCGGGTTCTATGGCTGGCCCTATTGCTACTGGGGGCAGACGGTGGACGATCGCGTGCCGCAGGATGCGGCAGCGGTAGCAGGCGCCATCACGCCTGACTACGCGCTTGGCGGGCACACCGCGTCGCTGGGTCTGTGCTGGCTGCCGGCCGGCACGCTCCCGGGCTTTCCAGATGGCATGGTGATCGGGCAGCACGGCTCGTGGAATCGCAGCACGCTAAGCGGCTACAAGGTCGTGTTTATCGCGTTTGAGAACGGCCGGCCGGCCGGGCCGCCGCGGGACATCCTATCTGGTTTTCTCGCACCAGACGAGAAGGTGTCTTACGGGCGACCGGTCGGCGTGACGCTCGGGTGCGACGGTTCATTGCTGGTGGCGGACGATGTGGGTGACGTGATCTGGCGCGTCACCGGCGCCTAATATCCTTGGCCGCAGGAACGCTTTCGGTGCGAACGATGGTGGCGGAGGTCCGATGCACCGTTCCTCACGCACGCTTGCGTCTGGTGCCTTCGCAAGCGGCAGGCGGCCTAACCAAAACGTCCTGAAGCGAACATCCGCCCCCGCCAGTCGGGAAGGGAGCCGGCGGCACGTTTGCCCCCAATAGTTGCCGGACCTGTGCAAGGCCGCCAGCGGAGAATGTGTGGCATGAACGGTCATTCCAAGTCGTCTGCCTACGATCCGTGTTGCGGTCAGCAGCGGGCCAACCCACGTCGAGACGTCAGTCCTGAAACTGGCGGATCTGAGGCTTGGCACCCCAGTGGCAGAAACCCTTCGGCTCGAACGGATACTGTCGCTCGCGATACAGCAGCTCGTCGGCGATCGATCGCACGCCCGAGGAATATTCGAACACCATACCGTCGGGCCCCTCGAAATAGAGGAAGCGTGCCGAGGACGTAGGATGCCGTCCCGGGCCAAACACCATGCGCACATTCCTATCCTTCAGGAAATAGTAGGAGCGCATGACATCATCGCCGGTCTCAACCTGATGATTGATGTGTTGAATGCCTGCTTCCTGCGAAGGGAACAGCGCAATTGAGTGATGCACCTCATCGATACGCAAGAGCGGCGCATCGCCGATCCGATCGGAAACACGCGCGTTGCATACCGTTGTCCAGAATGCTTCATCACGCACGGTGTCGGTTGAGCAAAGGCCGACATGGCTGAAGCTCGTGATCCCGGCATCGCGGCTGCCGTGGTAACGCTTGCCGGTGTGGCGCGGCCTGTAAACAAGCTCGATGCCATTGCCGCTCGGATCCTTGAAGGCGATGAAGCCTTCGACGTGACGTGCCGCTGCTTGGCTGGCGGTGCCGACCTTGACGGCATGGCCCAGGCTGTCGAGCTGCGCGGCCGCAGCGTTGAGGTCGCTCTTGTCACAGACCTCGAAGGCAACCGCTTGGTCGGCTGGATCGCCGTCGAAATAGCAAAGTGTATGCTCCCGCTCATCCGACTGAAAGTAGAGGGCGGCCTTGTGGCGTTCGGCGATCTCGAGTCCTAGATATTCGACCGCAAAGTGGGTGGCCCCTTCGAGGTCACGCGTTCCGAGCCGCACGTAGCTCACATCCTGCAGATTGATCATGCCTCCACTCCTCTACGGCCTGCCGTGCGCAGCCTCGGCTGCTGAGCGAGCAATCAACGAAACTCCGGTATCGCGCTTTCACTGCCCCAGGAACAGAACGATGAGCGCGTGCGCGGAAACTGACGTGGTCGGTGTTTCTTGTCGCCGCTGATACGGTCCCCCTCCGACACGAACGAGAAAAGCATTCCATCCGGACCCGCGAAGGTCAGGAACAGCTGGTTCGAGGTCGGGCGGCGCCCTGGCCCGTGGACGATGCTTACCTGCGCGGACTGGAGGAAATAGCTGTTCTGCATAAGAAGATCGACGTTCTCAACAGCAAACTCGACGGCCAGAATGCCGCTGCCGGACGAGGGATAATACGCAATCTGATGGTGCGCGTCGTCGAACCGCAGGAAGGCCGCTTCGCCAACCCAATCGCTGACGCGGCCGTTAAATACGGTGGTCCAGAGCGCTTCACACGCCGCTACATCGCTAGCGCGCAATACCACATCTGACAGGCCGGTGATGCCCGCGTCACGGGAGGGAAAGTAGCGCCAGCCGGAATTCAGCGGCCTCAGAACGATCTCAATCATGTTTCCCCCGGGGTCGCGGAAGCTCGCCAGTGCGCGAACCTTTCTGTGGCCACAGGCCGTCTCGTTGCCGCGCACGATGTCCAAGCCGCGCTGCGACAAGGTTGCAATGGCAGCCTCGAATTGCTCTCGACCATGGATCTCCAGCCCCACGGCTCTGTCGGCCGGGTCACCACGAAAATAGACCAATGTATGATCGCGTAGGTCCGATCGAAAATAGGCTGTGTCGTCCGACTGCTCGATGAGCTGGAGGCCTAGTATGCGCTGCGCAAAGTCGATTGCAGCCGCTAGGTCCTGCGTGCCAAGCCGCACATATCGGAGCTGGTCTACCGCAATCATTGCCAGTATTCCGTGCCGCGCGATTGCACTGGTCTGCGCGACCGAGATCGCGTCAAAGCCGACCGGTCGTCCACACTACCCACGGCCGAGCAGTTTGGCCACACCATGTGCCCCAGAGCAGCTGGGGTCTTCTTCGCCCATCGTATCGATCGTGGCATGGAAGGTTAACTCGCGAGAGCGGGCGTTCCAAGCCATTCGGAAGAGCCGGCCAAACCAGAGACGGTCATTCGTGAGCGCCTGGGAAAGCTGCGCCTCCGCGACCCTCACCGGCTCCAATTGCCTCCCCGGACACTGACACCGGTGGCCGGTTCATGTTGGCGTGCCTGTCGCGAGCAAGGGCGACGAGGTTGCAGGCGGCGCCATCTTTGCTCGATACCTGCGCTGGTGTACCGAGCAGCAGCCCACTCTCGCTGCCCTCGACGCCAGGACATTTGCGCAAGAGTTCGCCCGCGCGTTGCGAGCGACTGACCATCCGCACGCGCGTTCGCAGCCTACTCAATTCAGTGTGGGCACTACAGTCATGGTTCCGATCTGCGCCTGAGTGTCGTACTTCCCTTGAACCGGGGCACCAGTTCTCGCGCCGGCAACTATCAGACCAACAAACGAGTAGTGGTCGCCGCCTGGGTCCGTCTCCTTGATCTCCTCGATGAACACTTCAACGGAGCCGCAGGGCGTTTGAAAATTCACCGGCAAGTTGGAGAGCGTGCGGGCCACAAGTTCGCTCTTCATCGGGCCATTCGTAATTTGGACCGGCGCCATCATCAGAGGCGCATCCGTATTGAGCGTGTGGGCGTGCACGCGTTCCTCAATCGGTCGCAATGCATTCTTGGTTCCCCCCAATTTAGAGGAGCTAAGAATGACGCGTGCTGCTGGTCATCCCCGATTGGGGGGAGGCTTTTAAGCAGCGCTCACTGCATCTTGGGAACCGCCGGAACCCGTTGCAAGGCGTGCAACTTTCTCAGGGGACAGAGGGAACCGGCACAGATGCCCATTAACCGACAGGACAGGATAGACCATTGGCGATCCTTGGCGTCCGATGCCTTGGTCGCTGCGAGCGAAACCACTGACGAGCCGTCCCGTGTAACCCTCCTTTCAATTGCCGCGATGTACGAGGAACTGGCCAGTCGCAGCGAAGAGCCGACGCTGAGCTGGACCGACCACACAACCCCGCGGAATGTTTCTGAGCGCAAGCGCTGAAAACGAAACGCCCAGCTTGGCAACCGGGGCGTCTCAGTCGGGGCAATCCATACGAACGCTTGGGTCGCATCCGTCAGGAGTGACGGGGGAACGCGCGAATGCGCAATCCATCGCTCTCCAGGGTTGTGACGGCTTTGCGCAGCGTGCCCGGGCTGACGCCCAGCTCCCTTGCAGGTCGATTTCGTTGGGAAGCGGTGCGTTCGGCTTCCACTCGGCGCGTTGGGCAGGAGAAAGCTTGCCTCGCGCTCCCGAGCCCCGCGCGACTAGGAGCGAAGATAGTCCTTGAGCCCGCGTGGAGACTTCTTCCGGCGTGAGCTTTTGGGCTGCTTCCGGCGTGAGCGTTTAGGCGGCGCGCTGGGCTTTGCGGGAACGGGCTTCTCGGTCACGGCCTTTTTAATCATTACAACATCGAAGTAGTCGATCTCGACCTGACCTTGGTGGTAGCAAGCGTGACCGTGCCAAAATAGGCGCGCGGTCCGCCCTTCTTCATCGCTTTGCTCGACAGGAGGTCCTGGACGAGCCGGCCCTTAATGCTCCTCCCGTCGGTTCTTGTAACCGTCAAGTCGGACATCTCCACGAAATCCGATAGCAGGCCACGCACCCGTACAATTTGGGCAACTTGCGAAACGCTAGTCGCTGGCCTTGCCATAACGCACTCCTTCCGAAATGCAATCAATAGTGATGATCATTCTCCAGGAAGCAATCGGGTCCTTTCCCGATGCAACGCCGAGGGGCGGGCCACATCCGCGCAGCGCTCCCTCCCTAGCATCCGACCAATTTGCATAGCCACCCCGCGGTCGCGTTGGCACCGAACGAGACTGGACAGTTGGCGTGGATAGCAACTCAGGGCTCAGACAGGAGGTCTAAGACCTCCGCTGGCTGTTGGAGACGACACCCGATCTGATTTTTACTATGGACCAACGCGGTACATTCACGCATGTCAGCCGAAGTGCCTAAGCTATCCTGGGCTATCGACCTGACGAGATGATCGGCGCAGCGGTGCGGACTTCATCTATCGCGAGGATCTCGAACCAACGCGCGATGCGATGCGCTTGGCGCGCCGAGGTCGGCATACGTGCAACTTCGAGGCGCGCTACGTCCACAAGAATGGCCGTGCGGTAACCATCACTTGGTCGTGCGCTTGGTCGGAAGGTGGACACAGCACTTCTTCATTGGACACGAAGTAACCCAGCAAAAGCTCGTGGCAATCTCGAGCCTGGGGTCCTGCTAGTGTCCAAGCCCTCCGCGAAAACCGACCTGGCCCGCATGGCCCTTAGCAGCGAACCCTACGCCCAGACGGAGAAGCGCGAACTAAGGGAGGCTTGAGGGCTGCGAACAGGCGCGGCCCAGCGCTCCAGTTCTCAATGTCCGCTTTCCGTAACGCGGTCGCTGGGTTGATATACCTGCTGGCTTGTGCGAGGCGCGAGTAATGTGCGTTTCGCTGTTAGCGGTACGCGCCGAGTAGAGCACTCCGCGGATCGGAATCCGACGTTGCCGAAGCGGGGCATTATCTGGTTGTTAACCAGAGAATGACCGAATCCCTTGAAGCGGGGTATCCCTTCTAACCCCTGATTTAACATAACGTTTAGCCAGCTCGGCTAGCGCTGCAGATACTAACCGAGGGGGAGTTCCGGCGTGAGTGGCATGCCTTCCTGGTTGGGCGCCATAGCCAAACGTGCGGTCGCTGCGTCAACCAAACTGAACGACATTGCCATCCGCTTGTACGGCGGGGCGTTCCGCAAATTTCACCGCGAGCACCTAAAAG
>DASTOW010000082.1:0-3023 GCA_035762425.1 Hyphomicrobiaceae bacterium | reverse complement strand
AACAGCTCGACACCTACGGCGCATGGCTGCTCGAGCGCTTCGTGCGCACATGGCGGGCGCGTGGGATCGACATGCGCATCTTCCAGCTGCCGGCTCGCCACGACGGGCTGCTGGCCGAGGTGCGCACCACGCATCGCGAAGCCGCACCCGGCTTGGTTACGGCTTTTCTTCGGGACGATGGCTTTCGTCGCGTCGGACTGGTCCGCCATGGTGCGGACGGCCCACGCGATGAGCTCGGAGCCGGCCTCCGAATGCCTTTCCCAGCCACGTCGAGCCTTGCTCCAACGTCATCTCGGGGCCGCGAGCGGCCGCCAGGGTGCTCGTTGGATCAGGCCGGGACCTACGCACCTGATCCCAACAGTGTGCGTACCGCCTGCGCGACCAATGCGCGATTGAACGATACTGACCAACGCCTTGATGAGTCTTGGGTTGCCGGCCAGGTCCCGCTCGCGCGCGCTTGGCTTGCAAGCAGCGCCGGGATGACGATGCATCATACGTCGCGCACGGATTGCCCCGGACCGAATCTGCAGAGAAAATCCGGCCAACCCTCAGCGGCAGACCAGAACCGGCACCGTACTCAGCGTGACGACCTTGTTGGCCTGGCTGCCGAGTAGCAGCCGCGAGATGGGTCCGCGGCCGTGCGAGGCCATCACGATCACGTCGCAAGCGCAGTCCTTGGCCGCCTGCAGAATGCCTTCGGCCGGATGCATGTCCTTAATATGGAGGGTGGCGCAGGCTACGCCCGTTTTTTTCGCCGCCTCGCCGACCCCAAACAGGACGCGCTGCGCCGCCGCGGACATCTGCTCCTCGTAGTCGGCCACCGGGTTTGCTATGCCGCTGTCGGCCAGTGCCGCCATCGACAAGGCCTCCCACGGCTCCGTCACTGTGACGGCGGTTATCCTGGCGCCGAGCGCCTTGGCCAGCTCCAACGCCGCAGCCTCGGCCTTTTGCGCGAGGTCCGATCCGTCGGTGGCGATCAGGATGTGCTTGTACATGGGCATCAAGCCTCCCCTCGATAGGGCGCGACAGCGGGCGTTGCGGTCCGCCGCTTCGCACGCTGACCACTAGGCCTTCTTGATCTCGATCTTGCGCTCGGCCTTGAGGGCCTCAGGCTTCTTGGCGGCTGTCACCTTCAGCACGCCCTTCTCGAACTTGGCCTCCACCCTGCCTTCATCAATCGTGTCGGGCAGGCGGATGGCACGCTCGAAGCTGCCGAAGCTACGCTCGGTCACGTGGTAGTTGTCGCCCTTCTGTTCGCTCTCATGCTTCTTCTCGCCCTTGATGGTGAGCACGCCGTTGGCGAGCGAGACCGTCACATCCTTCTCGTCGACACCCGGCAGCTCGGCTTCTACGACGATAGCGTTGGCGCTCTCGCGCACGTCGAGCTCGGGCACCGTCATGGCGCCCTCGCGGCGAAACAAGCTTGGCAGGCGCGGCAGGCCGTACTCGAAGCGCTCGAATACTCGGTCCATCTCGTCGCGCATGGCGGCGAAGACGTCGCGCGGGCGCCCCATTTCAGAAGGCTTGGTGATTTGCGTTTTGGTCATGGTTGCACCTCTTTCAACAGCAAAGGACTTGCGGACAAGCTCGTCCACATTTCTGACGCTAAAGGAACCGATGGCATTGACGCAAAGCAAAGCCCGCCACGCTGTTCAAATTGATTCAAATGAATCAATTGCCGGTGACGTGTTCGCAATTGCTCAGACTGCAGCAGTGAAGAGCATCTGATAGCTTGTGAGCATTATACACTGCAAGCGAACTCGTCGGCTCTTGGGCAACTCTGAGGTTTTCGCTCAGGATGTCTCGGGAACCACAATCGCAGCACCCCGTGAGCTAGCTGGCGCGCAGCTGGCGAGTTCTCGCTTGGGGTGGACTTCCGGACGTGCATTTGAATGTTCATTCCAGTGAGATCGAGAACGTCCTGGCTTCCTGCCGAGTGAGGTTGGCGAGCGAAGGCACGATCCGTTCACCTCGTAGCAGGGCCTAGCGCATGGCCGGAATATCGCTCATGTGTATGCCGCCAAGTACGTCGCATCCGCCCTGCGCAAGCGAGCGAGGCCCGCAGGCACGAGGCTGGCAATAGTTGCCTTAAGTAGGCAGGGCACGTATCGCCGGCCTGCAATGGTCGCGACCATGCGCCGCGCGTGGAAGGAGTGGCATCGATCAGCATGAAGTTGCGATCGCTTCACAGCCGCTCCGTGCAAATGGCGGAGTGCCGGGCGGCAATCTTCGCTTGGGCAAAGGCAGGCGGTGGAAGGCCGCCCGGGTACGCTGCTTGATCCAGGTCAAGGCTGTTTGCCGTGTCCTGAGTCAGCTTGATTGTATGAAAACCGGTGACATAGACGCATTCTGCCGGCCGGGGGCAGTCCAGTTCGCCGTGGCGACGCTCGAAGGCTGGGAGAGCCTGAATGCCATACTCGCCGACCTAAAGGCGCAAGGTATCGAGGTCGAGGTTTCCGTCATGCTGGCGGCCGAGGCTCCCGCGCGCGGCGAAGCCGCCTTGGCGACGGCGGGAGCGGTGTCTGCGTTGCTCAATCCAGACGTCGAGCTGCGCTTTTCGGGATCGCAACTGCGCACCTATTGCACCGCCGGAAAGCTCGCGGACGCACTCGGCCGGCGTCAGGCCGAAGGCGCCCGTAGCCTCGCCGATGCGCTTACCGTTTGGTTGCTCCACGCGCAGGCGGTGGAGCTGCAGCGCCAGATCGGCAGGGGCAGGCTGGTGGCCTGGCTCGAGGTGTCGGAGCCGGAGCAACGCGCCATCGTGTGCGGGCGCATCGTGCCGGCCAGCATCGACATGGTCGGGCTCTGCTCTATCGACCTAGCGTATGTGCATGCCAACGAACTGGCTCGCAATCATTCTTAGCCACCATGTCGGCGCAGTCGCGTCGATCTGCAATCACGAAAGGAGAAGTCAGCCACATGACATACAGGACAATTCTCGTGCACTTGAATGACACGCGCCGCGCCGAGGCCCTGCTGGCGCCGACCATTGCGCTAGCCCGTCAGCACGAGGCGCATCTGAT
>DASTOW010000081.1:0-25657 GCA_035762425.1 Hyphomicrobiaceae bacterium | reverse complement strand
CAGCTCTTCCTCCTCGACGGGACGCGCCTCGTCCTCAAGCATGATCGGGATGCCTTCGCGGATCGGATAGGCGAGGCGGGCGGCGCGGCTTACCAGCTCCTTGCGCGTCTCGTCGTAGATCAGCGAAGTCTTGGTGCGCGGGCACACCAGAAGTTCGAGCAGGCGCGGATCTATCTGCTCCTCGGCCGCGGGCTTTGGTGTTTGATCGGCCATGCCAGCCTCATTGCAGGGTGGAGCCCGAGCCGCCGGCCCCGGCTGCCAGCTCCATCTCAGCCAGCGCCACCAGGGTCTCGGCCCGAGTCTTCAGGTCACGCGCCTCGAGCAGGGCTTGCTTCTCCTGCGCGCCGTAGGGGGCGGCGATCGCTAGCGAGTTGACCAGCATCTCATTGGATGACTTCGACACCGCCCCCCAGTCGGCGCGCATGTTGCGGGCCTCCAGGTAGGTTTTCAGGGCCTTCAGCAGGGCCTGACGATCGACCTCCGCTTCGCCCGCGCCCGCCGCGAAATCGGTGAGGAATTCGTCATAGCCGACCGTGCAGACGCGATAGGGCTTGGCGATGTCCACCTCGCTCACGATTGCGCAGCGCGCCACGCCGGTCAGCGTGATCAGCATGCGCCCGTCGTCCAGTTCCTGATAGGAGGTGACCCGGCCGACGCAGCCCACGCGCCGCAGGGCAAAAGCCTTGCCGGCGGGCGATTCCTCCGCGCCAGCCTGTGGCTGCACGATGCACAGCACGCGCGCCGTCGACATGACGTCCTCCAGCATCTGCAGATAGCGCGGCTCGAAAATGTTGAGCGGTAGCGTCGCGCGCGGCAGCAGGATCGCGCCCTGCAACGGAAACACGGGCAGGCGCTGCGGTAGGTCCGCCGGTCCGGCATACCGCTCCGAGAAGGTCTGCAACGCCCTACCCCCGCCCGTTCAGGAAAACATCAAGGAGGACAGGCGCCGCCGGCCTTCCAGGGTGGCTGGGTCCTTCGGTCCCCAGGCGTCGAAGAACTGCACAAGCTGCTTGCGCGCGGCCTCCTCGTTCCACTTGCGATCGCGGCGGAAGATCTCAAGCAGCTGGTCGAGCGCCTCCGACTTCTTGCCGGTCGCCGCCAGGGCAATGGCCAGGTCGAGCCGGGCCTGATGGTCGCCGGGGGCGGCCTGCACCTTTGCTTCCAGCTTGCCGACGTCGCCTGCCGTGGCGGCGGTGCGGGCCAACTCAAGCGCCGCACGCACACTCGCGACCGGGGCCGCATCGCGCTTGTCGGGCGGCACCAGGGCGATGGTCTGCTCGGCGCGTGCCGTGTCGCCGCTCTTGATGTAGCATTGCGCGAGGCCCGCGAGCGCGGCGGCGTTCTGGGGGTCCTCCTGCAGGATGGCGGCATAGATCTCGGCGGCGCCCTGCAGGTCCTTGGCCTCCAGCGCCTTCTCACCGGCTGCCAGTGCGGCCGCCAGATCTTCGGCGCCTTCATCGCCCAGCAGGCGATCGACGAACGCCTTGACCGCGCTTTCCGGCTGCACGCCCATGAAGCCGTCGAGCGGGCGGCCGTCGCGGAAGGCATATACCGTCGGCAGTGACTGCACGCGCAGCTGTCCGGCCAGCGCCTGGTTCTGGTCGACATTGACCTTCACCAACTTGACCTTGCCCGCGTGGGAGCGCACCACCTTCTCGAGGATGGGGGTCAGCTGCTTGCATGGCTCGCACCAGGGTGCCCAGAAGTCGACGATCACCGGGGTGCTGCGGGACGGCTCCAGCACATCCTTGGCGAAGGTCGCCGTGGTGGCATCCTTGATGATGTCGCCCGCCGGTGCCGCTGCTGCGCCCGACTTGTTGCCCAATCCGAAAACCATGTCGCTCTCCACGTCCCCCACCGGGGGGCAGCCTCCGGCGAGGTCCCGGTCCGTTCAGTCCGACTGCGCCACGGCCACCACACTTGGCTGATGGCCACAGGAACGGATGAAGCGGGCGAGGTCCTCGCGCGCAATGTTGGTTGTCGCCGTATTCTCCAGCGGATGGAAGTTGAGCCGCTCGTGCCGCATCATATCGGCATCCAGGATCACCGTCACCCGCTGCGCCCGGTCGTTGATCAGGGCGAAGGGTGTCACCGACCCCGGCGGTACGCCGAGCACCTCCATCAGAAGCTCGGGCTTGCCAAAGCTCAGGCGGTCGCAAGCGAGCCGCTTGTGCAACGTCTTGAGGTCAATCTGGGCATGCCCAAGCGCCACGACAAGGAACAGGCGGTCCTTCTTGTCCTTGAGAAACAGGTTTTTGGTGTGCCCGCCCGGCAGCTCGCGCTCCAGCCGGGAACTCTGGGCCACGGTAAACACGGCCTCGTGGTCCAACGTCTTGTTGTCGATGCCGAGCTCGGTCAAGCGGGCGAGCAGGTCTTGGCGGGTGATGGGGCGGGTGATGGGGCGGGTGACGGGGCGGGTGGCGGACAAGAGGCACCTTGGATGGCCGAAACGGGCGCATTCTCTAGAGTGAGATGGCTGCGCAGGGAAGCACCTCAGCTTACATCAGAGCCTGAATCTCACTCAAAATTACAGCAACAGAGCGAGGGTCACGCGGCGGCCGGCGCGTAACGATCCGGGTGCGGCGCTCCGATCTAAGGCGATCCTGCTCTAGACCGCGGAGCCTTGCCAGGCAACGATTTGCGGCCGGCCGGCATGCTTGCCAACCGGCGGCCTTTGTTGCATAAGTCCGGCCTTCGAACTGGATGCGGGTGTAGCTCAGCGGTAGAGCACGACCTTGCCAAGGTCGGGGTCGTGGGTTCGATCCCCATCGCCCGCTCCAAACCCTGCCTTCAATATGCGTGCTTCAATATGCGTGCACGAGCTGCAAGGTGCGTGCATAAGTCTCGATGTGCGTGCACAAGTTTCAATGTGCTTGCGCGGGCTTCAATGTGCTTGCACGGGCTTCAATGTGCATGCACAGGCCGCCAGCCGGCGGCGATGGCGTCCGCCTCGGTGCAGAACCAGCGCTTGCCCTTGTCCGGGTCGATCGTGATCTGGGCGTACCAGGGGCTCCAGGGCATGTGGTAGATGCGGCCGCTCTTGGTGATGTTGCCCTTGATGGCGCAGCCGTTCGGAGCCTGCATCTCGACGCTGTCCCAGTGCCGCTGGCGATAGTCCCAGGCGGGCATGGTCGAGGCCTGCCAGATGCCGCGGCTTTCGGCCTTGGCGGCGGCTTGCTCTTTCACGTAGCTCGCCGAGTATTTCTCGAATGCCCAGGCATGGCCTTGGCGCACCATCTCGGCATTGATGTCGCGGCCGCGTACGAAGCAGACCGCCAGCGCGCGCCCGTACTTGTCGAGGCCGCGCCGGTCGCAGCGCACGCGGTTGCCGGCAATCAGCTTCTCTAGCGCCATCGCGCTGGCCGATCCGCACGGCCAGTCGGTGCCGCCTTTGCCCTGGCACGTCTGCCCGACCTCAGGCGCGTCAATGCCCTCCAGCCGAATGCGCATCTCGCCGATGCTGATGGTGTCGCCGTCGATGACGCGGGCACTGCCCGCGATGGTCTCGCCCGGGGCGCCGGGGCGTGCCGCAATCTCGGCAGTGGGCAGGGAGAAGATGATGCTCGCAGCCAGCGCGAACGCCACCAGCTGACGAGGTGCATACACGGACTTTGACGCGCGCATAGGTTGAATGTGCGTGATTCGCATGGCGAAGGCGAGGCAGCGGCATGGCCCCCGCCGGCGATCCGCGCCGGCGCCATGATCATCCCATCAGCCGCATGATTATGTTTCTATTTTCCTCCGCTCGCGGTCGCCTTCGGCTGGCCGGCTGACGGCCCGTCTGGTGCGATGCGTCCAACAGTTGTGCATGCATTGCTCGCTCCCAGATGCGGATTGAGGCAGGTAGTGCCGAATCACTCGCGCACCTGGTGCTAGAAAGCGGCGCCGGCGTTGGTCGAACTTTGCGCAACCCGCGCGCGCAATGAGCTGGGCGCCGACCGCCATGGCCGGGACTGTGATCCAGCCGAGCCGGGGCCAACCGAGTCGGGGTCCAATCGAAAGGTAAACCTCAGGCCAATGCGCTTGTGCGCGGGCGATGTCAGGGTGCCGGCCGCCTGCACCCGCACAGCAAACGAGGGTGGCGACGGGCGGCTACCGGCCGCGCTACGCCGCAGCCAGCATTGGCAGACATCCACGCCCGCCTTGGCGATGCACCCGCCGGGGCCTCGCGTCGGGCCATCCTCGCCCCGTTCGACAAGGCGTGGCCGCGCGTCAGAGGCGTCGGCTGATGCCTGCCGGCGCGATCTGCAAACCATGACCGCGGCACTGGCGCTCGGCGTCGGTGCCGCTTATGTTTGGGGTGTCAAACAGCGTCGCTTGGCGCAGGCTCCGCCGCGCTCGCAACGAACGACAGCCCGGATCCCGACGAATGACATCACCTGCACAGCCCACCCGCAGGGCAGACACCCACGATGTTCTGCATGCGGCACGCCGATGGCTCGACCAGGATGGCCGGGTCGCTCTCGCAACGGTGGTCGGCACCTGGGGCTCTGCCCCGGTTCAGGTTGGCGGCCAGATGGCGATTGCCGCCGACGGGCGGTTTGAGGGTTCGGTGTCGGGTGGCTGCGTCGAAGGCGAGGTGATCTCCGAGGCCGAGGGCATCCTGGCCGACGGCAAGCCCAAGACACTTTCCTTCGGCGTCGAGGACGAAACCGCCTGGCGGGTCGGCTTGCCGTGCGGCGGCAAGATCAAGGTGTTTGTGGAGCGGCTGGACAAGCAGAGCGGGCTGCCGTTGCTGAGCCGCGCCATCGAGGCCGGCTCCAAGCGCGATGGCCTGGTCGTTCGCACCCGCCTGGCAGACGCCAGCCACCAGGTGTTCGAGCGCAGGGACGCCAAAGCTGATGAAGCAATCCGCAAGCACTTCGAGAGCGGCGAGAGCGCGCTCACCGAAACGACCGAGGGCGAGGTTTTCCTGCATGCCCTGGTGCCCAATCCGCGCATCCTGGTGATCGGTGCTACCCACATCGGCCAAGTGCTGGCCCAGCTCGTCATGCTGGCCGGCTACGAGGTGGTGGTGATCGACCCGCGCACGGCGTTCGCGGCCGAACAGCGCTTTCCCGGCATTCGCCTCGACACGGAGTGGCCGCAGGACGCGATCCCCAAGATCGGCCTCGATCCCTACGCGGCGGTGGTGGCGCTAGCCCACGTTGGCCACATCGATGACGAGGCACTCAAGCTCGCCATGCGCTCGGACTGCTTCTACATCGGTGCGCTGGGCTCGCAGCGCAACCACGCCAAGCGCAAGGAGCGCCTGGCCGCCGCCGGCTTTTCCGCCGCTGAGATCGCGCGCATCCATTCGCCGATCGGCATCAACATCGGTGCGCAGAACCCGCAGGAGATCGCCATCTCTGTCATGGCCGAGATCGTGCTAGCGCTGCGCGGGCCCAAGCAATGGAGAGCGGCCACGGCGCCGCGCGACTGAGCGGATAGGGGCCGGGCAACTTTGCAATCGGCAGACTAGGGGAGCACCTATGCTGGAAGCTTACATCTACGATGGAGCACGCACACCGTTCGGACGGCACTCGGGCTCGCTTGCACGCGTGCGGCCCGACGATCTGCTAGCCGGCGTCATCAAGGAGGTGGTGGCCCGTTCCGGCTTCTCGACCGATATCATCGACGATGTTGCGATCGGCTGCACGTCGCAGGCGGGCGAGGACAGCCGCAATGTCGCCCGCCACGCGCTGCTGCTGGCCGGCCTGCCGATCGAAACGCCCGGCCATGTGCACAACCGGCTGTGCGGATCGGGCCTCAATGCGCTGGTCGGTGCCGCGCACGCCATCACCTGCGGCGAGGCCGACGTGTGCATCGCCGGCGGCGTCGAGAGCATGACGCGCGCGCCGTTCGTGGTGGGCAAGGCCGACCAGGCCTTCACCAAGAACTTCACCGTGTTCGATTCCTCGCTCGGCGCCCGTTTTCCCAATCCCAAGATCGAGAGCCTGTTCGGCGCCGACACCATGCCCGAGACCTCCGACAATCTGGCACGCGACTACCAGCTCTCGCGCGAGGAGTGCGACCTGTTCGCGCTCGGCTCGCAGCAGAAGTACGCCAAGGCCCAGAAGGACGGCTTCTTCAACGGTGAGATCAAGGCGGTGTCGATCCCGCAGCCGAAGGGCAAGCCGGACGTGGTGGTGGGCGAGGACGAGCATCCGCGCCCCGACACCAGCATGGACAGCCTGTTGAAGCTGAAGCCGCTGTTCCCGCAGGGCGTGACGACGGCCGGCAATGCCTCGGGCATCAACGACGGCGCCGCTGCCCTGCTGGTGGCGAGCCTCGATGCCGGCGACAAGGTCGGCGTCAAGCCGATGGCTCGCGTCATCGCCAGCGCGGTGGCCGGCGTGGCGCCGCGCATCATGGGCTTTGGCCCTGTGCCGGCTTCGCACAAGGCGCTGGAGCGCGCCGGTCTTGACCTCAAGGACATGGACGTCATCGAGATCAACGAGGCGTTCGCCGCGCAGGTGCTGGCTTGCTTAAAGGGGCTGGGGCTGCCGCTCAACGATTCGCGCGTCAATCCCAATGGCGGCGCCATTGCCGTCGGTCATCCGCTGGGCGCCTCGGGTGCGCGCCTGGCCCTGACGGCGACGCGCCAGCTGCAGAAGAGCGGCGGACGCTATGCGCTCGTTACCATGTGCATTGGCGTCGGCCAGGGCATCGCCGTCATCCTGGAGCGGATGTAGCTCTCTCGCATCCCGGCTGGTCGCTAGCGCGATTTCCGGGATGACACGGCGAGCTTGGCGATTTCCTCCTCGGAGAGGCCGGCTTCGCGCAGGACGGCGGCTGTGTCGGCGCCCAGCATCGGCGGGGCGAGGTCGGGCTCGGAGGCCACGTCCTCGACGTTGACGGCCTGGCGCAGCGAGCGCAGGCAGGGCGTCTCGCCGGCAAAGCGCGGCTCGAAGAAGCCGACATCGCTGAGGTGGGGGTCTTTGAGCAGGTCTTCGGGCAGGCGCACCGGCTGCGCCGGAATATCCAGGCGCTCGAAGGTGGCCATCCACTCCGCCGTGCTGCGCGAGGGCATGGCTTCGGCGAGGATGTTGTAGAGTTCGTCGACGCGGGCGCTGCGCTCGGTGGCGTTGCCAAACCAGCTGGTCTCCACGACATCGGGGCGACGGATCTCGGCCAAAATCTTGCGCCAGTTGGCCTCCGAGTAGGGCAGCACGCCAACCCAGCCGTCGCTGGTCTTGTAGGGCTTGCGGCTCGGCGAGATGACACGGATGTAGCCGAGCTTGCCGTCCTCCTTGAAGGTGGCCGACGACATGTGCTCGCACAGGCTGAAGGCCGCCATCAGCTCGTACATCGGCACCTCGACGTAGCCCGGCGACTTGCCCGTGCGCTGCCGATAGAGCAATGCCGCCATCACCGCGTAGGCGAGGTGCAGGCCGGAGACCTTGTCGGCGGCGATGCTCGGCGTATAGAGCGGCTCGCCATCACGCATCTGGAACAGCCCGGCAAAGCCCGACGCCGCCTGGATCACGTCGTCGTAGGCCGGCTTTCCCGCGTAGCGCCCGTGCCGGCCGTAGCCCACGGCGGCCGCGTAGATGATGCGCGGGTTGGCAGCGTGCACGGCCTTATAGGTGAAGCCCAGCTTGTCGAGGGCCTCCTGGCGCATGTTGTGCACCAGCGCGTCGGCCGTCGGGATCAGCTGCATGAGCGCGGCCTTGCCGGCCTCGCTCTTCAGGTCGAGCACCACCGAGCGCTTGTTGCGATTGCAGTTGGCGAACACCGCGCTCATGCCCGGCGCCGCCACCGGCGCGATCGGCCGCATGCTGTCCCCGTCCGGCGGCTCGATCTTGATCACCTCGGCGCCGAGGTCGCCCATGATCTGAGTGGCATAGGGACCGAGGATGACCGCGGTCAGATCGAGAATGCGAAATCCTTTGAGCAGGGGGATCATCGGAAACCACAGTTTTGGTGAACGGTGACGCGCTCTCGTCACGTAGCACGGTCCAAGAGCGGCCGCCTACGGCTGCCTGCACGGAGCCAGCAGCCTGCATCGGTGGCGCAGGCCTTGGCGCAGGGGGCATGACGGCTGCCGTCTCCTCCCTCTCCGCCTTTGCGCGGCAACCATCCCCGGGGGGCGGCGGCCATTATCACGAACTCGTGATCTGCCTTTACACTCCGGCAACACTACCGCCTTGACGTCGTCGCTTTCCCCAGCAAATAAAACGACTGTTCGTTTTATTTTGCGCAGTGCGAGCAAAAAGCTGACCTGCGGAGGGGTGCCATGCCCAAGCTGAAGCCCGATATCCAACGCGCCCGCCGCGAGCACATCCTCGAGGCAGCCGAGATCTGCTTTGCGCGCACCGGCTTCCACCGCACCACCATGCAGGACATCTGCAAGGAAGCAGGGGTGAGCCCGGGCGCGCTGTACGTCTACTTCGACAGCAAGGAAGCGCTGATCGCCGGTATCTGCGAGCGCGAGCGCGCCGAGTTTGCCGAGAATTTCGCCGGGCTCGCCACGGCACCCGATTTCCTCGGCACCCTGGCCGCCATGGGCGAGGAATATTTCGTCAAGCAGCCGGCCCACAAGCGCCTGATGTGCGTGGAAATCGGCCTGGAGTCGACCCGCAACCCGCGCGTGGCGGAAATCTTCCACCGCTTCGACAGCGAGATCAACGAGAGCTTCCTGAAGCTGTTTCAGCAGCTCAAGAACGAGGGCCGCATCGCCCCGGCCCTCGATATCCCGTCGGTCACGCGCGCCTTCACGGTGATCTGCGACGGCATGTTCTGGCAACGCGCCATCGACCCGACCTTCGACGCCAAGGTGGTCATGCCAACGGTGCTGCAGTTGATCGCCCAGTTGATCAATCCCGTCACCGGGTCGGTGCCGGGCCCAGGATCGGCGGCCGGCGGCAACGGGCGCGAGACGGGGGAGTGACGCCGTGATTAGGAAACTGCTCATCGGCTTGGTGGTCGCCGCCAGCGCGCTTCTGATCACCGTCACGCTGGTCGCGCAGCCAACCCCGAACCGCACTGCGGTCATGCACAGCGAGGATCAGCTGGCCGCGGCCGTCACGGTCGTACGCGTGGTCCCCTCCCACTTCACCGAGACCGTGCTCGCCACGGGCTCGCTGGTGGCGCGCGAGGAGATCCTGGTCGGCCCTGAGGTGGAGGGCTTGCGCATCACCGAAGTGCTGGCCGACGAAGGCCAGCGCGTAAAGAAGGGCGATGTGCTGGCCAAGCTGGTGGCCGATACGCTGGATGCTCAGGTTGCCCAGAACGACGCGGGTCTGGCCCGCGCCTCTGCAGCCATGGCGCAGGCCAAGAGCTCGATCGTGCAAGCCGAGGCGCGCGTGGTCGAGGCCCGCAACGCCTTCGAGCGTGCCAAGCCGCTGCGCACCGCCGGCCATATGTCGGAAAGCGCCTACGATCAGCGCGAGCAGGCCGCGCGCACCGCCGAGGCGCAGCTGGTGGCGGCGCAGGACGGCCTGAAGGTCGCAGAGGCCGATAAAGCCCAGATCGAGGCGCAGCGCCGCGAGCTGATGTGGCGGCGCGGCCGCAGCGAAGTGGTGGCCCCGGCCGATGGCATCATCAGCCGCCGCATCGCCCGCGTCGGCGGCTTCGCGGCAGGATCGGCCGAGCCGATGTTCCGCATCGTTGCCAACAGCCAGATCGAGCTCGACGCCGAAGTGGTGGAGACGCGCCTTGCCAGCATCAAGGAAGGCCAGGATGCGCGTGTCGAGGTGACCGGCCTCGGCACCGTGCAGGGCAAGGTGCGGCTGGTCTCGCCCGAGGTCGACAAGGCGACCAGGCTCGGGCGGGTTCGCATCTATCTCGGCGACAATCCGGGCTTGCGCGTGGGCGCGTTCGCCCGCGGCACCATCGAGACGGCCAAGGGCTCGGGTCTGGCCGTGCCGGCCGCGGCCATCCTCTATGGCGCCGACGGCGGCGCGCTGGTGCAGGTGGTGCGCGAGGGCCGCGTCGAGTCGCGCAAGATCAAGACTGGCCTGGCGGCGGCCGCGCTGGTCGAGGTCAAGGAAGGCTTGAACGAAGGCGACCTGGTGGTGGCACGCTCCGGCACGTTCCTGCGTGACGGCGATGCCGTGCGGCCGGTGCTGCCCCGCACCTCACTGAGCGAGGCCAATCGATGAACTGGAACATCTCGGCGTGGTCGATCCGACAGCCGGTGCCCTCGCTCGTTCTGTTCATGGTGCTGATCGCGCTCGGCTATGTCAGCTTCGGGCAGCTGCCGATCACGCGCTTTCCCAATATCGACATCCCGATCGTCCAGGTGCGCGTCTATCAGTCGGGCGCGGCCCCCTCTGAGCTCGAGGTGCAGGTCACCAAGAAGATTGAGGACGCCATTGCCGGCGTGAACGGCGTCAAGCACCAGACCTCGACCGTCACGGAGGGCTCCTCCGTGACCATGATCGAGTTCCGCCTGGAGGTGAACCAGGACCGCGCCCTCAACGACGTGAAGGACGCGATTGCGCGCATCCGCAGCGACCTGCCGCGCACCATCGAAGAGCCGATCGTGCAGCGCGTGGAAGTGGAAGGCTTGCCGATCCAGACCTATGCCGCGCGCGCCCCCGGCATGACGCACGAGCAGCTGTCCTGGTTCGTCGACGACACCATCATCCGCTCCCTGCAGGGCGTGAAGGGCGTGTCGCAGATCGAGCGCATCGGCGGCGCCGATCGCGAGATCCGCATCGCGCTGGACCCCGATAGGCTGCTGGCGTTCGGCATTACCGCCGGCGACGTAAACCGCCAGCTGCGCGCCACCAACGTCGACCTGGCCGGCGGTCGCGGCGAGATCGGCGGACGCGAGCAGGCCATCCGCACGCTAGCCGGCAAGCAGACGGTGGAAGACCTCGCCGCCACCATGATCACGCTGCCGAAGGGCCGCAAGGTGCGCCTCGACCAGCTCGGCAGCGTCACGGATGCCATCGCCGAGCCGCGCACGTTTGCGGCCCTGAACGGCGCCCCGGTGGTCGCCTTCGCCATCTCGCGCGCCAAGGGCGCCAGCGATACGGTGGTGGCCGTCGATGTCGCGCACAAGATCGAGGAGCTGCAGAAGGCCAATCCGGATGTCGAGCTGAAGCTCATCGACTCGATGGTCACCTACACGCTCGGCGCCTACCGCTCGACCATGACGACGCTGATCGAAGGCGCCATCCTGGCCATCGCCGTCGTGTTCATCTTCCTGCGCGACTGGCGTGCCACGCTGATCGCCTCCATCGCCCTGCCGCTGTCGATCGTCCCGGCGTTCTGGGCAATCGAGGCGGCCGGCTTCTCGCTGAACCTCGTCAGCCTGCTCGCCATCACCATCGTGACCGGCATTCTCGTCGACGACGCCATCGTCGAGATCGAGAACATCGTGCGCCACATGCGCATGGGCAAGAGCGCCTATCGCGCCGCCCTGGAGGCGGCCGACGAGATCGGCCTCGCCGTGATCGCCATCACCTTCACCATCATCGCCGTGTTCGTGCCGGTGAGCTTCATGGGCGGCATTGCCGGGCAGTACTTCAAGCAGTTCGGCCTGGTGGTGGCGTTCGCTGTGCTGTTCTCGCTCTTGGTCGCACGTCTCATCACGCCGCTGCTGGCGGCCTATTTCATGCGCACGTCGGGGCACGAGGAAAAAGAATCGCGCATGCTGCGCGCCTACACGCGCGTCGTGCACTGGTCGGTCGGCCATCAATACAAGGCGGTGGTGCTGGGTCTGCTGATCTTCGCCGGCTCGGTCGGCAGCTTCTATCTACTGCCTGCAGGCTTCCTGCCGGCTGAGGACAGCAGCCGCATGCTGCTCGCCATCGAGCTGCCGCCCGGCTCGCGCATGGACGAGACGCGCGCCCTTACCGATGCGCTTGTGAACCAGATCCGCGAGCGGACGGAGGTCAGAAGCGTGTTCGTCAACGGCGGACGCGTGCTTGGCTCGGGTAGCGAGGTGCGCAAAGCGACCCTGGTCATCAACCTGGTGCCCAAGGAGAAGCGCGCGCTCTCGCAGGCCAAGGTCAAGGAGGAGATCAGTCGTAGCCTCGCCACCGTGCCCGACATCCGCTTCTGGTTCCTGCAGGACAACGGCCAGCGGCAATTCCAGCTGGTGGCATCGGGACGCGATGCGGCCGCCGTCACGCACGTCGCCGCCGAGCTGACCAGCCAGGCCAAGCGCATCCCGATGCTCGTAAACGTGGTCTCGACGGCCGAGCTCGATCGGCCCGAGCTGCGTGTGGTACCGATCACCGATGTGGCGGCCGACCTCGGCGTTTCGACGGAGGCCATCTCGGAGGCGGTGCGTATCGCCACCATCGGCGACATCGGCGCCAACCTCGCCAAGTTCGACGTCGGCGAGCGCCAGGTGCCGATCCGCGTGCAACTTGAGGAGAGCGCCCGCGGCGACCGGCACCTGCTTGAGTCGCTCAAAGTTGCGACCGCATCGGGTGCGGCCGTGCCGCTGTCGGCAGTGGCGCGCTTCGAGTTCGGCCAGGGTCCGACCGCCATTGACCGCTATGACCGCATGCGGCGCGTCCTGATCGGCGCCGATCTCGTCGGCAAGACGCCGCTCGGCAACGCCGTGGAGGCCGTGCTGGCCCAGCCCGCGGCCAAGAACCTTCCTGCCGGGGTCGAGATCAAGCAGTTCGGCGACGCCGAGATCATGAAAGAGGTGTTTGAGAGTTTCGCCAAGGCGATGGGCGCCGGTATCATGATGGTCTACGCCGTCCTGGTGCTGCTGTTCGGCAGTTTCCTGCAGCCGGTCACCATCCTGTTCTCGCTGCCGCTGTCGATCGGTGGTGCCATCGTGGCGCTCGCCGTCACCGCGCAGCCCATCAGCCTGCCGGTGGTGATCGGCATCCTGATGCTGATGGGCATCGTTACCAAGAACGCCATCATGCTGGTCGACTTCGCGGTCGAAGAGATGCGCCGCGGCGTGCCGCGCACCGAGGCCATCGTCGATGCCGGCCGCAAGCGCGCCCGTCCCATCGTCATGACCACCATCGCCATGATCGGCGGCATGCTGCCGTCGGCGCTTGGCACCGGTTCGGGCGGCGAGTTCCGCGCGCCGATGGCCATCGCCGTGATCGGCGGCCTGATGTCATCGACCGTGCTGTCGCTGGTGTTCGTGCCGGCGGTGTTTGCCGTGATGGACGACATCGGCAGCCTGACCTGGCGGCTGTTCTCGCGCTTCGTCGGCGAGACGGATGACCCGGCCGCCCCCAAGCCGCAGGCCGGCGATCCGCGCCAGTGGCCGATGGCGGCGGAATAGTCGCTTTCGATCAACCAAGCCTGTGCACTGGGGATAGGCTCCACACCATCCCGAAGACTGCGAGCCGTGCTTGCTGCCCAGCCGTAGACAACCAGGGCTGCCTTTGTGACCTCGAGTCCAAGGTGTCCCGCACGACGACCCGGCACCACGACTATCAGCTTTGATCTCGATCTGATCGCCGGGCTCAAGCCAATACGGCTCCGCCCAGGGCTGCAGGATGAGCAACACCCCTGGTCGCGCTGCGATTGGCGTAGGCTATGGTGTGGGTCGCATGCATGGCGCTGCTCGCCCAAGTCGCCGGCAACCGCCGCGCCCTGCATAGGCCGATTGGCCGCCTCACCCACCCTTGCTGCCGCTCGTGTGGTGGTGGAAGAAAAAAGTAAGCCTACGCCAACGGTGCCATCTTCGCGCGGGCCTGCTATGGTAGGCCTGCATGGGGACGGGAAGCGGGTTCAAGTCCAAGGAGCATCCCCATGTTCGATCCCAAGAGCATTCTCGATGCGCTGGTGCGCGGCAATGCCCAGCACAACCCTGGCGCCTCCCCCGGTGGTGGTCTTGACGAACTGTTGCGCACCGTCCTGCCCGATGCGGGTGCCCCGCGTCGCGACGATTCCACGCAATCTGCCAATCTGCAGCCGCAGGAAGGCGCAGCATCGGCAAGCGGCAACCCGCTCGGTGATCTGCTGAGCCAACTGCAGCAGCAGGGTGGCACAGGCTTGAGCGACATGCTTGGCAGGTTGCAGGCGCAGGCCTCCCAGCCAGGAGGCATAGCCGACATCCTCGGCCAGGTGTTCGGGCAGGCGACCGCGGGTGTACGCGAGGGTGCCGGCCGCATCGATGAGGCCACCGGCGCCTCCGACCGCGTGCGTGACGCTGCGGGTCAACTCACCGGTCGTTCTCCCGAAGAGCTGATGGCGCAGATCAAGGAGCTGATCGCCAACAACAAGCTGGGCGCCGGCGCGGCGCTGGGCGGGCTCGGCGCGTTGATCCTCGGCACCGGCGCCGGGCGCTCGATGGCGGGCAGCGCAATCAAGCTTGGCGGCCTGGCCCTGATCGGCGGCCTCGCCTACAAGGCCTACCAGAATTACCAGCAGGGATTGCCGCCGCTGACGGGTGCCAAAGCCGGAGCGCCGCAGGCGCTGCTCGCGGCGCCGGACGGCTCAGGCTTTGAGGCGAAAGCCACGTCTAACGACGACGCAACCCTGCTGCTGCGCGCCATGATCGCTGCGGCGGCCGCCGACGGGCGCGTCGATGCCGCCGAGCAGAAAAAGATCCTGAGCGGCTTTGCCCAAGGCGATCTCAGTGCCGAGGCGCGGCAGTTCTTCGCCCGCGAGTTCGAGACGCCGGCGACCGTCGATGAGCTGGCCGACGCCTGCTCCTCGCCGGAACAAGGAGTAAAAATCTACACCGCCGCGCGCCTCGCCGTTGACGTCGACACCGACCAGGAGCACGAGTTCCTGACGGCGCTGGCCGAGAAGCTCGGCATCGACGATGCGCTGGCCGAACACATCGATGTCGCGGCCCGTAGCGCTCGTTGATTGAAGGCCAACGTGACAATCGCGCGCCTTCGCAGCATTCAATCACTAGCGAGGTGCTTAGCATGAGTTTGCAAGCGGGAGACCTGCCGGGCCTCGACGGCAACGCCGCCGCCGGCTTGCTACGCGAGCTGTTCGCGCTCGACGTGACCGTGGCGCGCTTCACCTGCGCCGGATGCGGGTCGGTGGGCGAACTGGGCGGGGCGCGCGTCTACGGCGGTGCGATGGGCGCCATTTTCCGCTGCACGGGTTGCGACGGCGTCGTCCTGCGGCTGGTGCGCACGCCGGCCGGTCTGTGGCTCGACATGCAGGGCACGCGCCGGATGGTGGTGCCGGCGGCACCGGACTAACGCTACGTGGCTCGCAGTTGAACTCCGGCGTTTGCCGGATCAAGGCTCGGGTCAGATCGGCATTCACAAAGCGGCCGATCAGCATCCTCTGGATGCCCTAGAGTATATCGCCGAGCAGGGCGGTAAACGCCGCGTTGAACTGGTCGGCTGCCTCGTACATCACCCAATGGCCGGCGCCCTCGATGGTGCGAACGTTGAGCTCCGGATGATGGCGGCGCAGCACGTTGAGGCGCGCCGCCAGCGATGGGCGGGCAATCGTATCGCGCGTGCCCCAAATCGTGGCGAGCGGCGCCGGCACGTCGGCCAGCGCGTGGGCCAGTTCGTCGGTCGCAGCAAAGGGGCGGCTGCGGAAGCGGGCGCGGCGCACGTTCTCGATCTGCAGATGGATGGCGAGGGCATCGATGTTGCCTGTGTCGGCAAACATCAGCACTTCGAGGTTTTGCCGGTAGACGGCCGCCACCTGCTCGGCCGTCATGCCGGTGCGCGTCTTGGCGAACGGCTCGCGCGGATCGGCCTGCAAACCGAGGCCGGCGACGCCGATCAGAATCAGGTGCTTGAAACGGTGAGGGCGGCGCGCCGCGATCAGGCCCGCGACGTGTCCGCCGAAGGAGAAGCCTGCGAGACGCAACGGTTGATCCGCCGCAAACAGCCGATCGATGCCGGCGACCATGGCATCGGCGATGCTCGAAGGCGTACGCGGCTCGGCCGGCATGGCAGAGTCGCCGAGCCCCGGGATGTCCGGCACCCACAGCTGCCAGCGCGGCGACAGCGCCGGGATGGTCTTGATCCAGTGCGTCCACGAGCCGGTGCCGCCGTGCAGCAGCAGCAGCGGCTCGCCGGTGCCCCATACGCGCCACACCATGCTGCCATCGCCGCAGGGCGTGCGTTCCTTGCGGGCTGAGCGCGCCAGCGCATCGACGAGGGCGGCGGGATCGTGTGTTGCGGGGGAGGTGTCATTTGGCATGCGGGGGCAGTGTGCGGCGGTTGTTGTAGCAGGCGCAAGTGCACACGCCGTCGCGTCAGAAGCACGCCTGAATTTTGCGCCGTCCGCAGCCTCGATCCCGGGGACCAAGGTTTGCGACGTCGGCTGCGAGATTGTTTCGTTTGACGATTACGCTGTCGGGCGGCTCAAAGGCTACCTTTCGTCGATGGGACGCGGCCGGCCTGGCGAGGGTCGATGGCGACGGCCTCGCGCAAAGCGCGGGCGAGGCCCTTGAAGCAGGTCTCGGCGACGTGGTGGTTGTTGTCGCCGTACAGGCACTCGATGTGCAGCGTGATGCCGGCGTTCTGCGCGAAGGCCTGGAACCACTCGCGGAACAGCTCGGTGTCCATCTCGCCGACCTTGGGCTGCGAGAAGGCGACCTTCCAGATCAGGTAGGGGCGGCCCGACACGTCGATGGCAACGCGGGTCAGGGTCTCGTCCATCGGCAGGTGCAGGGAGGCGTAGCGCGTGATGCCCTGCTTGTCGCCCAGCGCCTTGGCCACCGCCTGGCCGAGCACGATGCCGCTGTCCTCGGTGGTGTGGTGGAAATCGATGTGCAGGTCGCCCTTGGCCTTGAGCGAGATGTCGATCAGGGAGTGGCGGGCCAGTTGCTCCAGCATGTGGTCGAGGAAGCCGACGCCGGTGGCGATGTCATAGGCGCCAGTGCCGTCGAGATCGACGGTCGCCTTGATCTTCGTCTCCTTGGTGGAGCGATCGATAGTTGCCTGCCGCTTCACGGAAAATTCGCCTTGCTTGCACCGCTGCGTCCAAGCGTCTATCAGCTCGGACGCACCTATGCCAGTGACCCGTCGGGATATGCTTCGCCCCCGGGCCATATTGGACCCCCTTGATTTACGCTGCGTTCACGCCGACATCGCCCAATGGGTTCGATCATGAATGATGTAGCTCCATCCCAGACTTGGCACGGCACGACCATTCTCACCGTCCGCAAGGGCGGCAAGGTGGTGGTCGCCGGCGACGGGCAGGTCAGCCTCGGCGCAACCGTCATCAAGGCCAATGCCAGGAAGGTCAGGTCGCTCGGCAAGGGCGACGTAATCGGCGGCTTTGCCGGCGCCACGGCCGACGCCTTCACGCTTTTTGAGCGGCTCGAAAACAAGCTGGAGCAGTATCCGGGGCAGCTGACCCGCGCCTGCGTGGAGCTGGCCAAGGACTGGCGTACCGACCGCTTCCTGCGCCGGCTGGAGGCGATGATGATCGTCGCCGACACGTCGACCACCCTGGTGTTGACCGGTACGGGCGACGTGCTGGAGCCGGACGGCGGCGTGATGGGCATCGGCTCGGGCGGCAACTTCGCGCTGGCCGCAGCCAAGGCGCTGCTGGATACGCCGGCCGAGGCCGAGGAAATCGCGCGCAAGGCCATGCGCATTGCCGCCGAGATCTGCGTCTACACCAACACCCACGTCGTCATCGAGGCGCTCGAAAGCAGCAGATGAGCGCGTCCTATCAGTTCGATCCGATGTCGGCGGCCGACCTGCCGCTGCTGCGCTCCTGGCTGGCGGCGCCGCATGTGGCGAAGTGGTGGGGCGAGCCGGAGGTCGAACTGGGGTATGTGCGCGACATGATCGAGGGCCGCGACACCACGCGTCCCTTCATATTCTCGGTCGACGGCGAGCCGGCCGGCTATATCCAGTATTGGTTCATCGGCCATCACCAGAACCAGACCTGGATTGCCGACCATCCCTGGCTTGCCGAACTGCCCTCCGACGCCATTGGCGTCGACCTGACGATCGGCGATCCCGATAAGCTTGGCAAAGGGATCGGCTCCCGCGTTCTGCGCGCCTTCACCGAGCGCCTGGTCCGGCAGGGCTACAAGCACATCATCATTGACCCGGACCCGGTTAATCATCGCGCCGTGCGGGCCTATGAGAAGGCCGGTTATCGGGCCATTACGCGGCTGCAGGGCCGAACCGGCGACTCACTCATCATGCAGTACGAAATGACCAGCAGCGATCCGCACCGAGCCTCCACGCCATGACCAGCTTTTCTCCCCGTGAGATCGTCTCCGAGCTCGACCGTTTCATCGTCGGCCAGAAGGATGCCAAGCGGGCGGTGGCGATCGCGCTGCGCAACCGCTGGCGGCGGCAGCAACTGCCTGAGGATCTCAAGGAAGAGGTGCTGCCCAAGAACATCTTGATGATCGGGCCGACGGGCTGCGGCAAGACCGAAATCTCGCGTCGCCTCGCGCGCCTGGCAGGTGCGCCGTTCCTGAAGGTGGAGGCGACCAAGTTCACCGAGGTCGGTTACGTCGGCCGTGACGTCGACTCGATCGTGCGCGATCTGGTCGAGGTCGGCATCGGCTTGGTGCGGGAGGCCAAGCGTCGCGAGGTGAAGGCGCAAGCCGAAAAGAACGCCGAGGAGCGCGTGCTCGACGCGCTGGTCGGCGCCGGTGCCTCGTCGGGCACGCGCGACAGCTTTCGCAAGCGCCTGCGCAACAATGAGCTGAACGACAAGGAGGTCGAGATCCAGGTGGCCGACAGCGGCCCGCAACTGCCGACCTTCGACATCCCCGGCGGGCAGGTCGGCATGCTCAACCTCAATGACATGCTGGGCAAGGCGTTCGGCCAGCGCACCAAGCCTCGCCGCACCACAGTCGAGGCGGCCTACGACATTCTGCTCGCCCAGGAGGGCGACAAGCTGCTCGACCAGGAGCAGATCGTGCAGGAGGCGGTCAAGAGCGTCGAGAACGACGGCATCGTCTTCCTCGACGAGATCGACAAGATCTGCGCGCGCTCCGAGGGTGGGCGCGTCGGCGCCGACGTATCGCGCGAGGGCGTGCAGCGCGACCTACTGCCCCTGATTGAGGGCACCACCGTGTCGACCAAGTACGGGCCGGTGAAGACGGACCACGTGCTGTTCATCGCCTCGGGCGCATTCCACATGGCCAAGCCGTCCGATCTGCTGCCGGAGCTGCAGGGCCGGCTGCCGATCCGCGTGGAACTGAAACCGCTCACCAAGGAGGACTTCCGCCGTATTCTCACGGAGCCGGAAGCGAGCCTGATCAAGCAATACGTAGCCCTGCTCGCCACCGAGGGCGTGACACTGGCCTTCTCGGACGATGCGGTCGATGCGCTGGCCGACATCGCCGCGCAGGTCAACTCGACGGTCGAGAATATCGGCGCCAGGCGACTGCAAACGGTGATGGAGCGGGTGCTGGACGAGATCTCCTTTGAGGCCGCCGACAAGGGCGGAGAGACCATTCGCATCGATGCCGCCTACGTGCGCGGGCGCATCGGCGACCTCGCCAAGAACGCCGACCTCAGCAAGTTCATCCTGTAGGTGCGAGCCTGTCGTGCTCGGCTTGCCTGCCCTCGGGTTGGTTGCCGAGGGGCACGGCCATGCATCGACTTGCTCCGATGGACGCGGATGGCTCATTCCTCGCGACAAGACCGCAGATGACGGGTTGCGACCAGAATTCCGATGCAAGGCAAACCAGAAGGCGGATACTATGCGGCGGGTTTGCCGGGAGGGGGATGATGGTATTCGGGCTTGCGCTATCCACGTACACGACCATGCACGTGGTCATCAGTCTGGTGGCAATCGCGTCCGGACTGGTGGTGATGGCGGGCATGCTGCAAAACAAGCGGCTGCCTCTGTGGACCTCCGTGTTCTTGTGGACCACCGTGCTCACCAGCGTGACCGGGTTCGGCTTTCCATTCGAGCGCTTGCTGCCGTCGCACTACTTTGGCTTCGCTTCACTGGCGGTGCTGGCGGTGGCCATCCTGGCCGCCTATAGCTTCGATTTTGCCGGTCCGTGGCGCTGGCTCTACGTGATCGCCGCGGTGGTCGCCCTCTACCTCAATGTGTTCGTGCTGATCGTGCAGCTGTTCCTCAAGATAGCCTTCCTGCAGCCGCTGGCCCCGACCCAGTCCGAGCCGCCGTTTGCGATCGCGCAAGGCCTGGCGCTGCTGGTGTTCCTGTTTCTGGGCTATGCCGGCGTGCGCAGGTTCCATCCGCAGCCGGCATGAGGTGTGTTGCCTCTCTTCCAATCGTCATGCGGAGCGGGCAATTCACCATCAGCGCGGAGGGCGCGGTTGGATTGGTCCCCGCGCATGCACGTCACCGCATACTTGCGCCATCCCGCTCACACCCGGGGGGCATCGCACCCGACAGGCGTCGCGGTCACGTCTGCGCCTCGGCGTCGGCTGGCCGCATCGAGGTCGGCACGGCCTACCTCGATGCGCGGGTGCGCGGGCTTCCCGCCGGCGCGGGCATGCTGCGGCTGGAGGGGGTGACAGGGGGGCTGGTGGCGCCTAAATAGAGGCCGAACCGTCGCAAAAAGCACCATGACCGCCGTACTGGACAATCCCGCATCGCCGCAGCTGGCGACCAAGCCTTCGCTGGCCGGCCTCGGCCGCGCGGAGCTGAAGGCCGCGCTCGCCGGCATCGGCGTGCCGGACAAGCAGCTGCGCATGCGCGTCGGCCAGCTTTGGAGCTGGATGTACGCGCGCGGTGCCACGTCGTTCGACGACATGTCGAACGTATCCAAAGACGTGCGCGCGCAGTTGCAGGCGGCGTTCACGCTGGCGCGGCCCGAGATCGTCACCGAACAGGTCTCGACCGACGGCACGCGCAAGTGGCTGCTGCGGCTGCCGCGCCGCGGCCGCGAGGCGCGCGCACCGGAGATCGAGACGGTCTATATCCCCGAGACCGGCCGCGGCACGCTGTGCATCTCGAGCCAGATCGGCTGCACACTGACCTGCTCGTTCTGCCATACCGGCACGCAGAAGCTGGTACGCAACCTGGAGCCGCAGGAGATCGTTGGCCAGATCCTGCTGGCCCGCGACCGCATCGGCGACTGGCCGGGTGCCGCAGGGCCGGACGACGGAGGCCTCATCCCCGAAGCCGAGCGCAAGATCACCAACGTGGTGCTCATGGGCATGGGCGAGCCGCTCTACAATTTCGACAACGTGCGCGACGCCATGGGCGTGGCCGCCGATGGCGACGGGCTCGCCCTGTCGAAGCGGCGCATCACGCTGTCAACCAGCGGCGTGGTGCCGGAGATTGCGCGCTGGGGCGAGGAAGCCGGCACGATGCTGGCAATCTCCCTGCACGCGGTGCGCGACGAGTTGCGCGACCAGCTGGTGCCGATCAATCGCAAATATCCGATAGCTGAGCTGATGGCCGCTTGCCGCGCCTACCCGGGCCTTTCCAATGCGCGCCGCATCACCTTCGAGTATGTGATGCTGAAGGGTGTCAACGACAGCCTGGCCGAGGCCAAGGAGCTGGTGCGGTTGCTGGCGGGAATTCCGGCCAAGATCAACCTGATCCCGTTCAATCCCTGGCCCGGCGCCGCCCACGCATGCTCCGACTGGGAGCAGATCGAGCGCTTCGCCGAGGTGGTGAACCGCGCCGGCTATGCAAGCCCGGTGCGCACGCCGCGCGGCCGCGACATCATGGCGGCGTGCGGACAGCTCAAGTCGCAAAGCTTGAAGCTGCGCGCCAGCGAGCGCACTATCGCCTCCGGCTAGATGGGCTGGAGGCCCTGGGGGGAGCCATGCTGAGAGCGTTGGGCCGGGTCATCATTCTGCCGATCGCCTTTCTGGTGGCGGCGGCAGCTGCGCTATTCGTAATCATCTCGCTCGGACATGAGCGCATCGTGCAGGCCATGACCGGCATGCGGTCCGATGATCCCCCGATTGGTGCAGCCTTCGACCTATTCGCGCTGGCCGTGCAACTGGTGTCGGTGCAGACCCTGCTGCCGGCGCTGCTGCTGGTGATCATCGGCGAGGTGGCGCGCATCCGCGGCGCCTTCTACTACGTGGTCGGCGGCGGCGCGGCGCTGGCGGTGGTGCCGCTGCTCACCCGCATCAGCCAGCCGAGCGGTATTATGGAAGTGTCGCCCGTGGTTTGGCAGGTGCTGGCGACGGCCGGGTTCGCCGGCGGATTCGTCTATTGGGTGCTGGCCGGCCGCAACGCCTGACGGGTCGCGGACTTAAGAAAGTCCGATTGAATTCAACGACGCAGAGCGTGTAGATTGACAGCTGCTGTCAAGTTGCGTGATCGGGGGCAGACATGATTGGGCGTATGATCAGAGTTGTGTTTGGCTTCGTGGTCGCCTGTCTGGCCGCTGGCCTTACCATCGTGCTGTTCGTGACCACGCCGGTGGAACTTGCCAACACCCCGTCCAATGCCTTCAGCGAGGCACTGTCCTCGAACGGCGTACTGGCGCTGATGGCAGCCACGCACAGCGCCGTGTTCGCGGCACCGTTCGCCCTGATCGGGGCGGCGATCGGCGAGTGGCGGCACCTGGCGCACTGGACCTACTACGCGCTGGTTGGCATGGTCATCGCCGGTATCGGCTTCCTCGCGCAGTACTATAGCGAGGGCGGTGCGCAGGCGAGCATCGTCAACAACTACGCGCTGGTCGCGTTCCTGACCATGGGCTTCGTCGGCGGCGTTGTCTATTGGCTGATGTCCGGCCAGTTCGCGCGCGCCGAAATCGAGCCGCGCACGCCCGATCTTGGCCAGTCGCGCACGACCGACACCCCGCGCGTGGTGCCATCCAAGTCGTAGGCGCCGGCGCGCAGGCCCAGCTCGCGCCTCAGTGCAGCACCGGTCCCTTGAGGAAACGGCGGCGATCGCCCGAGCGGATGCTGACGTCGAAGGTCTTGCCCTCCCGATTGAGCGTCAGCGGCACGGCAACGCCCGCCCGGCCCAGGGCCCACACTTCGCGGAACAGTTCGGCCAGCCCCTTAACCGGCGCGCCGGCCACGGCCATGATGATATCGCCGGTGTGCAGGTCCGCCTGCTCTGCAGGGCCGCGACTCGCCAGTCCCAGCACGGCTACGCTGTCGCCGATCTCCGTTGCATATAGGCCAAGCCATGGCCGCGCCGGCCGGTTCGGACGCCCGATGGTGATCAGGTCTTGCAGAATCGGCTTCAGCAGATCGATTGGCACGATCATATTGGCGTCGTCGCCCTGCCGGTTGGCGACCATCTGCTGAATCTGCAGCGAGCCGATGCCGATCAGGTCGCCGCGCGGGCCGATCAGGGCGGTGCCACCCCAATTCGGATGCGCCGGGGCCGTGAAAATGGCCTCGTCCAATACGTACTCCCAATAGCCGGCAAACTCCTGCTTGGCGATGATGCGCGAGGCGAGCGAGGCCTGGCGTCCGCCCGCACCTCCCACGATCACCTGCTCGCCGACCTCGGCAGTGGCCGAGCTGCCAAGCGACAAAGCGGGCAGATCGAAGCGCCCGAGCGCCTGCACCAGACCAAAGCCGGTCTCCTGATCGTAGCCCAGCACGTGTCCGGCAACGACGTTGCCGCCGGCGCTGATCCAGACGGTCTCGGCCTCGGTGATCAGATAGCCGATGGTGAGCACCAGGCCGTCGCCGCCGATCACGACGCCGTTGCCGGCCCGCTCGGTGCCAAGCGATTCGGCCGTGAAGGCGTCGCTGGGAATGATCGCGCGAATGCCGACGACCGAGGCCAGCGCCTCGTCGAGATCAAAATCGTAGTCGTCCGGCCTCGGCTGCACAGTGCTGGCCTCTCCGCGTCAGCAAACGGCGTCCCGATCGTTCCGGCCTCACACTAGAGCAGGAACCCCGCCGATTGAAATGACTTTGATGGGCGGGCCTGCCGAGCCGCCCAAGGCTAGGCCTTCTTTATGACGCTGGCAGCCGGCGCATCGAGCGTCCAGCACAGGCCCGTGCTCTCAAAGCGCAGCTCGACCTGGCCGCGCAGCGCATTGCCCACCATGTCCGCGATCACGACATGCCCGAAGCCTTTGCGCTGCGGCGGGGTCACCGGCGGCCCGTCGTGCTCGCACCAGATCATGCGGAAGCGGCTGCCCGGTCCCGCATCCGTGACCTCCCAGTCGACCGCCACCCGACCGTCGGGCACCGACAGCGCGCCGTACTTGGCGGCGTTGGTGGCAAGTTCGTGCAGGGCCAGGGTGAGGCTGTGCACCGCGTCCGGCCGCAGGTCGATGTCGGGGCCTTTCATCTCGATGCGCTCCGAGACGTCCTCGGTGAACGGGGCCATCTGCGAACGCACGAGATCGGTCAGCTGTGCGCCGACCCAGTTGCGCGCCACCAGCAGATCCTGGGCGCGCGCCATGGCGTGCAGCCGCTCCGCGAAGCGTGTCTGGAACTCGTTCATGGTGTCGCTGTAGCGGGCCGTCTGCCCGGCAATGGCCTGCACGACGGCCAGCAGATTCTTGGAGCGATGCGACAACTCGCGCATCAGGAACTCGATGTGCTTCTCGCGAGCCTTTCGCTCACCGATGTCGCGCACGATCGAGGAGATGCCGACCACCCGACCGGCCTCGTCGTACATCGGCGCCACATTGACGGAAACATCGAGCAGCTGGCCGTCCTTGTGGCGTCGCTGCACGTCGCGATGCACCGCCACGCCGGCACGCACCTCAGTGTTGATGTCCGTGAATTCGGCCAGCTGCTCTTCCGAGAACAGCAGGCGCGCCGATTTGCCCAGCACCTCGGAGGCCTGGTACCCGAACAGCTGCTCGGCGGCGGCGTTCCAGGTCAGGATGGTGCCATCGGGCGCCAGGCTCAGCATGGCGTTCGGCGAGGAGGAAACGATGGCCGCCAGATGCGCCTGCGCCTGGGTGCGGGCGCGCAGCTCCTTGGCGGCAGTGGCCAGCACCGCCGACAGTTCGTCGGCCTCGCGCAGCGCCGTTGAGAGCGGCTGCACCGGCCGCCCCTGGCCGAGCGCGCGGCCGGCCCGCATCAGGTCAAAGATGGGCACCGACATGCGGTGGCCGATGCCGAGCGCCAGCAACAGCGACAGCCCGAGTAGGATCGTGCCGGCATAGACGAAGGTTCGCCAGGCATCGCGCAGGGGCTCCTCGACCTCCGACAACGGTGCCCACGCCGATACCCACCAACCCGTCACCTTGGACCAGTGGAAAGCTTGCAGCGAGCGCTCGCCCTCAAAGTCGGTGGTCGTGACGACGCCCTCGGCGCGGTTGCCGTACTGGCGCAGCCATTCGCCTGGAACCGGCTGACCGACATAGCGCTCGGGCTGGTATGAGCGCGCGATATTGACATTCTGCCGGTCGGCCACCGCGGCGTACCAGCCTTCCGGCAGCTCCGGCGTTCGCAACAGCTCCGTCAGCCGTTCCGGATCGAGCGACATGATCAGCGCATACGGAATGTCGTTGCCGACGCGCACCGGCACGCCGACCGCGAATATCATCCGTCGCGCGACTGTGCCGCGGAACAGGTCCGTGATGTAGGGCTGGCCGGTCTGCCGGACGATGTCAGGGATAGGGGGCTCCGCCTGGCTGACCGGAAGACGTGAGCCCAGCGGCAGCCGCGTATTGACCTGCTGCTGGCGAGCAGCGTCGGTCAGCACCACGTTCCAGGATGGGCGCGAGCGCAAAGCTTCCAGCGCCTGCACATGGAAGGCCATGTAATCCTTGGTGGCCAGCGCCGGCGAGGTGGCCAGCGCCTCCAGCGTCGTAATGATGCCGGTGATCTCGCGATCGATGTCGGCGCTGAGGGCGCGGGCGATGGCCAGGGCGCGACGCTCGTTGGAGGCTCGCTCCGACTGGGTGTAGAGGTGCAGAAGCAGTGCACTGTAGAGCAGGACCGGAATGACGATCGCCAGA
>DASTOW010000080.1:0-2915 GCA_035762425.1 Hyphomicrobiaceae bacterium | reverse complement strand
GAGATTGTGGAGGTCATCCGCGTGTCCGACCGCACGGCCGGTCGCGACAGCCGCGCAGGCGGAGGCTCGGCCGCTCTGATGCTCACCGAAAAGGAGAAGGAAATCCTGCTGCGCGAGGTCGATCTGCGCAGCGATAGCACGCTGGCGCTGGGCGCGCTCACGGAAGGTGCCGAGGTGCCACGCAATGTGAGCTTGTGGACCTTCTCAGCCGCGGTCGTGGAACAGGTGCCGAAGGTGCGCGACTACAAGTACGTGACAGCAGAGCGCCGCCTGGCCATTGTCGACCCGCGCGGCAGCAAGGTGGAGCTGGTGATCGAAGATCGTCGTTGAGACGCGTGATCCTCAACCACTGCGATCCGGTCGACCGGAGAAGGCCCGCCAACGCGGGCCTTCTTTTGTGGGGCCCAGCCATCGCGCCTTGCGGCTGCACGAAGGTCGGCGCACGCCCACGGAAGGACCATCGCGCCGTTGTCCTTCACCACTGGCAGCCAACCGAAAAGCACGTCGGAGCGGATGGAGTGCCATTCGATCCCAGGCGCCATGCGGCCCAAGATCGGAGCGGTGAAAAAAGGTTCGCGCAGACTTCGCGTTGCGGCCCTGCGACATTGCACCAGCTCTCGCCGGGCGCGGCCGAGCCACGCACGGCACGGATCGATGCCGACAAAGGAACGTTCCGGCCCACACTCACGTTTGACTGGCGTGATCAATCCAGAAAGGCCAAAGCCGTGCGGCGGGCCATGCAATGCCGGCGCATCTTGCGAGCCAGCCTGATCCTGCCGGTGCCTGCCAATACCGCATTGGCACAGGGCTGGCCGCCATGGGCGGATGACCTTTTCCAAGATCGCCACTCCTGGCGCCCCCAGCCCACCATCGCAATACGCCCGAGCCAGCGACGCCTTGGCATCGACCTCACCCAAGTACCGCTCGGGACTGAAGCGACCATGCCGGCGCACAGGGCGCGTGACTATCAGATCTTGCGCCAGGAGACGCTACGCAGGCCCTAGCCGCTCAACCAGGAGCACAGCCATGTTTGATCATCACACGGTTGCACTCGGGTCGTACGTTTGCGCGCATCTGATACTGACCAGCTCGGTAGCGATCGCACAAAATTGGCAGCAGTACCGCAACGAGCGCTACGGCTTCACCCTCGTATATCCTGCCGATCTCCTCGTCACTGAGCGAGCGGCTGAGGCCGGCGACGGCCAAGTCTTCGCCTCCCTGGACGACGCGGCGCGTCTGCTGGTGGGTGTGCTGCCCAATGCATCCGGCTTCACGCCGATTACCTATCAGCGATACATCGAGCGCCATTCTTATCCGGACTACCAAATCGACTACCGCCGCACCGGCAGCAGCTGGTTTGCACTGTCCGGCGAGGGTGGCGGGCGCATATTCTACGAGAAGGTCATGTTCACATGTGGTGGGCGGTTGATTAGCAGCTTCGCCATGGTCTATCCCTCCGCCCAGCGCCACATCTTCGATCCGGTGGTGGAGCGAATAGAGGACAGTTTCAAACCCGCCACCGATTGTCTACGCGTAGGTCTGGCGCCCACCCCGCGCCCCACCGCGCTCAAGTCACCCCGTGCAATAGGCGAGCGCTCCGCCCTAGCGGACCGCATCGCACGCCAGCGTGGCCACGACGTGATCGTCGTCCTGCGCCGCTCCACACCGCCCTATGACAGGAAGATCTTGCGCGGCTACGCCTCGCGACCCTAGCGAGGCCACACCATGTCAGCGCACGATGGTCGCCTTGCCGCTCAGTCCATCATTGCGCTGGAATCGGCCAGCATTGCGCTGCAATCGGCATGAGTGCTGCGGCGCTAGTGAAGGGTCTCGACCGGCTGGGCGCCATTGGACTTTTCCCCGCTTGGCAGGTCGGCTTCCTGTGCAGCCTCGTTGCCTTCTGTCGGCCAGAACAGCGCGCCGATCAGCACGAGGAGGAGGACCAACGGAAAGTTCCGCCCGAGCATGCTCGCGACCTTGAACGCGGTGGTGGCGCCACCTGGCGCTGCAAAGAGGCCGCCCAGCAGCGCCAGCGGCGCTTGCGTCAATGCCTGGGCGGTCGCGTCGCCAAGTGCGCTTTGCGTGTCCGCCTGTTCGGCTTTTTGCTCGGCGACTTCCTCTTCCTGCTCCTTCACCGACACCCCAATGGCCGCGATTGCGCCGATGGCGGCAAGGCCGCCGGCCATCAGCCAATAGGCGGTTATCTGGCCGAAACTTTGGACCAGCATGACGGTGAGGGCCGCCAAGGCGAAGCCCAGCGCGATGACAAAGGGGATGGCGACCGAGGCGCGCGCGACGTATCTGAGCACCAGGCCACTTACCGCGGCCTTGGCTTGGTTGATGAGACCTGCGAACACGATGTCCTCCGTCGCTTAGGACTTCCACAGCGCGCCCAGCACGAAGCCGACCGCCGCGACCAGGGCGAGCGCGGCCATCGGCTGATCCTGCACCGACTTGTCGACTGCGCCCTTGATGTTGCCGGCGACCTCCTGGATGTTCTTGCCGGCCTCGCGTCCCTGCTCGGCCAAACGACGAACCTCGTTCTCGGCCTGATCCCCAGCCGTGCTGAGCCCTTCTGAGACATTCTCTTTCAGATCGGACTCTTTCAGATCGGAGATTTTGTCGGATGCCCTTGCGAGGCTGCCTTGGGCCATGCTGCTACTCCTGGGCGTGCGTGCGTCTGCAACGCCTCGCCAAGGCTTTGGTTCAGCACTAGGTTTGGCCTCGCGCCTGCGGCTCCAGCTCGGCTTGATCTCGCCGCCCAAGACCAATGTGGCGGGTCGGGATCCACAGCAGCAACGTGAGCAGTGCCATGCTGCGCCGGTGGTCGGTGTTGAACAGCTTCAACGCCACCGCAACGGGCGACCAGAGCGCGCGTCCTGCCAAATGCAACGCAAGCCTTGCCTGTCCTTGCG
>DASTOW010000079.1:0-2272 GCA_035762425.1 Hyphomicrobiaceae bacterium | reverse complement strand
CCGAGTCCTCATCATTCGAACGGGATCGATGTCCCGATGAAACGCCAGGTTTGGCTCGGTTGCGTCGGATCGACCGACTGTGCCATCACGCGTCATTGCTCTCTCGCAAGCTCCAGAACGTGGCTCAGCGGCCTAAGCCGCTGCGGCCACGCGCTGGTAGTTCTCATGCCGGTGCATCACCGCCCAGGCGATGCGCGCGGTCTTGTTGGCTAGCGCTACCGCCACCACCAGGCTCGGCCGCCGCTGGCGCAGTCTGATCACCCACGGATCGGCATTAGTCGCCTTCGAGCGTAGCAGATTGGCGCTGGCGCCGTTGATCAGAAGCCGGCGCAAATATTGGTTGCCGCGCTTGGATATCCCGCCCAGGCGATGTTTGCCGCCGGTGGAATTCTGCCGTGGCACCAGACCCAGCCAAGCCGCGAACTCGCGCCCACTGCGGAAGCCGCTCGGTTCTACCACCGTGGCGGCGATTGCTGTGGCGATGATAGGGCCGATGCCCGGAACGCTCGCCAGGCGCTGGCTGACGGGGTTGCTCTTGTGCCAGGCCGTAAGTTGCTTCTCGATCGCCGCAACCGCCGCCTCCAGCTGCTCAATCTGGGCGGCCAGCACCTGTAGCACTTGGCGCGCCAAATCCGGCAGCCGCGCGTCGCCCTCATCGCGGACAATGGTGATCAGCTTGCCGACGTTGCGTAAGCCCTGCGGCGCGATCACGCCGAACTCGGCCAGGTGCCCGCGCAAAGCGTTCACCAGACCCGTACGCTGGCGCACCAGCCGCTCCCGGCCTCGGTGCAGCAGCACGGCAGCTTGCTGCTCAGCCGTCTTGACCGGCACAAAGCGCATCGTCGGCCGCACAACCGCCTCGCAAATCGCCGCCGCATCCGCCGCATCGTTCTTGTTGCGCTTGACGTAGGCCTTCACGTATTGCGCCGGCATCAGACGCACCTCGTGGCCAAGCGCACGCAACTCCCGCGCCCAGTAGTGCGCCGTCGCGCACGCCTCCAGGCCAACCAGACAGGGCGGCAGTCGACTGAAGAACGCCAGAACCTGCGCACGCCGAAGCTGCTTGCGCAGAACCGTCCCTCCCTCTGCATCGACCCCGTGCACCTGAAAAACATGCTTCGCCAAGTCCAATCCGATCGTAGTAACCTCGCCCATGGATGGCTCCCATTCGCTGCTGATTCGATCAGACAGCAGTTTGGCACTCAGATGCCGCAAGGGGGCCATCCACCCCATCATTCGATCACCTCGTCAGCGCGGGCGATGAGCGTCGGCGGCACCGTGAGGCCAAGCGCCTTCGCGGTCTTGAGATTGATCACGAGTTCAAATCTGGTCGGCAGCAGGACGGGCAGATCGGCCGGCTTGGCACCATTGAGAACCTTGCCAACGTAGATGCCAGCCTGGCGGAAGACATCGGCGTTGTTGGCGCCATAGCTCATCAACCCACCGGCTTCGACAGACTCACGCGCGCCATAGATCGCAGGCACTCTATGCCGCGCCGTCAGCGCGACGATCTGGGTGCGGAGGTCGGTAAAGAGCGGGTCGTTGAGGATGACGAGAGCACCCGCCGGCCGTTGGGCAAGAATGACAGATACGCCTTCGAGATCGCGCTCGCTGGCTGCATTCAACACCTCGATTCGCACCCCGACGGTACGAGCAGCCGCTTTGACATTACCCACATTGATTTCGGCATTGGCATTGTTCGGATTCACGAGCACGGCGACGACAGTGGTCGCCGGCACCAGTTCGTGCACGAGTTCCAACCGTTTTTCCCCCAGTGCCGCGGTCAAGAAGCTGATGCCCGTGGCGTTGCCGCCTGGTCGGTTCAGACTGGCGACAAGACCGAACTGGATGGGATCGTTGGCGGTCGTGAAAACGATCGGGATCGTCGAGGTAGCAGCCTTCGCCGCCAGCGACGCCCGGATGAAGCTTGCAACAATCACCGCCACCTGATGGTGGACCAGATCGGCTGCCAACGCCGGCAGCCGATCGTTATCACTCCGTGCCCATCGGTATTGGATCTGCAGGTTCCGGCCTTCGACATATCCGGTTTCACTCAAGCCGTGGCGCAACGCGGCCACCATCTGCGCCATCGCTTCCGGTGAAGTTGGGCTAAGGAACCCGATCACCGGCATCGACGGCTGCTGCGCGCGCGCGGCGAGCGGCCACGCCGCCGCCGCGCCGCCGAGGAGCGCGATGAACTCCCTCCGCCTCATTCGATCACCTCGTCGGCGGTTGCCAGCAGCGTCGGGGGCACTTCGAGGCCGAGTGTCTT
>DASTOW010000078.1:0-6437 GCA_035762425.1 Hyphomicrobiaceae bacterium | reverse complement strand
CGACATGGAGGGCTTCGGCCGACACTGCGCTGAGATCATGGAAGGCCGCCACCCCGACGTGCTGGAGATGGATGCCGCCTCCAACACCGGCGTCGACAACATGCGCGAGATCATCGAGAGCGCGCGCTACCGGCCGCTGGTAGCGCGCTACAAGGTGTACCTGATCGACGAGGTGCACATGCTCTCCAAGGGTGCGTTCAACGCGCTCTTGAAGACGCTCGAGGAACCGCCCGAGCACGTGAAGTTCATCTTCGCCACCACCGAGGTGCGCAAGGTGCCGGTCACGGTGCTGTCGCGCACGCAGCGTTTCGATCTGCGTCGGGTCGACGTGCCGACGCTGGTGGCGCACTTCAGGGGCATTGCCGGCAAGGAGGGCGCTACGGCCGAGGACGACGCGCTGGCGCTGATCGCCCGCGCCGCCCAGGGGTCCGTGCGTGATGGCCTGTCGCTGCTCGACCAGGCGCTGGCGATGGGCGCCGGCAGCGTCCGTACCGACAGTGTGCGGGCCATGCTGGGCCTTGCCGACCGCGGGCGCGTCTTCGACCTGTTCGAGCAGTTAATGGGCGGCGCGGTGGGTCCGGCGCTGGAGCTGCTGGCCGGCCTGCATCGTGACGGAGCCGAGCCCGGCCAGATCCTGGCCGATCTCGCCGAGGCGGTGCACACCACGACGCGCGCCAAGACGCTGGGCGTGGCGGCTGCCGGCGAAGGCTTGTCGAGCGAGGAGCGGGCGCGCGCTGCTACGCTGGGCGAGCGCCTGTCCGTGCCTATCCTGGCCCGCGCCTGGCAGATGCTGCTCAAGGGCCTCGAGGAGGTCGCCGATGCGCCCAATCCTACAGCCGCGGCCGAGATGGTGCTGATCCGGCTGGCGTACACGGCCGACCTGCCGGCTCCTGACGAGCTGATGCGTGTGGTCGCCGGCGGCGGCAGCGCGACACCGGCCGGTACGCGGGCCGCCACCAAACCAGCACCCTTGCAACGACCGGCGCTGCATTCCTCGATCGACGAACCTGACGAAGGGTCCGAGGACGAAAGCGGCCTCGGCGACAACGACGAGGGCCTGGATGAGCCAGGCCCCGCCGCCGAAGACGTGCCCAGGCTGCGCACGTTCGCGGAGGTGGTGGACTATGCCGGCAAGCGGCGCGAGGCCAAGCTGAAGGTGCATCTGGAAGAGCATGTCAGCCTGGTCAAGTTCGATCCCGCAGGCAGCATCGAGCTGCATCTGCTGGTGGGTGCGCCCAGGGAACTTGCCAACGAGTTGCGCGAAAAGCTCAACGACTGGACCGGTGGGCGATGGATGGTGGCGCTGAGCAAGGCGCCGGGCGAGCGGCCGATTGGCGAGGTGGTGCGCGAGCGGGAGGCAGCCGAGCTGCGCGAGATCGAGCAGCACCCTGCGGTGGCCGCCATCCTGCAGGAATTCCCGGATGCCCGTATCACCAGCGTGAAGCCCCTGCCGGGCATCAAGAAGGACGAAACCGGCACCGGGTAGGTTAGGCAGGCTCCTCTAGCAGACGGCTCTGCCGCAGGATTTCCGGTTCAACACACATCGGAAACCCTCTACTCTCACCGTTGCTCGCCAACTGCCGTACGCGGCTCGCTCCGCCAAGGAACACCCATGTTCGACCTGATGAAAATGATGAAGCAGGCCCAGGAGATCCAGGGCCGCATGCAACAGGTGCAGCAGGAGCTGGCGGCCCTGGAAGTGGAAGGCCAGTCAGGCGCCGGCATGGTCACGGTTAAGCTGAACGGCAAGTTTGAGGCACGCGGCATCAAGATTGACCCGAGCCTGCTCAAGCCCGAGGACGCGGAGATGCTGGAGGATTTGATCCTCGCCGCGTTCCAGGATGCCAAGGGCAAAGCCGAGGCAGCTGTGCAGACCAAAATGCAGGAGGTGACTGGCGGCCTCAACCTGCCCCCCGGCCTCAAGCTGTTCTGATCTATGCTGCAATTCGCGCGAGCCGCAATCATCGCCTCCCGCTTCAGGGGGGAGGAAGACGCGCCACGATTTGGCTCGCGGCGGCGGCGAGTGGCTATCGTCCCTGCGCAACCGAGCGAGCCAAGTCGTCAGGTGCGTCAGGGGGGCGTGCAGCCTGGTGTTTCCATCGCCCCCACCCGACACGACCGGCGGCTTAGGGCAGCTGTCGGGCAGGGGGAGGGCGCAGCCTCGGCTGCGCTGAGCCGTGTCGCTCTTGCCCATCGTTCGGGCCGAAGGCTCGGCCTCTGGCACAGGGGCAGGTGAAGCATGGCCAAAACGTCCGCAGGATCGGAGATTGAGCGGCTGGTGCAGCTGCTGGCGCGGTTGCCGGGGCTCGGCCACCGCTCCGCGCGCAAGGCCGCGCTGACGCTCATCAAGAAGCGCAGCGACCTGCTGGAGCCCCTTGCCGCCGCGCTGACCGATGCCGCCGCCAAGATCATCGAGTGCCCGACCTGCGGCAATATCGATACCGTCAGCCCCTGCACCATCTGCCAAGACCCGCGCCGCGACGCGGGCCTGATCGTGGTGGTGGAGGAAATCGGCGACCTGTGGGCGCTGGAGCGGGCCGGGGTGGTGAGCGGGCTCTACCACGTACTGGGCGGCCATCTCTCGCCCCTCGACGGCATCGGCCCAGAGCGGCTCAACATCGGCCGGCTCATCGAGCGGGCGGTGCCGCCCGTGAAGGAGGTGCTGCTGGCCCTCAACGCCACCGTGGAGGGTCAGTCGACCGCGCACTATTTGACCGAGCAGCTGCACGGCAGTGGTGTCACGGTCAGTCGCCTCGCTCAAGGCGTGCCGATCGGCGGCGAGCTCGACTACCTCGACGAAGGCACGCTAGCCGCCGCCATCAAGAGCCGCCGCACAATGTGATCTTGCTGGCACCTGCGGCACCGCAACAGCCGAGGCCTGTGCAGCACGGGCGGATGGCCGGCCCGAACTCGGGCCGGGGGGCCATGCTGGAGCGTGTCTGCGGCATGGCCGCGCGCCGAACTGGAAGACGTTCTCGCGAGACCAGCCAAGCACCCGTCAAGCTTTGACCTTCTCGTCCTCGACAACGCGCTGAACGGCGGGGCGCTGCAGCATGCGGTCCTTGAAGGCCGTGTAGTTCTTCATGTCGCGCACCGGCAACTCGCGGCGCAGGCCCCACGTGTAGAAGAGGAAGGCGTAGGGATCGAGCACCGAGTAGCTGTCGGACAGCCATTCGCGGCCGGCCAGCCGGCCGTCGATCTGCTGCAGGTACCCGCCAAACGCCTTGCGGCCGGTCTCCTGGAGATTGGGAAAATGCGTGCTGTCGGTCGCATATCGCTCCGGCCGGCTGATGTGGGCGTGCGCTGGGTGCACGCTGGCCGCGAAGAAACCGATCAGCGACAGGGCGCGGGTTTCGTCCAGCGGGTCCTTCGGCCACAGGCCGAAGCGCTTGCCGAGGTAGGGTAGGATCGCCGTGTTCTCAGTGATCGCCTCGCCGCTGTCGAGGCGCAGCGCCGGCACGCGGCCCTGCGGATGGATCTTGAGGTAGGCCTCGGTACGCTGCTCGCCCTTGGAAAGATCGAGGCGCTGCGCCTCGTACGTCTCGCCGCCCTCTTCCAACACGATGTGCGCCGCCAGCGAGCACGCGCCCGGCGCGTAGTAAAGTGTCAGCATGACGTGGCCTTCCGATGTTGATTGCGCAAGCTTGCCGCACGCATGGCGGCCTTGTCCATCGCCCGTCAAGCCCAAGCTGAGCTTCAGGCGACGTTGTTGTAGAGCTTGTAGCGCAGGCGCGGCTGGCGGAACGAGGTGGCCGGGTCGACCAGAATATCGTCCGTGATCGCCTGCCGGCCGATCAGCATGCGATAGGTCATGGCGTTGCGGTTGGTGAGCGTGATCTCGATCGGCCACTCACGGTCGCCAATGCGAATCGGCGTCTCGATGACGTAGCGGTTCTCGCGCTCGCCATTTGAGCTCGTCACCTCGCGCCGGTCCTTGATCCGCGCCGTGCAGATGATCTCCACGTCGTCGCGGCGGGGGATGGGATGCACGCCGAAGCGCACCATCGCTACGCCCTCGATCTCCACCGGCTCCACGAAATAGGCGTGCAGCGCGGACGTGCGCGCGCCCGTGTCGACCTTCGCCTTGATAGCGGGCAGGCCGAGCTCGGGAAGAGAAACCCATTCCTCCCAGCCGAGAATGTATCTGTCAGCGACCGGCGACATCTGAGCGACCCAGAGCGGTACGTGGTCTTACTTTTTGACAAAGAGATTACTTTTGTGCAAGCGCGGGCAAAACAAGAGGCAATCTTTGGTGGCTGCCCGATCTTGCAAGTGCCGGTTGCCGGGGGAACCGGGCGGTGCGCCGCGAGTTGTAGCGGTGGATCAACTGGGCGGAGACACTTCCCATGACTGGTGACGGCGGCATCGGCCGGTACGACTTGCGCGAATCCTAACTCAGCGCCAACTCCAACCCGCAAACTGAAGCGGCTGCCTTAAGCGCCGTTTTACACGGGCGTGCGATCAATTGAGCGCATTTCCTTGCCTGCCTTTCAGGACACTGCCAGCCATGAAGCGTTTCCTACCCCTGTCCCTTGCGTTCTTTGCCGCCCACCTCCTCTTCATCGGTGCCACCATAGCCCTTGCGGCGCTGAACTGAGCGACTCCCCCAAGCCGCCCCATTCACTTACGACCGACCTCGTCGAAGATCTGGGCGAACTCGATGGAGCCCGGCTTCTTCAGGTTGGCTTCCATGCGGCTTTCCAGGGCTCGCAGCAACTCGATCGCCGTCTTTTCGCGGACTATGGTATTGCGGTAGTAGCCGCCCTGGCTGAAGAAATTCGACGTCGGCATATTCTGCGCGACCGGGGTGAGCATCTCCAGTCCCGTACGCGGTCCGGCCAGGTTCATCAGCTCGATCTCGCCGCCGGTCAGGTTGGGCCGGCCGGCTTTCTCGGCGTCATCCTTGAGGCCGCGCAGCTTGAGTACCTGCAACCAGGGGCCTACGTCGGCATCCAGATTCAGCGCATGGATCGCCTGACCCTTCGGCGTGCCGCCAAACGCCACGTGCGAGGACCATTCATTCGGGACGGAACGCGCCGCACGCAGCATGCGGCGCAGGATTGACGCCTTGGCGCGCAGCGCGCTGGCGCGGTCCGGCGGCGTACCCGGCTTGGCGGCCATCGCCAACAGTCGCTTGGCCCAGCTCTCCCCGTACTTTACGAACTCGCTCGTCGAGTTGGCATGCAGCAGCTGGGCGTATCCCAGGGCCGAGGAGATCGGCTTGCCTTGGCGGGTGATCGGGTTGATGCCCGACTGCATATCGTAGGTCCCCTGCCCCCCGGTCTCCAGCGCATAGATGCGCACCACCTGGTCCTTGCTCAGGCCGACGGCCAGTGCCTCCTCGGCATAGCGCCGCTTGAACTCGCGCTCCGTGGTGGGTGTCGGAACGAAGCCGTACTGGGCTTTCGCGCTTTCCAGGAAGTCGGCCACGTTGGGCAGCAACTTCTCGGGCTCGAGCGGCCGCACCTCGTTGACGATCTTGGCGATCTCTGCCGGCAACTCCGGCCCGCGGTACTTCGGCGGTTGCTCGGTGATGTAATCGTCGGGCGTGTAATCCTGCCCCAGCATGCGGCGGGCCCGGCGTGCATCACGTTTGGAGTCGACCGCTCGCCAATAGGCCTGCAGCTGGCGGTCGAAGGTGGTGCGGGCCTTCAGGTACTGCTCGTAGATGCGCAGCTGCTCCGGCGTCAGACGCGCGGCGAGTTCCGACCTGACCTCCTCGGCCCGCGGCAGGCCGGACTGGCCGAGCACAGCCAAACCCACGGCTATTCCGATGACGGCCAGTCTCAGCAAGGTCGGGTCCTCCTGATTCGAAGCAATACAGGGTTCATGCGGCACTCGCTAGGCAGGGAACCAATGCAGAGGTATCTCGCGGGTGCCGAGCGCTGTATTCTGGGCACAACCAACACAGGGAGACGCGCCCATGCCGCAACCGGCCGATGCACCCATCAAGGCCTACTGGCAGCCCGGCTGCACGAGTTGCCTGCGCATGAAGGAGTTCCTAACCCGCCACGGCGTGCCGTTCATTTCGGTCAACGTGCTGCAGGACCGCGCGGCCATGGCCGAACTCGCGGAACTCGGCGTGCGCTCGGTTCCCATCATCCGGCGGGGAACCGATTGGGCGAACGGACAAGTGCTGCGCGATGTCGCCCGCGTGGCCGGCATCCGTTGGGGTGGCGCGACAATCTTGGCACCGGCTGAGCTGGTGAGCCGACTGACCACGATCCAGGCTGCCGCGCAACGCTACCTGCGGCAGATCCCCGAGGAGCGGCTCGGCGACCTGCTGCCCAACCGGCCGCGCAGTTACGGTCAGCTCGTCTACCACATCTTCAACATCGCCGACGCGTTCCTGGAGCACGAGACGCAAGGCCTGCCGCTCATCGAGGGCGCCTACAATCGCGTGCAGGCGCCTGGCACCAGCAAGGGCCAACTCGGCG
>DASTOW010000077.1:0-11981 GCA_035762425.1 Hyphomicrobiaceae bacterium | reverse complement strand
AGCACCAGCACGCCAAAGACGGACTGGAGATGCTGCAGCAGACCAGAGAAATCTCGGCCGAAGACGCAGATCGATTGAGCGTGATGCTAAGGCAGTTCAAGGAAGGCTAGACGGGGCGGCCATAGTGGCCGTGGCCTTGTCATCGAGCGCTGCCTGCTCAGCGCCCCCCGACCTTGTTGGCGACCCTGCAGCCCGGTTGCGCGCCAAATCGCCCGCATCAGGCCCACCACATCAGGCCGCCCGCGTCAGCGCGACGATGCCGGGCAGCTCGCGGCCTTCCAACCATTCCAGGAACGCGCCGCCGGCGGTCGACACGTAGCTGAATTGATCGGTGACGCCGGCGGCGTTAAGTGCCGCCACCGTGTCACCGCCGCCAGCCACCGAGATGAGCTTGCCGGCCTTGGTCAGCTCGGCGGCCGCGCGCGCCAGCGCAAAGGTGCCTTCCCCGAACGGGGCGATCTCGAAGGCGCCGAGCGGTCCGTTCCACAGGAGCGTCTTGCAGCGCCCGATCACGTCCGTGTAGTGCGCCACGGCCTTCGGGCCCACATCGAGGATCATCTCGTCTGCGGGGGTCTGCAGCACCGGCACCACGCGCGAGGGGGCACCTGCCTCAAACTTGGCCGCCACCACCACGTCGGCCGGCAGCACCACCTCGCAGCTCTGCTCCTTGGCGGCATGCATGATCTCGAGCGCCGTCTTGGCGAAGTCCGGCTCGGCCAGCGACCGGCCGACGTTGACGCCCTGCGCCAGGAAGAACGTATTCGCCATGCCACCGCCGATGATCAGCTTGTCGACCTTGCCGGCGAGGTTGGTGAGCACGGGAATCTTGGTCGACACCTTGGCGCCGCCGATCACCGCGGCGGTGGGGCGCACCGGCCGGTCGACCACGCTGCGCAGCGCATCGACCTCCTCCATCAGCAGCGGCCCGGCATAGGACGGCAGCAGGCGCGTGATGGCATCGGTGGAAGCATGCGCACGATGCGCCGTGGAAAACGCATCGCCGACGAAGATGTCGCCATGCTTGGCAAGCTCCTTGGCGAAGTCGGGATCGTTCTTCTCCTCGCCAGCGTGGAAGCGAAGGTTCTCCAGCACGGCGATCGTGCCATCCTTGAGCGAGCTTACCACTTTAGCCGCCGGCTCGCCGATGCAGTCGGGAGCGAACGCGATCGACTTGCCGAGCAGTTCACCGAGCTTCTCGGCGACGGGTTTGAGCGAGTACTGCGGATCGGGCCCGCCCTTGGGACGGCCGAAGTGCGAGACGACGATGATCCTGGCGCCGCGCTCGGCCAAATCCTCAAGGCCCGGCACGATGCGCTCCAAGCGCGTGGCGTCGGTAACCTTGCCGCTCTTGGCCGGCACATTGAGGTCGGCGCGCACCAGCACGCACTTGCCCTTCAGGTCGAGCCCGGCAGCGGTCTTCAGGCGATCGAGTTGCATGCTCAGGCTAGCCCACCAGTTTCTTTGCCGCCGCCACGATGTGGCCCGGCGTGATGCCGAAGTGCTCGTAGAGCTTGGCTGCAGGAGCCGAAGCGCCGAAGCCCGTCATGCCGATGAACGTGCCGCCATCGCCCAGCCAGCGCTCCCAGCCCATGCCGATCGCCGCCTCGACGCCGATGCGCGGCGCCGAACCCAGAACCGACTTGCGATAACTGTCGGGCTGCGCCGCAAACAGCTCCCAGCATGGCATCGACACCACTGCCGCGTGAACGCCGCTCTTTTCCAGCTGTTCCCGCGCCTCGATGGCAAGGCTCACCTCGGAGCCAGTGCCGAGGATGGTCACGTCGCGCTTGCCGCCGCCCGCCTCGGCCAGCACGTAGGCCCCCTTGGCCGACAGGTTTTCGCCGTCCGCCTTGGTGCGCAGCGCCGGCAGCCCCTGCCGCGTCAAGGCCAGGATCGACGGCGCACCTGAGGCGAGCAGCGCCAGCTCCCAGCACTCGGCCACCTCCACGGCGTCGGCCGGGCGGAATACGTTGAGGTTCGGCATGGCCCTGAGGCTTGCCAGCTGCTCGACCGGCTGATGCGTGGGGCCGTCCTCGCCGAGGCCGATCGAGTCGTGGGTCATGACGTAGACCACGCGCTGGCCCATCAGCGCCGATAGCCGGATCGACGGCCGGCAGTAGTCGGTGAAGACCAGGAAGGTCGCACCGTACGGCACGATGCCGCCGTGCAATGCCAGCCCGTTCATGGTCGCAGCCATGCCGTGCTCGCGCACGCCGTAGTGGACATAGGCGCCGGTAAACGCGCCGGCCGCCACCGCGCTGTGATGCTTGGTGCGGGTGCCGTTCGAGCCGGTGAGGTCCGCTGAGCCGCCGATCAGCGCAGGCACGGCCGGCACCAGCTTCTCCAGCACCTTCTGCGAGGCCTGGCGTGTCGCCAGCTTCGGCGGCGCCGCCACGAACTCGGCCTTGATCTCCGCGACGGCCGCCTTGATGGCCTCGGCTGCCTGCGTGTCGATCGGATCGCGCAGAACGGACGGTGCAAGCTTGGCCGTGCGCTGCTCCCAAGCCTTGCGCTGACTGCCACCGCGCGCGCCTGCCGCGCGCCAGGCCGCCAGCACGTCGCTTGGCACCTCGAAGGCCGCGTGCGGCCAGCCGAGCTTTTCGCGCGCACCCTTGATCTCATCTGCACCGAGCGGCTCGCCGTGCGTGGAGGCCTTGCCCTGTTTATTCGGCGCGCCGTAGCCGATCACCGTCTTGCAGGCAATCAGCGTCGGCCGATCGGAGGACCGCGCAGCCGAGAGCGCTCTCACCACCGCTTCAGGATCATGACCATCGATGCGGGTCGCCGCCCAGCCGGAGGCTTCGAAGCGCTGCACCTGGTCGTCCGATACAGCCAGCGAGGTGGCTCCATCGATTGAGATCGAATTGTCGTCGAACAGCACGATCAGTTTGGAAAGCTTCAGGTGGCCGGCCAGCGAGATCGCCTCCTGGCTGATGCCCTCCATCAGGCAGCCGTCTCCGGCAATCACGTAGGTGTAGTGGTCGACGACGCCGTCTCCGTGGCGCGCATTGAGCAACCGCTCGGCCAGCGCCATGCCGACCGCGTTGCCGAGCCCCTGTCCCAGCGGACCGGTCGTCGTCTCGATGCCCGGCGCGTGCCCGAACTCGGGATGGCCGGCGGTCTTGGAACCGAGCTGGCGGAAGCGTCTCAGTTCGTCGATGGTCATGCCGGGATAACCGGTTAGGTGCAGCAGCGCGTACAGCAGCATCGAGCCGTGCCCCGCCGACAAAACGAAGCGGTCGCGATCGGGCCAGCCGGGAGCAGTAGCGTCGAATTTCAGAAACTGCGTGACTAGCACGGTCGCCACATCGGCCATGCCCATTGGCATGCCGGGATGGCCCGATTTCGCCTGCTCGACCCCGTCCATGGCCAGCGCCCGTATGGCGTTGGCCATGTCCTTGTGCATTGAGGCACTGTTTGCGCTCATCTTCACCGCCGGATTCGCCACGCTGCCCCCGCTGTCTGGCTTTCGAGTTGTACGGGGACCATTAGCCGCCCCCGCATCCGGCGTCCACCCGCGACGGCCCAGTCTTTCACAGACGCCGCTTCAAGTTGCACGGCATGGTGCGTACGGGGTCGTCCTCGGCGCCAATCGGGGTTTTGCCCGAGTGCGTAGGCGTAGCTGGCCTGCCATGCTGTGCGCACGTGCAATCTCCGACGGGTGAGGAGGCTGGAAATGCGGAAGTACTTGGCCGGATGCGGTCTTGCGGTTGCGCTTTTGGCGCTCGGCACTGGCCCCGCTTCGGCCGGCGGGTTCGGATGGGATGACTCTTACCCCCGCGCCTACTATTACGGCGGCTACTACGGCTACGGCGCGCCAGGCTACTACGTTTACGGCTATCCCGCCGTGTACGGCTATGCCGGCAGCGGTCCCGTCTATTACGTGGCGCCCCGCTACTATGCACCGCCCGTCTACACCGCTCCTCCCTCGCGCTACTACTACAAGCCCACGACCTACGAATACACAGGACCTCGGGCCTATCAGTACCGCCCGTACCACGGCCGGCGCTACAAGTAGTCGAGCTGCGATAGACACGCATGCATGTCCGCGCGCACGCGCCAACCATGTCCGCGCGCACGCGCCAACCGCCGCGCGCCCATGCTCAGGCGCGGCGACGGAGCGGGCTTGGCGCGACTCTGTCTGCGGCAGCTAGGCGGCCCTGGTCCGGGCCTTCTCGGTAGCGCTCTTGGCTACTTCCTCAGCGCCCGACTGGACGGCCTGCACGGTGTCTTCCGCCAGCGACTTGCCAAGCTTGCTTAACTGCTCGAATTCAGCCTGGTAGTCGGCGTAGGCGCGCTGGAAGAAGTCATTGTAAACACCGTACATATCCTGCAGCGTCCTACAGCCAGCCAGCTGCTGTGGCAGGGCAAGATCTTCCTTCAGCCGCCGATTGATGAAGGCTACCCAGTTCTTGTTCATCGCGGCGATGCCATCATAGACCTTGCCGTTCATCTGCGCCGCCGCCGCCAATGCCGGGCGGTGGAACTCCATGAACGCCTCGAAGCCGAACGGCATCATCATCATGGGCGGAAACGCGGACTCGGCCCGCCCGTTGCTCGATTTCTCAGGCATGCACTCGATCCTCCTGCTCTCGGGTGCCCCAACTCTGAAATCTATCCGCGCCGTCGGCCGGCGCACCATGATTCAAATCAATTGTTGAGGAGTGAGTTCGATATCTGTGGATAACGTCCGACGTGCCGCCTCGTTCCGCGCAGCTTCAACCCTGGTGTGACGCAAGAAAGGCGTCGAGTTCGGCCCGTGTCGGCAATCCGGCGCGCGAGCCGAGCCGCGTGCACTTCAATGCCGCCACGGCCGCGGCCAAGCGCGCGCGCTCCGGCGAGGAGCGTCCCTCCGCAAGCATCAGCGCGTAGGCGCCGTGAAACGCATCCCCGGCTCCGGTCGTGTCGGTGACGCTGACGCCGAAGGCTGGGACGTGGCCGTGCGCGTCCCGCTCGCGCCAGGTATAGCCCTCCGAACCCAGTGTCACGCCCGCATGCAGGGGGCCGAGCGATAGCACGTGCTTGAGCCGATCTTCATCGCTATCGCCCGGCGCGAACTCGCGCAAAGCTGCCGCGCCGAAGATGGCATAGTCGGTCAGCTTGAGAATGCCGCCGAGCGCCTCGCGGGCGCCGAGATCCCCGTCAAGCACGGTCGGCACGCCCTCCTTGCGGGCGCGCGTGAACACGGCGCGCAGGCCCTCCAGCCAACGCAGGTCCCCCAGCACCGCGTCGGCCTCCTTGACGCGCTCGAGCGGCAGCCAGCTGGTGCCGCCCGGCATGCCGGCATCGCGCTGCCCGACGATCAGCCGCTCGCCCTTGTCATCGACGATGATGGCCGAGGTCGATGAACGCGCGCCCTCGAAAGACTGCACGTAGCGGACGTCGACCCGCTCGGCCTTCAGGCCGGCCCTGATCGCGGCGCCGGCGGCGTCGTCGCCGATGCGGCTCCACAACTCGGCCTTGCCGCCCAGCCGGGCGATCGCCACGGCAGCGTTGGCGGACATGCCCCCGCCCGCCTCGATGTGCTCAAGCGCGCGCACCTTGGTCGGCTGGGCTGGAAACGTCTCGATACGATAGATGCGGTCGAGGGCGGAGTGTCCCACGCACAGGATGCGCTTGGCGTCTGCCATTCTGAAGTCCGGCCGGATTCGCGCTTGAGTTTCAATTTAGTCCAGGGGCACCCTAACCGATTGGGACGGCCGGGGTAAGCATGAGCGTGAACGGCACCGCCGATCTGCGTCGAACCGGTAACTCTACGGTGCCAAGGGCGCCCGCCTGCCGCCCTGTCGCCTTCTTGACGGCGCGCCATTCCGCTATGGTCGCCCCAATCGTCGCCGGCGCCGAGAGATTGGCCTGCGACCAGGACTGGTCTTGGCATCATGACGGATCTGTTGCGGCGCGTGGCGGAGCAGGCGGAGCCTAGCGCATTTCGCGAGCTTTATCAGACCTATGGCCCGCGCGTGAAAGCCTACATGATGCGCTGTGGGGCGGACGCGGCCACCGCCGACGACCTCGTCCAGGACACCTTGCTCACGGTGTGGCGCAAGGCCGCGCTGTATGCCGGCGATCGCGGCAGCATCGCCTCCTGGGTGTTCACCATTGCCCGCAACCTGCGCATCGACCGGCTGCGCCGGGAGCTGCCCTGGCAGCAGCTGCCCGAGGAACTGATGGAGGCTTCGGGCGACCTGCCCGCCGACGAGATTGTATACGCAAAGGAGCGCCAGAAGCGGGTCAGCGCCGCGCTCGCTGAATTGCCCGACGAGCAGCGCACGGTTGTCACGCTGTCGTTCGTGGACGGCCTGCCGCACAGCGCCATCGCCGAGCAGCTGGGTATTCCGCTCGGCACCGTGAAATCGCGCATTCGCCTCGCCTGCCAGCGGATTCGCCAGTCCCTCGGGGACCTGCAATGAGCATCGCCCATCACCTCGACGATGCCACCCTGATGAGCCTGGCGGCCGGCACGCTCACGCCCGCGCTCGCCGTCGTTGCCGCCAGCCACGTCACCCTGTGCCGGCCCTGTCAGATCGGGCTCACCGCATTGGAGAGTGTCGGTGCAGCGCTGCTGGCCGATCTCCACCCCGTTCCCCTCGCGAGCAAACCCGCACCAATGCCCGTGCACCAACCACAACGGGTGGGCGCCCAGACAGCCCTGCCAAGCGACCTGCCGCTACCGCTCGCGCGCTTGGTCGGCAGGCCCCTCAAAGCCGTGCGCTGGCGACCGCTCAGCTTCGGCATCTGGCATCACCGCATTGCTCTTGCGGGCGCCGACGCGGGCGAGTTGCATCTCATCCGCGCTGCTCCCGGTTACGGCCTGCCGGCGCACGGCCACAACGGTGCCGAGCTGACACTGGTGTTGCGTGGCGCCTATCAGGACGAGGTCGGGCGCTTTCACATGGGCGACGCCGCCGATCTCGACCAATCGATCGAGCATCGTCCGGTGGCCGATGCCGCCGTCGGCTGCATCTGCGCGCTGGCCTGCGAGCGTCCGGCTCGCTTCCAAGGCCTACTGCCTCGCCTGCTGCAGCCGTTGTTCGGTCTTTGATATGAGGGGCTGGTTTCGATGAGACGCACACCGCAAACGAATGCTCCCGCCGATGCGGCAAAGCTGCGGCAGGTAAAGCCGGTGGTCTGCTACTCGGTGGAGCATTTGCCGCCCTTCGATGCGGCGTTCTACGCGCGGGTGAGACACAACCCGACCAAGGTGGGCGAAATCATCGCCCCGCCGCGCGAGGCGGCGGCGTTCGACGTACCCGCCGGCCATCTCTTCCGCATCGTCAGCATCGAGGGTCCGCAGGTCGGCGACCTCAATCTGTGGAACGCGCACGATCTGTCGGAACGCTTCTTCAGCGGCAAGACACGCGCCCTGCACGCCACCCACGTCTCAACCGGTGACCGCCTGTGGAGCACGCTGCCGGCCCTGCGCGCGCTTGCCACCATCACGTACGATACGCTGGACTGGTACGGCTGGGACGAATACGGCGGCGGCATTCACGACGTGATCGGCACGCGCTGCGATCCCTACACCAACATGCTTCTGAAGGGCACCGAGTACCACCACTGCTGCCATTCCAACCTGACGCGGGCGCTCGCCGCCCACAAGAACCTGCCGCTGTCAGCTGCGGAGATGCACGTGCACGATGTGCTCAACGTCTTCATGTGCACGGGCTTCACGCGCGACACGCATCAGTACTTTATGAAGGCGAGCCCGGTGCGACCCGACGACTTTATCGAGTTCTTCGCCGAGATCGACCTGCTGGGCGCGCTGTCGGCCTGCCCCGGCGGCGACTGCAGTTCCGATCACTCGAGCGACGTGGCCAAGTGCTACCCGCTGAAGATCGAGATCTACCGCCCCCACCCCGCGGCGCTGTCGGGATGGCGCCCGTGGGCCCCCAACGCTTACTCGCGCACGCATGGGGCGGCGTAGCGTTGTCTCAACCTTCGACGGCCTCCGCGTGCCCTGATGCCGCGCTTTTGCGGATGGCGTCGAGGGTCGCCATGATGTCGATCGACTCCTGCGGAGTGGCGCCCGTCCAATGCGCTTCGCCCTCGCGCAGCAGGCGAGCAAACGACTGGGTCTGCAACAGGAAGCCGTTGCCGTCGGGAACCGGGGTCGGTTCGAAGGCGGCCGTATTGGCCCGTCCACGCTTGATGTGCAGTACGGCAGGCCCGCTCATCGGCGGATGATTGAGATAGTTGGTCTCGATGACCCCATTATCGCCGGCGATCAGCGCATGGCGATGGTAGCCGGTGGCGAAGGTGCACGAAATCTGCGCCAGCAGTCCGCTAGCAAAGGACAGCGTCGCAACCGTGGTCAGGTCGACTCCGTTGGCGGCACGATCGGACGTCGCCTCAACTTTCGTCGGCCGCGCGCCCGCCGCCAGGCGCACCAGGCTCACCGCGTAGCTGCCGGCATCCAGCAACGCACCGCCGCCGAGGGTCGCGCTTAGACGGATGTTGGAGGGATCGTCGAAATACACACCGAAGCTGGAGCGGATCAGCCGCACCTTGCCGATCGCACCCTCCGCCAGCCATTTGCGCACGGTCGCCATGTGCGGCTGGGCCATGTAGGGATAGCCCTCGCGCAGGATCACCTTGTGTCGGCGCGCGGCCTCGAACATCGACTTCGCCTCGGCGGCCGACATGGCGATCGGCTTCTCGCACAGCACGGGCTTGCCGGCTTCGGCGGCCCGGATCGCCCACTCGGCATGCATGCTGTTGGGCAGCGGGATGTAGATCGCATCGATGTCGGGATCGGTCAGCAGCGCCTCGTAGCTGCCGAGCGCGCGCGGGATGCGCTGCTCGCGCGCGAATGCCTCCGCCGTGTCCTGGCTGCGGCTCGCCACGGCGCTGACCACGACCTCTTTCGATGCAGCAACCGACGTGCAGAACATGCGCGCGATATTCGCCGCACCGAGCACGCCTATGCGCAGCCGAGATGATCCCGTCATTCCACTTTCCCCCTTTGGGTTGCATGGCCGAGCGACAGACCGGCCCTAGGAGCGGCACGGGCTCGACAAAGTCAACGGGCCCGCGCAGCAGCAGCTGCCATTTGCCTCGCATTTTATCATTTGCGGGAAACCGGCGTGCACATTGACGGGCTAGCTTGCTGCGCTGCGCAAGGGGCAGCATCACCTGCCGATTCCGTCATCCAGGACCCATGCCATCCGATCTGTCGACCCTGCTTGCCATCATCGTGTTGACGTCGGCCATCGCCGGCTGCCTGCTCCTCATTTCGTGGTTGCAGCATCGCGAGACAGCCGCTCTGGGGTATTGGGGGGCATCTTTCTTGATGACCGCGCTCAGCACTGCCCTTTACGCCGAGCGCGGCCAGATCTCCGACGCTTTGTCCATTGTGGTGGCCAACACCGCTCTGGCGGTGGGCCACGGCCTGTTCTGGAGTGGAGCGCGAAATTTCGAGGGGCGACCGGTATCCGCCATCGGCACACTGGCGGGCGCAGCAATCTGGCTCGGCGCGTGCACGTTAGAAAGCGTCTACACCCACCCGTGGGCGCGCGCGACCGTCATGACGACGATCCTGAGCGTCTACCTGCTGCTCGCCGCCTATGAATTGTGGAGGGCACGCGGAGAGAGCCTCACTTTGCGCTGGCCGATCATCGGCCTCCTTGTTGCCCATGTCGTGCTGATGCCGCTGCGCATCCCGCTGGCAGGCACGCTGTCTGCCCAGCAACCCAACCACGTCGACCTGTTCTCCTTCGTTGCATTCGAGGCAATATTCATCAGCGTGTGTGTGGCCTATCTGCTCGGTAGCGTGGTGAGCGAACGCAGCTTGCTGCACTTCAAGCGCGCTTCGCTGAGCGACGTGTTGACAGGCGTTGCCAACCGCCGCGCCTTTCTCGACGAAGCGCCACGCGTCATCCGCCGCGCCAAATACGCACGCCAACCCGTCGCACTCGTGCTCTTCGACTTGGACCACTTCAAGGAGATCAACGATGCGTTCGGGCATCAGGCCGGCGATCAGGTGCTCGCTTCGTTCAGCCGCATCGCCACCTCTTTGTTGCGGCCGGCGGACCTGTTTGCACGTATCGGCGGAGAGGAGTTTGCCTGCCTGCTTCCGAACACCACTCGGGAGGGGGCATTGGCGCTTGCCGAGCGCGTACGCACCGCCTGCGAGACCTCCACGCATGATTGCGCAACACCATGCGGCGCCACCGTCAGCGCCGGCCTGGCAACGGCAGGCAGCAAGACGTTCGATGTCGAGAGCTTGCTGGCCGCCGCCCACCGCGCTGCTCTATCGCGCCAAGACGCAAGGCCGCAACCGCGTCGAGTGCGCAGACGAGCCATCCCGCGGCTGCCATGGCCTGGCGAGCCGACGTAGCCTAGAATTCGCGCGCAGCGCTCGCTAGACCAGCCGGCTCTGCTCCACCGCCGCGGCGATGAACGAGGCGAACAGGGGGTGCGGCTCGAACGGGCGAGACTTCAGTTCGGGGTGGAACTGCACGCCGATGAACCAGGGGTGGTCGGGTAGCTCGATGATCTCGGGCAACAGGCCGTCGGGCGACAGCCCGCAAAAGCGCACGCCGGCCTTCTCCAGGCGCTCACGGTACTTGGTATTGACCTCATAGCGGTGCCGGTGGCGCTCGGAGATCTGCGTATCGCCGTAGATGTTCGCCACCTTGCTGCCCTTGCCCAATACGGCCGGGTAGGCACCGAGCCGCATGGTGCCGCCGAGGTCGCCGTTCAGCTTGCGCTTCTCGAGCTCGTTGCCGCGCATCCACTCGGTCATCAGGCCGACCACGGGCTCCTCGCTCGGGCCGAACTCGGTGGAACCCGCCCTCTTGATGCCGACTAGGTCTCGGGCCGCCTCGATCACCGCCATCTGCATGCCAAAGCAGATGCCGAAATAGGGGACGCCGCGCTGGCGTGCGAAGCGAGCCGCCAGGATCTTGCCCTCCGAGCCACGCTCGCCGAAGCCGCCCGGAACGAGAATGCCGTGCACGTTCTCCAGGTACGGCGCCGGATCCTCGCTCTCGAACACCTCGCTCTCGATCCACTCGAGCTTCACCTTCACGCGGTTGGCAATGCCGCCATGGAAGAGCGCTTCATTGAGCGACTTGTAGGCGTCCTTCAGCCCCGTGTACTTGCCGACGATGGCAATCGTCACCTCGCCTTCGGGACTGGCGATGGCGTTGGAGATGGTCTGCCACTTGTCCAGCTTCGGCACCGGCGCATCCTTGATGCCGAACGCCGCCAGCACCTGCGCGTCGAGGCCCTCGCGGTGATAAGCGAGCGGCACATCGTAGATCGAAGCGACATCGAGCGCCTGGATCACCGCTTCCGGCCGCACATTGCAGAACAGGGCGATCTTCTTCCTCTCCGATGCCGGCACTTCGCGGTCACAGCGGCACAGCAAGATGTCGGGTTGTATGCCGATCGAGCGCAGCTCCTTGACCGAGTGCTGCGTCGGCTTGGTCTTGAGCTCGCCCGCGCTCGGGATGAATGGGATCAGTGTCAGGTGGATGAACACCGAATCGCCGCGCGGCAGCTCGTTGCCGAGCTGGCGGATCGCCTCGAAGAACGGCAGGCCTTCGATGTCGCCGACCGTGCCGCCGATCTCCACCAGCACGAAGTCGATGCCTTCGTTGCCCGACAGCACGAACTGCTTGATGGCGTCCGTGACGTGCGGGATCACCTGAACGGTGCCGCCCAGGTAGTCGCCGCGCCGCTCCTTGGCGAGGATCTCCTGGTACAGCCGCCCGGTGGTGATGTTGTCGGATTTCTTCGCCGGCACGCCGGTGAAGCGTTCGTAGTGGCCAAGGTCGAGGTCCGTCTCTGCCCCGTCGTCCGTCACGAACACCTCACCGTGCTGGTAAGGGCTCATGGTGCCGGGGTCGACGTTGAGATAGGGGTCGAGCTTCCTCAGACGAACAGAATAGCCGCGTGCCTGAAGAAGTGCCCCAAGAGCCGCTGAAGCCAGCCCTTTGCCGAGCGAGGAGACCACGCCGCCGGTGATGAAGATGTAC
>DASTOW010000076.1:0-5686 GCA_035762425.1 Hyphomicrobiaceae bacterium | reverse complement strand
GAACTGGAGGCGATCACCGGCCTCGACCGTTTTGCCCTGGCGCGACATTTCCGCGCCAGCCTCGGCACCAGTCCGTACCGCTATCAGGTGATGCGGCGCCTCGATCGCGCCCGACGCCTGCTGCAGAACGGTGCATCGCTGGTCGAGTCTGCGGCCATGAGCGGCTTCGCGGACCAGAGCCACATGACCCGCCAGTTCAAGAAAGCGTATGGCATCTCGCCCGGGCGTTGGCAGCGCACCGCAAGCCTGCTTTAAGGTAGGGCTCTCGCAACGGAGATCAGCTGATGTCGAACGAGCCTCGCCGCGCCGGCCGGCACTTCCTGCAGATTCCCGGGCCGACGCCGGTGCCCGACCGCATCCTGAAGGCGATGGCCATGCCGGTCATCGATCATCGCGGGCCAGAGTTCAAGAAGCTCGGCCAGCGCGTGCTGTCGGGCATCAAGACCGTCTTCAAGACCACCAATCCGGTGTTCATCTATCCGGCCTCCGGCACCGGCGCGTGGGAAGCGGCCCTCGTCAATACGCTATCGCCCGGCGACAAGGTTCTGATGTACGAGACCGGCCACTTCGCCACCCTGTGGCGCAACATGGCCCTCAAGCTTGGCCTGCAGCCGGAGTTCATCGAGTCCGACTGGCGCAGCGGCGCCGAGGCCAAGGCCATCGAGGCCCGCCTCCTGCAGGACAAGGGAAACACCATCAAGGCCGTGTGCGTGGTGCACAACGAGACCTCGACGGGCGCCGCCTCGCGCATCGACGAGGTGCGTCGCGCCATCGATGCGGCCAAGCACCCGGCGCTGCTGATGGTCGACACCATTTCGTCGCTCGCCTCCATCGACTACCGCCACGACGAGTGGGGCGTCGACGTCACGGTATCCGGCTCGCAGAAGGGCCTGATGCTGCCGCCGGGACTCTCGTTCAACGCCGTGAGTGACAAGGCGCTGGCCGCTACGAAGACGGCGAAGCTGCCGAAGCTGTTCTGGTCGTGGGAGGAGATGGTGGGGCCCAACAAGGAAGGCTTCTTCCCCTACACGCCGGGCACCAACCTCCTGTATGGCTTGGCCGAAGCCATCGACATGCTGCACGAGGAGGGGCTCGACAACGTGTTCGCGCGTCACGATAGGCATGCCGAGGGCGTGCGCCGCGCGGTGCGGGCGTGGGGGCTCGAGATCCTATGCAAGGACCCCAAGTACTATTCATCGGTGCTGACCGCGGTGATCATGCCGGATGGGCACAACGCCGACAGCTTCCGCAAGGTGACGCTGGAGGCGTTCGACGTGTCTCTCGGTACGGGGCTGACCAAGCTCGCCGGCAAGGTATTCCGCATCGGCCACCTGGGCGACACCAACGATGTGACCATCCTGGGCACGCTGGCCGCGTGCGAGATGGGCTATGCACTGGCCGGCGTTCCGCACAAGCCGGCCGGCGTGCGCGCCGCCATGGACTACTTCACGGAGCGGGCCAAGCATTGAAACGTCATTCCCGCGCCGACGCGGGACCATGCAACCGCCTGGTGTCGTGGCTACCCGCCCCCGCGGGCATGACGTTGTGCAAGAGATGATCCGAGCAAGAGATGATCCGAGCAAGAGATGATCAGAGCAAACGAGCGATGACAGCGATGAAAGACACTCCCGAGGCGGAAATCCTGTACAAGGTGCAGGGCACCACCGGTATCGTCACGTTCAACCGGCCGCACGCGCATAATGCGCTGACCTTCCCCATGTACGACCGGCTGGGCGAGATCTGCGCCACCGTACCGGACGACGGTTCGGTGCGGGCCATCATCATCACGGGAGCCGGCGGGCGCGCGTTCGGGGCCGGCACCGACATCTCCCTGTTCCGCGACTTCAGGTCGGGTGACGACGGGCTCGCCTACGAGGCGCGCATGGAGGCGATGTTCGCCAAGATGGAGCGCTGCCCGGTGCCGGTCATCGCCGCCATCCCCGGCGTGTGCACGGGTGGAGCCGCGGTGATCGCGGCAGCCTGCGATCTGCGCATCGCCACGCGCAAGCTCAAATTCGGATTCCCGATCGCGCGCACCCTCGCCAACTGCCTGTCGGCGGCCAACATCGCCCGCGTCGCCCTGCTCACGGGGGTAGGACGTGCCGTCGACATGCTGATGACGACGCGCCTGATCGAGGCCGACGAGGCGCTGGCGATCGGCCTCGTCAACGAGCTGTTTGAGACCAACGAGGAGCTGTTGGCGCGCGCCCATGCACTGGCCGCGCAGATGGCCACGCAGGCACCGCTGACCATGCGCGCCGGCAAGGAGATCGTTCGCCGCATGCGCGAGAAAATGTCCGCCGTCGAGGACAAGGACATGATCGAGCTGTGCTACGGCAGCGCCGACTTCCGCGAGGGCTTGGGCGCGTTCCTGGCAAAGCGCCCGCCGAAATTCAGCGGGCGGTAGGCAGATAGAAAGTTGTCATCCCGGAATTCGCGTCAATGAATATCCGGGATCCAGGGATCTTACCGTGTAACACCGGATCCCGGCCCTCCGCGCTTCGCGCTACGGCCGGGATGACACATCACATCTTGCGTTGCGCCATCTGGGCAGCGTCGGCCATCAGGCGGCCCAGTTCCTGCGCCTGCTGGGTGTAGGTCATCGCCTGCTTCTGGGCGTAGCGCTGCTGGATTTCCAGGAAGTCTTTCAGGTCGCGCGCCTTGGCGAGGTCGCTGGCAAAGGTGAAGCTCGAATCCATGTTCTCCTGCGCATAGCGCAGCGCCCGGGATTGCACTTCGCGGGCGCTGGAAGCCACCGCATCGGATGACTTGGTGACCATGTCCTGTGCCTGGCGTGCCATGTCCATGAACTGCTGGTAGGCGGAGCGAGCCTGCTCGACGTTGCGCTCGGCCATCTCGCGCATCGCCGCCGGGATTTCCATCGCGGGCTTGTCGGTCATGGAGGAACCTCGCTTGTGTCTGACATGGCGGACAGGGTCAGTCGCCACCTTGATGAACTATAGGCCAGACGTCGAGGGCTAGCGCGATTTTTCGTTCTGAACAGGAACTTGTGCGGGTCGGCTGGCGGAACATGGACGCCCCCGGGCGTACCCGTTAAGCAGAAATGGCCAGCTGATTCACCGGCATCGAGAATGCAACAGGCCTCCGAGCGCGCCACTTTCGGCCTCCTTTCCGAGGATCCGGCCTATTGCGGCATCGCGGCCCTGCTGATCGACCTCGCGAAATCGGCAGTTTTGAACGCCAATGCGGCCGGCTGGGCGCTGCTGGGCGTCGGGGCTGGCGAGCCGCATCTGGCGCTGCCGCTCGATTGCGCCATGCCGGCGGTGCAGCAATTGCGCGGGCTGCCGGCGGACGGCGGCAAGCACTGCGCGACGCTGACGTTTTGGTCCCGGCGCGGCAGCATTCGCGCAACCTGCGAGGTCAGCATTTCCGACGGCCAAGCCGCGCTCCGGCTGGTTCGCGTGCTCAGGCTGGAGAAGGATCTGCCGCCCTCGCATGCCGAAATCACGACGGAAGCAGCACCGCCTCGGCGCGCTTTGGGTTGCGATGATGTGGAGCTTCGCTCCAAGCTTGCACATGAGCTCAGAACCCCGCTCGGTGCCGTCATCGCGTACGCGGAAATCCTGAAGGACGAGCACTTCGGCCCGATCGCCTCGGACCGCTACAAGGGCTACGCGCGCAATATCTACGAAAGCGCCCGGCACGCGATGGGCGTGCTGGACGGCATGCTGAAAGCCGACTGCGAGCCTCCCGGCCTGCCGCAACTCACGTTTGCCGACATCGAGCCCGCGCGCATCGTCGAGAGCTGTCTGCTAGTCGCGCACCCGCTCGCCGAGAAGGCCGGGCTGACGCTGTCGGCCGAGGTGCCCACAAACCTGCCGCGCATCGTCGCCGATGCGGTGAGCCTGCGGCAGATGCTGCTCAACCTGCTGGCCAACGCCATCAAGTTTGCGCGCAGCGGCGACCGGGTGAAGGTTACGGTGGCGCACGATGTCAACGGGCCGCTGCGCATCTCGGTGGTCGACACCGGCCCCGGCATGGATACTACCGACCATGCCGTCGACCAGACCATCCGGCTGCCGCAGCGTCTGCGGCCTGCCAACGCGGGCCTCGGATTGGGCCTGCCGCTGACGCGCACGCTGGCCGAAGCCAACGGCGCCGTGCTCGCCATCGACAGCACGCTCGGACGCGGCACGTGCGCCACCATCTCGTTCGGCAAGGACCGGTTGGTGTTGGTGTAGCGCTATCATCTCCAAAGGCGCATCACCTTGAGCCCTGTGAGTGGAGGAGCATTGGTGGGAACTGTGCAATGCACTGTTCAGGGCACGCAAAAAAAAACCTACGTCTGCGGCCACATCCTTGATGGGTTACGCCAGCGCGAACGCGTTGGCTTCTTCACGGCGGATGCCGAGCCACAATCCGACGCATGGTGCACAGCGTGCGAAGAGCGCTTCACGGCCTCAGGAGGATGGGTGGGCGAAGCCAAACAGCAACTGCGCCTTAGCGTCATTTGCGGCGCCTGTTACGATCTTGCCAAGAAGTTCCACACAGGCAGCGATCCGTGGGCATAGATGTTGGCGTGATGAAGAATTCGCCTCGTACTATGTAGTTTGGGTTAGCGTGGCAGCACGTAACCCAACACTGTTGATACTCGACTTGTTGGGTTACGGGCTTCGCCTACCCAACCTACGCACGACCGGCCAGAGCGCGCGCTTCGGCCAATAGATTGGAGTCGACGGTGACGCCCGCGCGCGCCGCCTTCTCGCGGGCGGCAAGGCGGCGGGAGCCCGGCAGGCGGGCGCCGGCTTCATGCTCGATGACGTGCGCAAGCGCCGCGACGCGATCGAGGAACACGTCGCTGCCTGCGAAGGCGCCGGGATCGACGGCGATCAGGAATTGCCCGACGCCGGGAGGCTTGCCCTCGGCATCGAAGAACGAGGTTGCCTCGAAGCCGAAGTTCGCACCGGTGAGAGACACCGCCAGCACCTCGACCATCAGCGCCAGAGCCGCGCCCTTGGCACCGCCGATCGGCAGCAGCGTGCCTTTCAGGGCCTCGGCCGGATCGGTGGTCGGCTTGCCGCTGGCATCGACCGCCCAATCGGGCGGAATGGGCTCACCCTTCTGCACCGCCGTCAGTATCTTGCCGCGGGCGACCTGGCTGAGCGCCAGGTCGACAACCACCGGCGGCTTGCCTCGCTGAGGCGCTGCAAACCCGATCGGATTGGTGCCGTACACCGAGCGGCGGCCGCCCCAGGGTGCGATCGCGTTGGGCGTATTGGCAAACGCCAGTGTCACCAAACCCGCCTCGGCCAGCCGCTCGACATGGCGGCCGACCATGCCAAAATGGTGTGAGTGCAGGAAGCCGGCTGCGGCAATACCCGCGTTGCTGGCCAGTTCCGGCAGCCGCTCGATGGCGAGATCCAAGGCTGGAAAAGCGAAGCCACCCTTCACGTCGAGCATCAGGGCGCCGGGTCGCGTCTGCTTCGCCTCGGGAACCGCGTGGCCGTCGACCTTGCCAGTGCGCGCCTGGCCTGCATAGCTCGGCACGCGGGAGAGCCCATGGCCCTTCTGGCCATCGATCTCGGCTTGCGTCAGCGCGCGCGCAACCGAGCGGGCATTGGGTTCGGACGTGTTGGAGGCAACGAGAGCGGCGGCGATCAGCGCCTCAAGCTCGGCCGCGGTGATGGTAGTCGTGGTCATCGGCCCTTCTTGAGAACGCAGTCGA
>DASTOW010000075.1:0-11021 GCA_035762425.1 Hyphomicrobiaceae bacterium | reverse complement strand
GTAGTACTTGGCCACCTTCACAAAGCCGAGCTTTTCGTCATCGTAGGGCCCGACCCATTCTGCGGCGTCGATTGTGCCCTTCTCCAGCGCGGGGTAGATGTCGCCGCCGGCAATCTGCTGTGGCACGACACCGAGCCGGCTGAGGATCAATCCCGCGAATCCTCCCACGCGAAACTTGAGGCCTTTCATGTCGTCCAGCGTGTTGATCTCCTTGCGGAACCAGCCACCCATCTGGCAGTTCGTCGAACCGGAGACAAATCCTGTGACGCCGTATTTCTCGCGCAGGTACTCATCCATCAACGCTTGGCCGCCACCCTGGAAATACCAGGCATTCTTCATGCGGCTGTTCATGCCGAACGGCAGATCTGTGCCGAAGGTATTGGTTACATCCTTGCCGAAGTAGTAGTAGAGCGCGGTGTGGCCAGCCTCGACGGTGCCGTTCTGGACGGCGTCGAGCACCTGCAGGCCTGGCACAATTTCGCCGGCTGCGAACGGCTGAAGTTGGAACTTGTTGTCGGTCAGCTCAGCAACGCGCTTGCACAGGTACTCGGGATTTCCGTAGAGCGTGTCCAGCGACTTGGGCCAGCTCGCGGTAAGGCGCCACTTCACCTCGGGTGCCGACTGTGCAATGGCAGGGGTGGCTAGGGCAACGGCGGCCGTTCCCAATCCCCCTGCGCCCGCTGATGTGATGAATTTGCGCCTTGAAACGTCTCGCATTTCTTTTCTCCTTGAACTCCCATCTGCCCGCCCATTTTTTGTTAGATCAGGCTGGGAAGGTGACAGAATAGGCAATCAAGGAAATGGCGCAACCTAACTATGGACTAAGCGTCACCGCGCCGACTCTGGATGGTGTGGGGGCGGTCCGTCAAAGTGGAATTGTCGTAGGACTAGGCCCGTTGCTGCCTCACGACGAGGTCGCGCTTCGACCAGCGATCAGCGATGCGATCATCGCCGCATTGGGCCAAGCGATGGCGCACCAGGTCCTGCGTTTGCATGGCTCCTGATGTCGCCTACTGACACCAGGGCATTTCCACTCCTGCTTCCTCAAAAGATTATGCCGGAGACGCGCAGTTCCATGAGAGCAGCATCGTCATAGCCGGCCTCGCGCAGGATCTCGTCACTGTGCTGGCCAATGGCGGGCGGACGGCGAGGCGGCACCTTGCTTGCGCCGTGGACGAAAAGGGGACTGTTGACCGTCAACACGGCTTCGTCTTCGAACGGTACGAGCACCTGGTTGGCGAGCATCTGATCATCGCCTGAGATTTCCGAGACCTTGGCCACGATGTCGAAGACCAGGCCATTGGCCGCGAGAACATCGCGCCAATAGGCGAGGTCGTGCGCCGCAAATGCCTCGTCGAGAATGCGGATCAGCTCCTGCGAGTTGGCCAGCCTCTGCGACTTCGTCGCAAAGCGTGCGTCGTCGAACAGATCGGAGCGCGCCAACGCGCGCGTCAGGGCTGGCCATTGACGGTCCTCATTCAGGATCGTCAGGATCAGCCAGCGTCCGTCGCGACACCGGTAATAGGTGGAAAGAGCATTGAAGCCGCGCTCGCGCGGGGGGCGGTCGATGATCGTCGCGCCGCACAGCGCCGCCTGGGCAAAATAGCCGTTGGCCCAGACACCGTTCGCCAACAGCGACGACCCCACGTGCGTGCCCTTGCCGGTCCTCTCGCGCTGGTACAGCCCAATGAGGATGCCTGCCAACAAGCTCATTGCGGAGGGGTGATCGCCCATGCCCGCCACGGACCGAGAAGGAGGGGCGTTGGCTTCGGTGCGGACGAGATCCATTAGGCCGCTGCGCGCCCACCAGGCGGTCGAGTCAAAGCCGGGCTTGTCTCCTTCCGCGCCGGTTTCTCCGTAGCCGGTAAAGGAGGCATAGACCAGACGCGGGTTCAAAGGTGCGAGGGTCTCATAGTCCAGCTTGAGACGCCGACGGACCTCCCGCGGATAGTTTGTGATGAACACGTCGGTCTGGCGCACCAAAGTGTGCAGCACTGCCTGGCCAGCCGGCTTGCCCAGATCAAGGGCAAGGCTCTTCTTGTTACGGCTGTCCAGCAGCCAGGCATAATTCTGGCTGCATGTCGGATTGCCCGGCAGCTGCGGCAGCTGGCGATACGGATCCCCGTTGTGCGGCGGCTCGATCTTGATGACATCGGCGCCGAAATCCGAGAGCACTGTTGCAGCAGCGGGTGCAGCGATGAAGCTGGCGCAATCGATCACTTTGAGCCCTTGAAAAACGCGCGACTCCATCGAGCCTCCTTGCGTTCGGTCCGGAAAGACCTCAGACCGCGCTGCAGGTGAAGCGACCCCCGCATCAACGGCAATGACGAAGCTGACGACTGCCGCTCACCATCTCGTTCACGGCTGCCACGAGCAGCCATGCCAACCAAAAAAGTCTGGCTCATCCCGGCTCCATTGCGATTTTGGCGCGACGGATCCGCAAGAGCGGTATTATTGCTGTCGCCAGCAATAGCGCTGCCAAGGCGAGACATGCGAGCGAGAGTTTGCTGTCGATGAAGATCCAGAAACTGCCATCCGAGATGATAAGCGCCTTACGCAAGTTGTTCTCCATCATCGGCCCGAGTACGAAGGCCAACACCAGCGGCGCCGGCTCATAGCCCAGCTTGCGCATCAGGTAGCCGAGCACGCCGAACAGGATCATCACGTAGATGTCGAAGATCGAATTGCTCAGGCTGTAAACGCCGATCAGGCAGAACAGCACGATCACCGGGAACAGGATCTTGTAGGGCACCTTCAGCACCTGCACCCACATGCCGATCAGCGGCAGGTTCAAGATCAGCAGCATGACGTTACCGATGTACATGCTGGCGACGATGCCCCAGAAGATATTGGGGTTCTGCAACATCAGGAGCGGTCCGGGCTGCAGCCCGTGCACGATGAATGCACCCAACAGCAGGGCGAGCACGACGTTGGGCGGAATACCGAGCGTCAGCAGGGGAATAAAGCCGCTGCCCGCCGCCGCGTTGTTGGCAGCTTCAGGTCCCGCCACACCGGCTATCGCACCTTTGCCGAATGTCTCCGGCGTCTTCGACAGCCTTTTCTCCAAGGCGTACGAGATGAACGAGGAAATGACGGCGCCGCCGCCCGGCAGGACACCGAGTACGAAGCCGAGCAGCGAGCCGCGGGCAAGTGGGCCAGCGCTTTCCTTCCAGTCCCGCCGCGTCGGCATCAGGCCGGTGATGCGCTGCGCGAAGATCTCGCGCGAGATGCTGCGCTCGATGTTGGACAGGATCTCGGCAATGCCGAACAGCCCCATCACGATCGGCACCAGTCCTACGCCGTCGACCAGCTCCATGCGATCGAAGGTCAGCCGCGGCATCGCATTGATCGAATCGATGCCGATCAGGCCGAGAACCAATCCGAAGCAGGCCATGATCAATGCTTTTAGCAGCGAGCCGTGTGACAGGTAGGTCAGCACGCTGAGGCCCAGCACCATCAGGCTGAAATACTCGGCGGGTCCGAATTTCACGGCCCAGCGCGCCAGGGTCGGCGCCACCAGCATCAGGCCGACCACCGCCAGCGTACCCGCAATAAACGAGCCCATGGCGGCGATGCCGAGGGCCGGTCCAGCTCGGCCCTGGCGCGCCATCTGGTGCCCGTCGAGACAGGTGACGACGGAAGCCGCCTCGCCCGGAATATTGACCAGGATGGCCGTGGTCGATCCGCCGTACATTGAGCCGTAGTAGATGCCGGCGAGCATGATGATGCCGGCCTCGGGCGGGGCGCTGAACGTGACCGGAAGCAGCAGCGACATCGCTGCCACCGGGCCGATGCCCGGCAGCACGCCGACCAGCGTGCCGATGAATACGCCTGCGAAGCAGTACAGCAGATTGATGGGCTGGAGCGCCACGCTCAGCCCCAGCGCCATGCTGCTCAGAAGATCCATGGGGCTATCCAGTCTTTGATCTGGCCTGCCGGAAGCTGGGTGCCGAGCCAGCGATGAAACACCACATAGCTCACCAGCGAGGTCGCCACCGCCGCAAACAGCGATGCGAGCCAGCCCATCGGATCGACGGTCTTGAACAGGATGCAGAGCAGCAGCATGGTGGCGGCCAAGAAACCCAGCGTCGGCAGCAGCCAGGCATAGAGCGCCAGCAGCACGGTGACGTATGGCACCAGCCACCAGCGTGTGCCGGCCCACAGAGTAGCGAGGGCCTCGCCGGCGGGCTCGCGTAGGGCCGCGCCGAGGGCCGCCAGCGACAGGCCCATCATGATTGCCCCGACCCAGAAGAACATGAAGCCGGAGCCCGGATCGTTGAGCGATCCGAGCCCCATCTTCCATCCGTCGAGCGTCACATACGATGCGACGGTCAGCCAGACCAACGCGGCCACAAGGTCCCCGATGCGCATGTGGGCTAGTTGGTCTTGAGGCCGAGCTCTTCGATCAGCTTTTTGGCTTCTTCGATCTGCGTCACCGCATGCTTTTCGTAGTCGGCAGTGTTGAGGTAGGCCAGCTCCTGGTCGAACTTCTTGAGCGCCTCGGAGTACGAGGGCTCCTGCACGCCCTTGGCGAACGCGTCGTGCAACACCTTGACGGCTGCCGGGTCCATGCCCTTGGGGCCAGCGATACCGTAGGGCGAGTTGGCCACCAGCTTGATGCCGAGCTCGCTGAGGTTGGGCACATCCGGCCAGTTCTTGGTGCGGGTTGCGCCCCACGTCACGAGCAGACGGAAATCACCCGAGTTGACCAATGCCCCCCAACCCGTCGAGTCGGCCACTGCGTCCACGTGCCCGCCGAGCAGGGCCGCGTTGGTTTCGGCGGCGCCTTTGAAGGGGACCTGCGTCCACTTCACGCCGGTCTGCTTGGCAATCTGCTCCATGCCGATGTGCAGGCTGGTGCCGCTGCCGGGCGTGCCGTACTTGATCTTGCCCGGGTTTGCCTTGGCGAACTCGACCATCTCGAGGAACGTGTTCCAAGGTGCGTCCTTGCGCACCACCACGCCGAACGTATAGCCGGTCAGGCCGGCAATGTAGGTAAAGTCCTTGGTGGGATCGAAGGTCGTCTTGGTCATATAGGGCAGGCGGAACACCGTGATCGGCATCTGTGCGATGGTGTAGCCGTCCGGCTTGGCGGTCGCCGCCATTTGCGCGGGGCCAAGCGTGCCGGATGCGCCGGCCTTGTTTTCGATCACGATCGGCTGGCCCAGGTGCTTCTGAGTTGCCTCCGCGAGCGCCCGCATGACCAAGTCGCTTGAGCCACCGGCCGGCCACGGGACGATCAGGGTCACCGGCTTGGTTGGGAAATTCTGAGCCTGCGCCGGGGCGCCGGCAAGCGCTGCGAGCACAATAAAGGTACCGGCGATAGTCGTCTTCAGCGAGCTCCGCATGGGGTTCCCTCTTTGTTTTCGATCTGCTTGAACGCAGATCTTGGTGCCCTGTTGTCCGACAATCAGACATTAGCTGCAAGAGACTAATTCGGCTGCTTGGCAAAAGAGCAATTCGATAGCCGCGCACGTGGCGTCAGGGACGCACCAATCAAGAGACGCTGCGCCAGCGAGGTGCGCATGCAATTTCCTGGTGCTGATCAGGGACATGATCACTTCGCCGTACGCCGAGACGAGCGCGCCGCCGCCTACCTCGCTGCCGACCCGTGATGCGCACGCGGTGAGCCGATCCCCTTGCCCTCTCCGGCGCGACGCTCCTTTTGCCAGCAAAACCGCAAGTCGGTCGTCGTTGAAAATCGGCCAACGTTCGGGGTGAACGAGGCTCGAGGCTGTGCAAAGCTTTTCGGTTCTTGGCTTCTATCCAGATGCGAAAGGGCAGGCGGCACGGGCTCAGCATCGGCATGGCGAGTTTGCCCAGTCCGCCTCTGCGGCCTCGGCCATCGCCTTGGCGCGGTCTGGTTGCGCAATCTTGCTTCGATGGGCGACCTGGCGGCCAGCATGGCGTCACGCTTTCTGCGACGCCAGGCGCGATGCGCGGCGGCGGCCGGAGGCGCCCGCCGAGCGAGCGCGATCGCGACTAGCCGCTCTTTTTCAGGAACGCATAGTCGGCCGAATATGGCACGTTCAGGAAAGCGCCGGCACGATCGCACGATCCTTCGGCCACGCCGCCCTTGGTGTTGAGCCTCTGGATCGTGGTGACACCGCTCAGCTGCCCGCTGCCGCGATGCGACGTGGCCTCCAGCTTGAGGAGAGGGATGTCCTTTGGCGTCGCGCCGGGTGCCCGCCCGGACACCTTGGCGACCACAGCGCTGCCGTCAGCCAACTCCCAATTGGGGCCGGCATAGTGCCGACCCACCGTCTTGCCATCGACAAGAAGCGTGGCAATCGGCTCGCGAAATTGCCAGACGAGTTTGCCCGCCGTGTCGGCCTTGCACTCATAGACTTGCGCGCCTTCGGCATGGATGGTTGCAACCACGGTTTCGCCCGGCGCAGCAATGGCGTCGGGCACTTGCGCGCGCACCGCAGCCAACGGCAGAGCGAGAACAGCAAATGCGAAGGTGGCTCGGGGCAAAAGGTTCATGACACTACTCCTGTGATCGTGCGCGCGGAATGGGGTTCCGCAGCTAGAGGCCGGCATAAGAAACCTTGCATTACGTAATCAAGACCGGTGAGCCGTGCCGAGGGCACGGCCCAACCGAGCCTTGCGCTCACGCCGCCTTGGACATCGCCACCGTGGTTGCGGCCAAGGCCTGGTCCAGATCGGCGATGATGTCATCAATATGCTCGATGCCAACGGACAGGCGCACATAGCCGGGCGTCACGCCGCTGGCGAGCTGGTCGGCCGTGCTCAATTGCGAGTGCGTGGTACTGGCAGGGTGGATTGCCAGCGAGCGCGCATCGCCAATGTTGGCCACGTGGTAGAACATCTTGAGTGCATCGATGAAGCGCACGCCGGCCTCTCGGCCCGCTTTCAGCTCGAAGCCGACGAGGCCGCCGAAACCGCCCTTCAGGTATGTTCCGGTGCGGCGGCGCTGCTCGGGGTTGTCATGCATGCCGGCAAAGATGACGCGGGTCACAGCGGGGTGGCGCTGCAAATAAAGTGCGACCTCGGAAGCGTTGCGGCAATGCTCACGCATACGCAGCGGCAGCGTCTCGAGCCCCTGAATGAACTGGAAGGCGTTGAACGGGCTCATAGATGCGCCGATATCGCGCAGCAGCACCACACGCATGCGGATGATGTAGGCGATCGGGCCCAATGGCTTGACCGCTTCGGTCCAAACGGCGCCGTGATAGCTGGGGTCGGGCTGATTCAAGGTCGGGAAGCGCTTGGCGTGGGCCGCCCAGTCGAAGTTGCCGCCATCCACGATCATGCCGCCGATCGAAGTGCCGTGTCCACCGATATACTTTGTCGTCGAGTGCACCACGATGGCGGCACCATGTTCGATCGGGCGGCAAATGATGGGCGCAGCCGTATTGTCCATGATCACAGGGACGCCAAGCTCGCGCCCGATCGTGGCCACTTCGGCGATCGGAAATACGGTGAGCTTGGGATTGGGCAGCGTCTCGGCATAGTAGGCGCGGGTACGCTCGTCAGTGGCGCGCCGGAAGGCTTCAGGGTCGGTCGGGTCGACGAAGCGCACCTCGATGCCCATCGACGGAAGCGTGTTGGCAAACAGGTTCCAGGTGCCACCGTAGAGGTCAGTGGAGCTCACGATGTTGTCGCCCGGCCGGCACAGATTCTGGACGGCCAAAGCCGATGCCGCCTGTCCCGAGCTGACCGCCAGGGCAGCGACGCCGCCCTCCAGAGCCGCAACTTTCTGCTCAAGCGCGTCGCATGTGGGGTTCATGATGCGCGAGTAGATGTTGCCGAAGTCCTTCAGCGCGAACAGGTTGGCCGCGTGTTCCGTGCTGCGGAATTGATACGATGTGGTCTGGTAGATCGGCACGGCGACGGCACCGGTGGATGGGTCATGGCGCGGGCCGGCGTGCAGCATCAGGGTCTCGGGGTTATTGCTCTTGACGGTCATTGATCGGTCTCCGTTGGATCGCTTGCTCATGAAAGGTTGTTGAAGTGCATGTCACGCGGCCGGCGCCCAGCCGACGCTAGGATGGGCGAGGTCGGGATTACTTTTTCCAATCTCGCCATCTCGGCATCGTCGCCGCTTACCGTGATGGCGTAACCGGCGCGTACCGCCAGTCCGCGCATTGCCCGATTGGAGATCAACATGTCAGCGCACATCCGGCGAATGCCCGATGCGACAGCCTGGCGTTCCAATCTGCCCAGGAGTGCGCGCGCAATCCCGTGCGACTGCCATGCGTCGGCAACGGCAAGCGCGATCTCACAGGTTCCAGGATCGCTTTCGTCGATCACGTATCTCGCCTCCGCGATCACGGTCTCCTGTCCGGCGTCGTCGAACACCTCGGCCAGCAGGGCGAGGTGTCGATGGTAGTCGATGTCGGCGAACCGCTCGGCCAGTGTGTCGGGTAACTCTTTCAGCGGGTTCATGAAGCGGCGGTAACGGGACTCGTCCGACAGGGTGCGAAAGAACGTGCGCAGAAGAGTTACGTCTTGCGGCAAGGTCGGTCGGATCGTAATGGGAGTGCCGTCCGCCATGCGGACCACATCGATCAGGTGCACGGGATACCGGCTCGTTGGGCAAGTCACGATGCGCACTCTCGTTGCGCTGCAAAGCCCGCAATGTTGCATCCGTCACGCTGAGCACTCCGGTGGACCGGTACGCCGGCACCGGCCTCGGTGTTCGCGATGTGCCAGACGATGAGGTCGCAAACCTCCTTGGCGTGCGTCAGTAGTCCCATGTGGCCGGCCCCGGCGATTGCAACAAGCCGGCTCGCCGGCAGCAGCTCCGCCAGACCTTCGGCAATGGCCCGGGTCGGCGATGGCGCATGCTCGCCGCGCAGAATGAGCACTGGGAACGCCAGCCGGCGATAGGCATCCGCCGGGGTCGGATCATCGATCAATGCCCGAAAGTCGAGTGGACCCTTGGGTGCCCATCGAATGAGCGCGCTTTGCACGGCCGGGCGTAAGGCATTCCAGGCGCCGGGGCCGTTCCAATAGTCGACGAACGCGGCCACCGCTCCGCGATAGTCGCCGGTGACGACGCCCTTGTAGACGCTCCTGGCGAGGCCGGTGATCTCCGCGTAAGGCTGCGAACCGCGCTCGCCCAGTTGGCGCAGGAGATGAAAGGCCGTTGGCTCGTAGAGCACCATGCTGGCGATGCGGTTCGGCCGGGCCAGCGCGATGTTCAGCGCGACAGCGCCGCCGTAGGAATGCCCGACCAGGTGAACCTTGTCGCCATCGCAGCGGTCGATCAGCGCAATGGAGCGCACGGCTTCGTCGTCGAGAGTGAAGGCATGCTCGCCGCCCCACGATCCGGCGTCTTGGCTCCCATAGTGCTCGGGCGCGGATAGGTCATGGCGACCGCGCAGTGCCTCGGCCAGAGGGGACCAGTGGCTGGCACTACCGCCCGAGCAATGCAGGGCAATCACCCGTCCGCGACGCGCCGGCCGCGGCGGGTAGAGAGACGTGCTGTTCATTGCAGTGCTACTTTCTCGCGCCGTAGTATTTCAGTGCGTGCGGTCGAGCATTGGATGACGATTGTGACCTCTGACCAGGGTTTCGATGGAAGAGCGCGCAATGCCGATGTCCTTGAGCTCGCGATCGCTCAGCGACCGCAGCCGCTTGATGGCGAACTGCTCAAGCCGCCAATGCGTGTAGGCGATCCACCAGCTACGCGCGGTGTTGCCAACCGCGCGCCAGGAATTGCCGATGTTGGCCTGTTGCGGCAATGCCGAGTTTGAAATTGAGCTCATGACCTTCTCCATGTCGTTGCTTTTGGCGACACTCTGCAGGAAGGTCCTGCTTGGCGCGCCGCTTGGCCGCCATCAGCCATATTTTGATGCGGGCGGAAATCAGCCGGAGGTACTGCCGCCTGTCGGGCAGCGCAGCGCGCGGTGGGGCCAATGGGCGTCGATTGCAGGGCCCTTCGGCTGGCAAAATCGTTGGCAGCCACGGGGCTGTTGCGCCCAGTACTTCAGTACTAGGCCACAAGACTGGCGTGCCGCCTCCGGCGCAGGCCAAATGAGATTGGCCGCTATTCGATAATCTCGTCGGCGGCGATCAGGAGGGACTGAGGAATGGTGAGCCCCATGGCGCGCGCTGTCCGCAGATTGACGCCAAGCTCGAACAGGCTCGGGGCTTGCACCGGCAGATCACCCGCTTTTTCACCCTGCAGGATGCGAGCGACATAGGCGGCGGAGCGCCTGAACTGATCGGCCGCATTGAACCCATAGGCCATCAAGGCACCCTCGCGTACATAGAAGCGGAATGGAAAAATGGCGGGTATTCGTTGCTCGTTGGCGAGCGAGATCAGCCGTTGGCGATTGACGGTGTTGATCGGACTGGGACTGACGACCAGGCCGGGCGAAGCCTGCTTGGCAATCACCCCGACGGCGCCCTCGATTTCCGCAAGGGTGCTGGCAAATGCGGCATGCGCGACCAGGCCAAGCGCGGGAGCGGTATCCTCAATCGCTTTCAACAAGGAGTTGAAGCCAACAAACTTCGGATCGAGCAGCATGCTCACGTTGCGCAAGTTCGGCGCCGCCTCCTTCAGCAACTGCAGCCACTTGCCTGCAATCTCGGGCTCAAATGTGCTGAAGCCGGTGATGTTGGCGCCGGGCCGGGACAGGTTTTGTACATACCCGGCACCAACCGGATTGCTGACGACTACAAAGACGACAGGCAAGTTGGTGCCCAAGGCGCGCGCGGCATCCATGCCGGGGGTGCCGTTGATGACCAGTACCTCAGCGCCGCGATCGACGAGATTTTTGGCTTCGGTCTGCGCTACAGGAAAGCTGCCACGGTACCAAGCAACGTCGATATCAACATTGCGCCCATCGACCCACCCCGCCTCGCCGAGCGCGCGGCTGAAGGCCTCGGCGCGCAGTTTGCCCTCGGCATCATTCTCAGCCGTCGCCACCATGAGGCCGATCCGCCTACGCCGGCCGGCGGTGACTTGCGCCAGGGTCGCAGCGGGACTGATGAGCGCGGCCGCGCCGACCAACGATACAATCTGGCGCCGGTTCATGGCGTATACC
>DASTOW010000074.1:0-22628 GCA_035762425.1 Hyphomicrobiaceae bacterium | reverse complement strand
AGCGCAGCGGGCTCGCGCCGAGCACGAGGCCCGCGAGGCAGAAGCCGCCAAGACCAATGGCGATGGCGCGGTATTGGCCTTGCCCGCCGACACCTGGCTGCGCCTCAGTCAGGTCGCCACCATCGGCCTGTTCGTCATCGCCGTGCTGTGGGCGGCCTACGTGGCCCAACCCGTGGTGGTACCCGTGGTGCTGGCCTGGACCATCGCCACCATTGTCCTGCCTGTCGTTCGATGGATGCAGGAGCGCGGCCTGCCGCGGCCCATCGCCGTCATCCTGGTTGCGTTCGCCCTGCTTGCCGTGATCGTGACGCTGCTGGCGGTGCTGTCCACCCCCGTCGCTTACTGGCTCGGCCGCGCGTCGGAGTTCGGCTCGCTGATGCGCCAGAAGCTGCAGATGATGACCCAGCCGCTGGCCATGCTCGACGAAGTGCGCAAAGCGCTCAATGCCATCACCGTCGGCAGTGAGGGTGGCATCAAAGTCGAAGCCCAATCAGGCACGCTGGTCACGACCATCATCGGCGTCTTGACGCCGGCCGTCAGCCAGTTCGTGCTGTTCATGGGCGCGCTGATTTTCTATCTCGTCTATCAAAAGCGCATTCGCACCACAGCCGTGTTCTTCGTGCGCGACCGTGACGCCAGGTTGAACACCTTGCGTACGCTGAGCGACATTGACGGCAACATGACCGTCTATTTCGGCACGTTTACCATTGTGAACGTCTGCCTCGGCGTCGTGACAGTGCTCCTGACCTGGACTGTCGGATTGCCCAATCCGCTGCTGTGGGGCGTGCTGGCGGCGCTCCTCAACTACGTGCCCTACATCGGTCCAGCCATCGTGACCGGCACGCTGGCCGTGGTAGGTCTGCTGACCTTCCCGACGCTGGCCGAAGCCGCAGTCGCCCCGATCGTTTACGTGGCAATTGTTACGGTCGAGGGCCACTTCATCACGCCGATGGTGATCGGCCACCAGCTTACCCTCAACCCGTTTGCCGTGTTTCTCGCCATCGCCTTCTGCACCTGGCTGTGGGGGCCGATCGGTGCCTTCCTGGCGGTGCCCCTGCTGATGGCTCTGACCGTGGCGCTGGCCAACGCCTTCGGGGAGGAAAAGCCCTACCTGCCCGAGTGAACCAATCCTGCGCGGCCGCGTTATCTCGTGCAAGCAGCTTTGCCTTCACAAGGAGTGGATCATGGCACAAAGCACGCAGTACGGCGGGCGCACCGGCTCGCCCGCGGCCGACATCAAGGAAAAAGCAACCGATCAGTTCGAGAAGATGGCCGACAAGGCGACCGACCAGTTCAACCGCTTCGCCGATCAGGCAGAGAGCGTCGCCAGCCGCGTCGCCGAGCAGGGCCGCGAAGCCGGCGAGAAAGTCCAGGAGGTGGCCGGCAACTTCAAGGGCGCGGTCGACAAGTCGGTGAAGGATCAGCCGATGGCCACGCTGGCCGTGGCCGCCGCGCTCGGCTTTGTGCTCGGCGCACTGTGGAAGTCGTGAGCCGTTAATCCTTCCAACCGTTAATCCTCCCAACACTGAGCGAGGCAGCTAAGCCGTGTTTCGGGGCCTAATCAGTGACGCCAAGGCAGCCGTGGGCGCCGTCATCGTCAAGTACGTGGCGCGCGCCTCGGTTGCTATTCCATTTGTCATTGCCGCCGGCTTTGCCACCGCGGCGCTCACGCTTTTGCTGACCGAGCGCTATGGCGCGCAAACTGCCTACTGGCTGGTTGCCGGCGGCTTCACGCTGATCGGCGCCTTGGCGATGCTGGTCGTCACCGTGAAGGAGCAGGAGGAGGAAGTCGCCGAGGCGCAGGCGGTGGCCGCCGACACGCCCGAGGTTGCCACGGAGGTGGCGGTGCAGGCGCCGCTTGCGCTGCTCAGCGCTCTGCTGGCCAGTCCCATGGGCCCGACGTCGGCGCTCGGCATTGCGCGCCTGCTCGGCCGCAACCTGCCCCTTGTGCTGCTGCTGGTCGTGGCCGGGTTCCTGCTGTGGCCTACCGAGCCCAAGTCCGAAGACGAGGCGCAGACCGCAACACCCGAGCCGCCTCCGGGTCCAAGACCGAATGGCATCTACCCCGATGGCAGCGAGGCGCGTGTGTGAAGGGGCAGCCGCCCTGGCGCAAGCCTCCCCGCACCGCCCGGCGCGCACCATCATTGCAGCCAGATCGTACGGCTGACCACCGACGCCCTTGGCTCGACGTGTGGCTCGGTCCTCAGCGTTCGCGTCGGCGTGTCTGACCGTACTGGCGTTGGCCAGCCTCGGCCCGTTCTTCAACTATGCGTAAGATTTGGCAACTCTATATCAACGCCGCCGAGCCAAAGCCGGCCCGGCCGAGTCAGCGCGCGGCGTCTGCCACCGCGGCGAGAAGACTGGTTCTTGTGAAAGGCTTTTCGAGAAATCCGACGGGGTTGGCGGAGGCTGCCCTCGCCCTGGCACCCGCATCGAGGTTGGCGGACACGAACAGGCTGCGGATCGTGAACCGATTCCAGATCTCCAAGGCGGCGTGAATGCCGTCGCCCTCGCCGATCAGGCGCATGTCCATCAGTACCAAGTCGGGCTTGGTCCGCTCCACGACCTGCACCGCGTCCGCCGCAGAGTCGGCCGTGCCCACCACCTGGTGGCCGCCCGCCTGCAGATGCGTCAGCAAATCCAAGCGTATGAAGACCTCATCCTCGACGACGACAACGCGCATGCCCATTCCACCCCGTCCACCTCAGTTCGCGAAATTGTTTCCAGACAGATGCAAATTGCAACCGCCACTTCCCGGCACGCCCGCACACGTGCAGATACGCGCAGCGGCGCACGCTTTTACGTGAGGGCGCCACACGACATGCCGTTATCCCTGGCCGTAGGCCCTGCACGATGCAACTGTCCGGGTAGACCCTCGCGGCTCAACTCGTGCACCGACTGCCTGTTCCATAGCCAGCAGGAATAGCACCTGCGACAAAAAGTCAAACCGTTGACCGGAAGTTGATCGAAGCGACTGCGACTGAGCGGCACTGTCACGCGCCCTACACCGCGATTGGCTAGTCAGGCAAACACTGCACGGCCAAAGGAGCTGCCCATGGGGGACGACAATTTCTCAAATAAGGATGAGGCGTTCCAGGCATTTGACGACATTCCCCTGTCGCCTGCCAACGACGACACGATGGGGGCGGTGATCGCCCGCCGCTATGGCCGCCGGGATATGCTCAAGGGGTCCCTGGCCGTGACGGCCGCCACGGCCCTGTTCGGCAGCGCCGCTCTTGAGAGCGCATCGGGCCCTGCCAAGGCCGCCACGGCCGCATTCGCTTTCCGCGAGCTCGAGGGCGGCGTCGATGAGACGCATCATGTGGCCGAGGGTTACGTCGCCGACATCGTCATCCGCTGGGGCGATCCGCTCGCCGGCAACATGACGCCGTTCGACCCCACCACGCTGACTGCCGAGGAGCAGAGCAAGCGCTTTGGTTACAACAACGACTACATCGCCTTCTTCCCTCTCGACGGCGGCAACACGCGCGGGCTGCTGTGCGTCAACAATGAGTACGTTAACCCCGAGGTGATGTTTCCTGGCCTGACCGTGCGACCCGATCGCGATGACTTCGCCAAGATCACCGAGGCGCATGTCGGCGTGGAGATGGCGGCACACGGCGTCAGCATCGTCGAAATCGCGCTGCGCGACGGCAGGTGGGCGCCGGTGTTGGACAGCAAATACAACCGCCGCATCACGGCGCAGACGCCGATGCGCTTCGACGGTTCGGCCGCTGGACATGACCGCTTGAAGACCAAGGCCGACCCGACCGGACGCAGCGGGCTCGGCACGCTCAACAATTGCGCCGGCGGCCAGACGCCGTGGGGTACTTATCTGACGGGCGAGGAGAACTGCAACGGATACTTCTGGACCGACCAGAAGGCGTCGGACGGCAAGCGCCTCACCAAGGGCATCGGCGGTGCGCAGCAAAACAGCTACGAGCGCTACGGCATCCCCAGCAACTGGTACAGCTGGGGCAGGTTCCACGAGCGGTTCAACGTCGATAAGGAAGCCAACGAGTGCAATCGGTTTCATTGGATTGTCGAGATCGATCCCATGGATCCTGCCTCCACGCCGGTCAAGCACACAGCGCTCGGCCGCTTCCGGCACGAGGGCGCGGAGGTGATCGTCAACAAGGACGGCCGCGTTGTCGTGTACAGCGGCGATGATGCGCAGTTCGACTACGTCTACCGCTTTGTTTCGAAGGACACCTACCGGCCGGGCGACAAGGCGCACAACATGCGCCTGCTGTCCGAAGGCACGCTGTCGGTAGCCCGCCTAAACGAGGACGGCAGCCTACAGTGGCTGCCACTGGTGTTCGGCGAAGGGCCGCTCACGCCCGCCAACGGATTTGCCTCGCAGGCCGAAGTGCTCATCGATGCGCGCCTTGCCGGCGATGCGCTCAAAGCCACGCGCATGGACCGGCCCGAGGACGTGCAGCCGGTCCCTGGCACGGGCAAGGTGATCGTCATCCTGACCAACAACGAGCGACGTCGTCCGGAGGAGGTCGACAAGGCAAATCCGCGTCCGCACAACGAGTTCGGCCACATCATCGAGTTGGCTGCGCCGGATGGTGACCACGCGGCCACGACCTTCACGTGGGACATGCTGATCAAGTGCGGAGACCCGCGCGTCGCCGAGGTCGGGGCCATGTGGAACCCTGCCACCAGCGCCGCTGGCTGGTTCGCTTCGCCCGACAATTGTACGATCGATGCGCTGGGCCGGCTGTGGGTTGCCACCGACCAGGGCTCGGCCTGGCCCAAGACCGGCAAGGCCGACGGCCTCTATGCCGTGTCGACCGAAGGCGGTGAGCGTGGCCTGTCCAAGCTGTTCTTCCGTGTCCCGGTGGGTGCCGAGCTGTGCGGTCCGTGTTTCACGCCCGACGCCGAAACGCTGTTCCTGGCGGTGCAGCACCCGGCGACCGACGGTGTGAGGAGCTGGAAGCCGTTCGCACGCGAGTCGACCTTCGAGGACCCGGCCACCCGGTGGCCGGACTTCAAGCCGGATATGCCGCCGCGACCCTCCATCGTCGCCATCCGCAAGCAGGGCGGTGGCAAGATCGGCTCGAGCTGACCCTGGCTGTCATGCCGGTCCATACCGCCTGACAGTCAGCCAACCGGGCGCGAGCTCTGCGGGCTTGCGATAACCTCACGCATCCATGCATCGAGCGCGGCCATCTCGGCCGCGGTCAGGCGCAAGCCGAGCTTGGAGCGGCGCCAGGCCACATCGTCGGCGCTGCGCGCCCATTCCTGGGTGATGAGGTAGCGCACCTCCGCTTCCGTGAGCGAGGCACCGAAGGACCTGCCGAGGTCGGCGGCGATGGTAGCCTCGCCAAGCACGCGCCAGGCCTCCTTGCCGTAGGCGTGCGCCAGGCGGCGCACGTTGCCGGCGTCCAGGAACGCGTAGTCACGAGCCAGCGCGCCTGCCAACGTGTCGAAGCCGCCGACGTCGAAGTCGCCGCCGGGCAGAGGCTGCCGGCCGGTCCAGCCTGCGGCCAGCCCCTGCCGCTCCGGCAGGTGGGGGCCCAAACGCTCCACGACGGCCTCGGCCAAGCGGCGGTAGGTCGTGATCTTGCCGCCGATGATGGCCAGCAGTGGCGGTTGGCCCGGCGCCTCGTCCATCTCGAGCACGTACTCGCGAGAAGCAGCCTGCGCCGCGCTGGCACCGTCATCGTAGAGCGGCCGCACTCCGCAATAAGACCACACGATGTCCGAGCGGCGCACCGGACTGGCGAAGCAAGCGCTCGCCGTCGCGCACAGATAGTCGACTTCCCCGCCCGAGATGGTCGCCGCACCCGGGTTGCCGACGAAGTCGCGATCGGTGGTGCCAATCAACGTGAAATCGTGCTCGTAAGGGATGGCAAACACCACCCGACCGTCCGGGTTCTGAAACAGGTAGGCGCGATCATGCGCAAACAGCTTGGGCACGACGATGTGCGAGCCCTGTACGAGGCGCACCTTGTGGCCGGTGCCCGAGGCCAGCAGATCCGCAACATTGGCCACCCAGGGTCCCGCGGCATTCACAAGCACGCGCGTGGCCATCGTTTCGGTGCCCGCCGCGCCGGCTTCCTGCACCGTCAGGCTCCAGTGATCACCCGTGCGCGCTGCTCCAAGCACGCGGGTGCGCACGCGGATGTCGGCCCCGCGCCGCGCGGCGTCGACCGCATTCAGGACCACAAGACGGGCGTCGTCGACCCAGCAATCGGAGTACTCGAAGGCGGTGCTGAAGATGCCGGGCTTGAGCGCAGCGCCGGCCGCGTCCGCCGCGAGGTCGAGCGACGTCGTACCAGGCAGCCGCTGGCGGCCGCCCAGATGGTCGTACATGAACAGTCCGACGCGTAGCATCCAGGCCGGCCGCAGCCCTTGCTGGTAGGGCAACACAAAGCGCATCGGCCGCACGATGTGCGGGGCAATCGCCCACATTACCTCGCGCTCGGTCAGCGCCTCGCGCACCAGCCGGAAATCGAAGTGCTCGAGGTAACGCAGGCCGCCGTGGATGAGCTTGGTCGAGCGCGAGGACGTACCGGAAGCAAGGTCGCCCATCTCGCACAGGAGGACGGAAAAACCGCGGCCCGCTGCGTCGCGCGCCAGCCCGCAGCCGTTGATGCCGCCGCCGATGATCGCCAAGTCGTAAACGTGTTGCACAAATGTCCCGCTTGCGAAATGCGCCGACCCCGGCCACCGGCCTCGCGAGCGAACTTCGGCATCACAACGCGAAACTTGAGCGTCCGAAATTCGCCTACCTGACCGGCAGCGGTAGTCTTTACATCAAGTAGCACGATCCGGGATCTCGATTTCGAATGCGGCCCCGTGGTCGATTTCCAAGAGGCGGATCGTACCGCCATGGGCCGCCACCAGCTCCTGCGCCACGGCCAGCCCGAGCCCGGTGCCGCCCTTGCGCGCCGAGCCTTGGAAGGCCTGGAACAGGTGGATGCGCGCTTTCTCCGGCACGCCCGGCCCATCATCGCGGACCAGAATGACCACGCGCCGGCCGTTGCGGCGTCCGGCGACATCAATCTGCCCTTTGATCAAGTCCTGCTGCTCGATGGCCTGCAGGGCATTGCGGCACAAGTTGGTGAGCACGCGGAACAGCTGGTCGCGATCGGCATCGATGCGCAAGGCCACATCGATATCGATGCCCCAGGCGACGGCTCCCTCGCGCGGCAAGCCAAGTCCGTCGCCCACTTCCTCCACCAGCGCGCGCAGCGCGATCAACTCGCGGCGCGGGGCGGCCTCCTCGGCACGTCCGAACCTGAGCGTGCTCTCGGCAAGGTTGATGGCCCGGCCCAGCGATACGATCAGCTTCGGCGCGAAACGCTGCACGGCCGGATCGGGCAGGTCGCCGAGCCGGTCCGAGATGAGCTGGGCGTTGGCCAGCATGTTGCGCAGGTCGTGACTGATCTTGCTGACGGCGAGCCCGAGCGCGGCCAGACGGTTCTTCTGCTGCAGGGTCTGCGTCAGCTCCATCTGCATGTGCGCCAGCTCGCGCTCGGCCGTGCCGATCTCGTCGTGGCGCGAGGAGGGCACGATGATCCGGCTCGCATCCTCGGGATTCTGGCTGAAGCGCAGCATGTTGCGCGTGATGCGCGTCATGGGCTGCACCAGCAGCCCATTGAGCGCGAAATAGACCAGCGCAGCGCTGATCATCGAGATGATGATCGACAGGCCGAGCACGTTGAGGCCGTAGCGGATCATGGCGGCGCGCAGCGGCGCTTCGGGCAGCACCACCTCGATGAACTCTCCGGGGCCCATGCCGGTCTCGCCGATCACCCGGATCAGGCGGTCCTCGCGGCCGAAGAACACGCTCAACGCCTGACGAATGAGACGCAGTCGCAATTTTAAGCCGCCCCACGCGCCCGTGTCGCGGGCCGAAGCACGAAAGTCGAAGCTCTCCTCGAACTCGGAGGAACCATCGGAAGGCAGCACAAGCCGACGCTCGTTGTTGCGCTTCCAGGCAACCGCACGAACCTGGGCGGTGCGCAGCAGTTCGGCGCGTAGCGAGTCGGGCACCACCCCACCGGGCACGGCCTCGGCCGCCAGGGACGCGAGCTGCGCCGCCGTCAGGCGATCGGTGAGCCACGTGATGCGGAAGTTGGCGACCGACGGCACGAAGATCAGCACTTCCGCCAGCATGACGAACAGCACCGTCAGCATCAGCAGCTTGGCGGACAGGCCGAGGCCGCGCCGTTCCGACGTGGCGGCTAGTGGCGAGCGCAGCGCCAGTACGCGCTCGCGCAGCCGCTCGAACCAGCCCTGGGCGTTACCGAGGATATCTCGCGGCACCACCCGGTCCTCGCCACTCGACTTGCGCTATCCGAATTTCGCCAGCCATCCAACCAACCGCCGAACGAACGGACTGGCCGCCGCGGTCGCATAGTACCCATAGGCCACCCGCCTGTTGATCTCGGAAAATGTCGGGTATGGCGAAATCCATTGTGTCATCGCCTTAATATCCAGTCCCTGTGATACGGCCAAGGACCACATTTGGATCAGCTCGCCGGCGCGCTCGCCGACAATGCTGGCTCCCAGTATCTTACCCTTCGCGTTGGTCACAACTTTGATGAAGCCCTCCGTCGCGCGCTCGGTGTGGGCGCGATCGTTCTCGTGGTAGGGCCATCGGAAGACGCGCACCTTGCCATATCTCTTCTTGGCGATGTCCTCCGTAAGGCCGACATGTGCCAGTTCGGGATCGGTGAAGGTGACCCATGGAATGATATCATTGTTCACCTTGGCCGGCAGGCGGAACAGGGCCCGGCGAATGACAATGCCGGCGTGGTAATTCGCCACATGCGTGAACTGCGGCCCGCCGATGACGTCGCCGATGGCGAACACGCGCGAGTTGGAGGTGACGAGCCCGGCGTTCACCTGGATACCGCGCTTGTCGTACTTAATGGAGGCGGCATCGAGATTGAGGCCGGCGGTGTTGGGCTTGCGGCCGGTTGCAACGAGCAGGTGCGTACCTTGCACGATGCTCGACACGCCACCCTCTGAGATGTGCACATCCACCAGGTGCATGCCGCCGCTGACGCGCTCGACCAGCGCGCCCTCGCGGATCTCCATGCCCTCTGCGCGCAGACGCTTCAGGACCACTTCGGATATCTCGGGCTCGTCCTTGCCGAGCGCCTTCAGCTCCTCGATGACCGTGACGCGGCTGCCGAGCCGCAAGTGCGCCTGGGCAAGCTCCAGGCCGATCGGGCCGCCGCCGATGACGATCAGATGGTCGAGCTTGTCGCGGTTGTCGAAGATGGTCTCGTTGGTGAAGTGCGTCACGGTCTCCAGACCGGCAATGGGTGGAATGGCGGGAGACGAGCCCGTGGCGATGACGAACCGGCGCGCCTTCACGCGCGTGTCGCCGGCCACCACCGTATCGCGGCTGATGAACTGGGCGGTGGCCTTGATGACCTTGACGCCGAGGCCCGTGAAGCGCTCGACGGAGTCGTTGGGCGCGATGGAGGCGATGACGCCGTGCACGTGGTCGTGCACGGCACGATAGCCAATCGACGGGTTGGTCGGCACCAGGCCGAACGGCGCGCAGGAGCGCATCTCCTGGGCCCGACGCGCGGCCGCAAGCAGGGCCTTGGACGGCACGCAGCCGTAGTTCAGGCAGTCGCCGCCCATGCGATGCTTCTCGATCAGGACGACGCTGACGCCCAGCTGCGCGGCCGCTGCCGCCACCGACAGGCCGCCCGATCCGGCGCCGATCACGCACAGGTCCGCCCGCAGCTCCTGGGTGGCCGAGCCAGCCGAAGTGGCTGGCAGGCTGTCGCCCTTGCCGGCGCCGCGCCCCATCAGGCCGCCGACATCGGCCCGCATCAGGCCGACGCCCCGTTCATTTGGCTGCGCCATGCATGTTTCTCCATCTCTTGTAGGCAATCGGCAGGAGCGCTGCGACACCGAGCAGCACGAACGCCACAATGAGCTCCCGCGTCACGAGGGAACTCGCCTTGAGCGAGAATACACAGGCTCCCGCACCATGCGCGGCAACGCACTTGGCATGCTGGACTTGCGCTGCCGCAATGACGCTGTCGAGGCCGGCCCCGAGGGAGGCAAAGGCCATAGTGGCAGGAATGATACCGAAAAACGTGCCAACCACGTAAGTCTTTAGCGGCACGTCGAGGATCGCGGCCACGAGATTGACGGCCCAGAACGGAAAGGCCGGCACGAACCTCAGAAATAGCAGATAGCTCATGGCATTGGTCTGGAAACCTGCCTTCATCTGCTCGAACAAGGCATCGAGCCTGCGCAGCTTGTCGCGCGGGCTCATGATGCCAGGCAACCAGCCGATGCGCCCGGCGAGGTCGCCGAGCTTGGTGTCGGCGATGGCGGCCCGCGCAATGAGAAATACCAACGTTGCACCGATGGTCGCCCCGACGATGGCGGCAATGCCACCCACGACGGTGCCAAACAGCAGGCCGCCGGCAAGCGTCAGCACCAGGCCGCCGGGCAGCGACAGGGTGACCATCGCCACATAGACGAGGACGTACAGCAGTAGGGACAGAACGGGATGCGCATTCAACACCAGGTGAAAGTGGTCTCGCCAGGTGACGACGTTCTCGAGCGTGATGGCACGGTGCCAGCCCATGGCGAACACGACCAGCATGGCCATGGCTATCGCCAGCACAGGTGCCCATCGACTGAGAGGCGCGCGGGGCCAAATCGATGGCATCATTGCTGGTCCGCCTGCGCTGTGAACGGCCAAACCGATGCGGCTGCGTACGTGCCGCCCGGGCCTTCGCCGCTGCCTCATGCCACCGACCGTCCCTTTGCGGAAGACCGAGGTTCGGGGCCATGCTGCAAACCGTGAAGACGTTCACGGTTGCTGGTAAGATAAGCTTTCACCGTCGACTGTATACGCCATGTAAAGCAAACGTGAGCCGAAGCCAGACCCAGTGAGGCGCCGCCCGAGGCCTGATTATGTCGCGATTCGGCGGCGCCCAGCCGGCTTTCGGCTCGGGCGCCTACAGGCGCCCGTATTGGGCCTTCAGGCGCCGCCGCGCCCCGCATTGCCGGACACATAGGGTCCAGCTTGATCGACCAAGGCCTGACCGATCGCCCTTGCCGTCTCCGCATCCATGGGGAACTGCAGGCCGGCGTTGCCCACGACGATGGTTGCCGACTGATCGATCGGCGACCAGCCGAGCCGCACGCGCAACGGCGGCAGGGGTTGGTCGTTCTGGCCGCGCAAGTAGTGGACATCGGGCCTGGTGCCCAGTTCCTCCTGCTTGGCCGCCATCTCCTGGGACATGTAGCCAACGACCTGCAAGAGTTCGCACAAGTCGCGCTCGGACATGGCGATGGGAAAAACTTGACCCCGCCGGTCGTAGATGTCGACCCTCACCGTCTTGCCGTCGACGCTCATTGCAGCGCCGAGCATCTTCACGGCGCAGGCGCCGTTCTGCTCGACCTGCACGCACGGCGGCACCTTGGCAGCTTCGTTTGCCATTACTGTCTCCCGATGAGTGGTTCTGATGGGCGGCAGCCCGAACTGTATGGCGAAATGCCAAGCAGAGAGAAGCGTTCAGTCGGTCGAAGCGGGCGGGCCGGCGAGCTTTGGTCCTGCCCGAAGGGCCAGGCGCACGGGCCGCGACCTTAACCATGCGAGGGGTGGCCGGCACGCAGACGGCCAAGCCTAGCGCGACAAGCCGATGAATCTCAGGGATATTGTAGGTTGAGGTGAAGCGGCGGCAGCGGGCTGCGGCGGCCTCGTTCGCGGTTTGGACGATCGACAGACCAGCATCCTTCATCGCCGATTCGCTCGCATTGACTTGGGCCTAGCGCGACCCTATAAGCGCGCAACTTCCGATCAGCTCGTGGCGGGCTTTGCGCGTGAGGCGCAACGCTCCCGCGTAGGCTTGTTCAGACGGCGCTGCAGGGTACGCCGGCCGAGGAGAGCGAACGTGAAACGGACCTACCAGCCGAGCAAACTCGTGCGCAAGCGCCGGCACGGCTTTCGCAAGCGCATGGAAACGACCGGCGGCCGCAGGGTGGTGGCGCGTCGGCGCGCCAAGGGCCGCAAGCGGCTGTCGGCGTGAACGGACGCCTGCACACGGCGGTCGCACATGACCAGAACGGCGCTGGCAGCAGATCGGTCGGCGCCGCGGCTCGTCACGCTGAAGCGGCGGGCGCAGTTCCTGCGCATTCGCAAGGGCGCGCGCTGGGCAACGTCGGCATTCGTGCTCGAGGCCAAGCAGCGCGATGATGAGACGGCCGATGTACGGGCGCAGCCGCGCTTCGGCTTCACCGTCACCAAGCAGATCGGCAAGGCGGTCGAGCGCAATCGCATCCGGCGCCGCCTCAAGGCCGCGGTGAGGGATGTGCAAGTGGCCCACGCCAGGAGCGACTTCGACTATGTTCTCATTGCCCGCCGCCCGGCGCTGACATCGGCGTATGCGGCGCTAGTGACCGACCTAACGACAGCGCTGCAGCGCGTGCATCGGCCCCCGCGACCGCGACGCAATTGAGCAAAGCGAAGGGGTAACCGGCCACCCCAACTCGGCCGACAGCAGCTCGGAACGCCCATGCAGGATCAGGACAACCAGAAAAACCTCCTCCTTGCCATCGTGCTGTCGGTGTCCGTGCTACTGGCCTGGCAGCTGATGTTTGCCGGGCCGAAGCTGAAGGAAGAGCAGGAACGTCGCGCGCGGGTGCAGCAGGAGCAGACGCAGACGCAGACGCAGACCACTCAGCCCGGCGGCGCTGCCAAGATCGGTTCCGAGACCCTGCCCAAGGGCAGTGGCGCCCTGCCGTCGTCGATCGCGACGCCTGCCGCATCCCGCGCGGCAACGCTGCAGGGCAATCCACGCGTGCAGATCAGCACGCCTAGCCTGCGCGGTTCGATTGCCTTGAAGGGCGGCCGTATCGACGATCTGGTGCTCGTCAAGTATCACGAGACGGTCGAACCCAACAGCCCGAACGTCGTTCTGTTCTCGCCGTCCGGATCGCCCGAGCCCTACTACGCGGAGTATGGCTGGGTATCAGCCTCAGGCGACGCCCTGCCGGTACCCAATAGCGACACGCTGTGGACGCTCGAGAAGGGCAGCACGTTAACACCGGACAGCCCCGTCACGCTCGTCTGGGACAACGGCAAGGGCGCCTTGTTCCGGCGCACGATCGCGATCGATGCCGACTACCTGATCACCGTCACCGACGAGGTGGAGAACAAGGGCCGGACCGAGCTCTCCCTCTATCCCTATGCGCTGATATCGCGGCACGGCATGCCCAAGGTGCAGGGCTATTGGATCCTGCACGAAGGCCTGATCGGCGTGCTCGGCGACGCCGGGCTCAAGGAAATCACCTTCACCGATGCCATCAAGGATGGTGCCTCCAAGTCCTTCAAGGAGACCGGCGGCTGGCTCGGCATGACCGACAAGTATTGGGCGTCAGCACTGATCCCCGATCAGAAAACGCCCTACGAGGCTGCCTTGCGCGGCGCAAAGGGCTCGGGCGGCGTCGAGAAGGATCGCTTTGAGGCTGGCTATGCGCTCGGCACCTTCGCCGTGCCGCCCGGCGAGAAGCGCGCGGCGACCAACAAGCTGTTCGCCGGCGCCAAGCAGGTGTCCCTGCTGCAGAACTATCAGGAGAAGCTGCAGGCCAAGAACTTCGACCTGCTCATCGATTGGGGCTGGTTCTGGTTCATCACCAAGCCGCTGTTCAAGTTGCTGCACTACCTGGGCCAGGTGTTCGGCAACTACGGCCTCGCCATTCTCGCCACCACCGTGCTCGTCAAGGCCGCGTTCTTCCCGCTGGCCAACAAGAGCTACGAATCGATGGCCAAGATGAAGAAGCTGCAGCCGGAGATGGAGAAGATCCGCGATCGCTTCAAGGAGGATCGTGTTCGCCAGCAGCAGGAGCTGATGGCTCTCTACAAGAACGAGAAGATCAACCCGATGGCGGGCTGTCTGCCGATCGTGCTGCAGATCCCGGTGTTCTTCGCGCTCTACAAGGTGCTGTTCGTCACCATCGACATGCGCCACGCGCCGTTCTTCGGCTGGATCAAGGATCTGTCCGCGCCCGATCCGACTTCCCTGTTCAACCTGTTCGGGCTGCTGCCCTACACCGTGCCCGAGTTCCTGCACGTCGGCGTCTGGCCGCTGATCATGGGCGCGACCATGTGGGTGCAGATGCAGTTGAACCCGCAGCAGCCCGATCCGGTGCAGCAGCGGATCTTCAACTGGATGCCGGTGATGTTCACGTTCCTGCTGGCATCATTCCCGGCCGGCCTCGTGATCTACTGGGCGTGGAACAACGTGCTGTCGCTGCTGCAGCAGTACTGGATCATGCGCAAGAACGACACCGAAGTTCACCTTTGGAAGAATCTCGGTGTCGACAAGTGGAAGGGCCGCCTGGCAGCGGTGCGCAATGTCGACGTCAAGGACCTGAAGAGCAGGGTTGGCGCGGCATCGGCCGCCGGCGCCAGCTCGCTGCGCGAGACGCTGAAGAAGCGCCCGGCCAAGCCTGCGCCCGCGCCCAAGCCGGTTGCCGCCAACGACGACGCTGGTGCGCGGGCCGAGGCGCCGCGCACCGAGCCGGCCCAGCCGTTGCCGCCCATGACGCGCGAGCAGGCCCTCAAGGTGCTGGGTCTTGAGTCCGATGCCACCGAGTTCGAGATCAACGTGGCGCTCCGGGACGGCGAAGCCTCCCGCCTCAACGGATCGGATCACGCCATCCCGTCCAGGATCGATCAGGCGCGCGAGATCCTGCGCGGGAAGGCGGGCTCCTAGCCGGGCTGAGCGCGGAGGCTGGCGCACGCCATGGGGCTCGCGACGTTCACGCCGGATGAGATCGCCGCCGGCGAGGCGATGTTTGCGCGGCCGTGGCGCTTCGTGAAGAGCGTGCCCAGCCTGGAATTCCTGCCCGACACCGACCGCCCGGAGATGGCCTTCGCCGGCCGCTCCAACGTCGGCAAATCGAGCCTCATTAACGCTTTGGTCGGACAGCATGGGCTTGCCCGCACCTCCAACACGCCGGGCCGTACGCAGGAGCTGAACTTTTTCGCGGTGCCGCATGCGGCGCTGTTCCTGGTCGACATGCCGGGCTACGGCTTCGCCAAGGCACCCAAGGACAAAGTCGATGCGTGGACAAGGCTGGTGCGGGATTACCTGCGCGGCCGGCCCAACCTGGTGCGCGTGTTCCTGCTGATCGATGCTCGCCATGGCATCAAAGGCGCGGACGAGCCGATCATGGCGCTGCTCGATGAGGCAGCGGTGTCCTACCAGGTCGTGCTGACCAAGATCGACAAATTGAAGCCGCGCCAGGTCGATGCTGTTTTTGCGGCCACCGACGCGGTGCTGGAGAAGCATGCGGCGGCAAATGCGAGCCTCATTGCCACCTCATCGCAAACCGGCGGCGGCACTGCCGAGTTGCGCGCCGAGATCGCCATGCTGGCCGCCGCGCATGGCGCCATGCGATCGATGTGAGGCGCGTCGGGCGGGCTAGTTCGACAGCAATTTGTGCAGCAGCGCTGCCGCGACATCCCAGAAATGACCGCTGAGCTTGCCCAGGATCGCGCCGATCGCCAGCGCCACCATCCAACCCATCAGGCGTTTCAGCCGGCGTGATCGGTTCGGCGTGACCCGCACATCGATCACTCGGTCCGGCGGCGCTGTTTCCGCGGCCAAGCCATCCTGTCCGACGGTGCGGGCCGACACCATCAGCAGCAAGCGGCCGCGGCCGCTACGCTGCGGCGTCACGGTCCAGCGCCAGACAGCGTACTCGTCGTGCACGAACCCGGCCCCGCCCTCCACCCATTGGGTCTCGGGGGATACCGATTCGATTAAGAAGCCGCCGTTCGGTGCCTTCAGCCGTACCGACAGGGCGCGGGCGGCAATCTGGTCGGGCCGATGCGGCACGCTGGCGCCGTTGAGGGCGACCACCAGCGATTCGATGCGGTCGCGCGAGATGCGCACCTCTGCCTTGGAGGTGACGTCGACGCGCATACGTCGCGGCACGCTCTCCACCAGCGGGCCGCGATCGCCCTGCGCGCCGCGCGGCGGTCCGGGGCGCGGCGCTTGCCCTGGTCCCGCCACCATCGGTCCGGAGGGCATGCTGCCGTTCATGCCGGGGCGCGCGGGCAGCCGAGCTGGAACGCCGGGCGCCCCTCCCGGTGCAGGCCCGGGCCGGGCGCCACGCTGAGCGGGTTGCGGCTGGCGCGTGGCCTCGTCCGGCCGCGCCGCCCGGGCAGCAGGCGGACGCCCAGTCGTAGGGGCCTGCTGAGGAGCGCGCGGCGCGCCTTGCGGGCGCATGTCCAAGGGCGGAGCCCACTCCGGCTGCGCAGGGCGGGCAGCCTGTTCCGGTGCCGCGGCCTCCGGCGGGGACGGGCGCGGACTAGGGGCCGGCTCCGCCTTGGTCGGGGTCGACGTGGAGGCAGCCAACAGGTCCTGGAACGCGTTGGTGGGCTTCTCAGCCGGGGGCTCGGGGGGGGCAGCCGGCTTGTCCGCCACTGCGGCCGCAGGGCTAGTGGCTTTCGCCTGCGGCTCGCGGGTTGCAGCCGGCGTCGGCGTCGCATCACCGCCGGCTTTGAGTTGGGCCGCGGCGGCTGCCGCCCGCTGTTGGATGCGCGCGCGGGCTGCCGCCAGAATGTGTTCGGCGGTGTCGGAATGGCTGGCGAGACGCGCGGCCAGAGACCCCGCTTCGACGGCCATGCCTGGCACCTCGATCGCGGCAGCCGGTTGCACGGGCTCCGGCATGATCGTGGCTGCCGGCTCGGGCCCCTGGGCAGCTGTGGCAGGCTTGGACGGCGCCTTGAGGCGCGCCTGCGTGTTGGCCCTCTGCAAGGCCCGGATGGCCTCCTCGAAAGTCATTCCGTGCGACTTCAAGGTGCCGGCCGCGGCGCTCTTGCCGTCGCCGACCACCGCCGCCAGCACGATGGCCCCATCGATTTGTCGGCGCTTGGACTGCTGGGCTGCCGAGGCGGCCGCCTGCAGCACGCGCAACAACTCCGGATCGGGGCGCGGCTCCGTGCCGGGCTCTGCCCGCATATCCTCCAGGAGCCGGCCGAGATAGCCCGACACGTCCACCCGCAGCCGACCCAGGTCAACGTTGGCCGCCTGCAGGATGAGGCCAGCTTCCTGGTCTTCGGTGAGCGCCAGCAGCAGGTGTTCGAGCGTGACGGTGCGGTGCGTCTGCTCACGCGCAAATTTGTGCGCCCGCTCCAGGCTTTCGCCGAGGTTGGACGACATTGGGATGGATTTGAAGTTGTCCGCAATGGATTGCGGCATCAACTACCCCCATGACGCGGTGCACACCGCCGTTGCACCGCCTAGGCACCCGCCTGTCCGACCTGCCGGCCGAGCCTCGCGCAAGTGCCTGAATTCTACCCGATACTTCCGGCAATGGCACGCGGCGAGCGGCAGGAACCTGTGCAGTCCTGACGCAGGCCAAACACACGTTGCATCAGCCGGTTCCATCCGCTCTACGCCAGGAATGTGAGCAAATTCCGTTGAGGCGGGCGGGGGGGCCGCTATAAGTGCTCCCGCGCGGGGCCGATCCCCGCTGGAACGTCGTGTTCGTTGCCTACGGGGGCACCATCCGGGCTATGGCCAAGCAGTCGCAAAAGGGCTCCCCTGGGCCGGTGACGGCCCTGGAGCAGGCGCGCATTCTGGCTGAGGCGCTGCCGCACATGCAGCGCTACGACCAGCAGACCGTCGTGGTCAAGTTCGGCGGCCATGCCATGGGCGATGCCGCCCTCGCGGCCGCCTTCGCGCAGGACATCGTGCTGCTCAAGCAGTCGGGCGTGAATCCGATCGTCGTACACGGTGGCGGCCCCCAGATCGCCGGCATGCTAAAGCGCTTGCAGCTCAAGAGCGAGTTCGTGCATGGCCTGAGGGTCACCGACAAGCCGACCGTGGAAGTGGTCGAGATGGTGCTGGCCGGGCTCATCAACAAGGACATCGTCACCGCCATCAACCGGCAGGGCGGCAAGGCCGTCGGCATCTCCGGCAAAGACGCCAACCTGATGATCGCCCGTAAGATCACCGAGATCCCCGACCCACAGTCCAACCTCATGCAGGCGGTCGACATCGGTTACGTCGGTGACCCGGCCGAGGTCAACCCGCACATCGTCGAGGTGATCTGCAAGTCGGACCTAATTCCCGTCATCGCCCCGGTCGGCATCAGCCGCGAGGGCGAGACGCTCAACATCAACGCCGACACGTTTGCGAGTGCGCTGGCCGCCCGCATGAAGGCCAAGCGCCTGCTGCTGCTGACCGACGTCTCCGGCGTGCTCGACAAGAGCGAGACCCTGATCGAGCAGCTGTCTATCGAGGAGGCGCGCAAGCTGATCCGCGACGGCGTCATCTCCGGCGGTATGATCCCGAAGGTGGAAGGCTGCATCGAGGTGGTGGAGGCCGGCGTCGAGGCGGTCACCATCCTCGACGGGCGTGTGCCGCACTGCGTGCTGCTGGAGCTGTTCACCGAGCACGGCGTCGGCACCCTGGTCGGCCGCAAGGTGAAGAAGAAGGGCTGATGCAGCAACGCGACGAACAGTGTGCTTCTTCCCGCTTGCGCAGGGAGGGTCGGGGTGAGGGGCAGGCCCTTGCTCCAACCGGTGTGTCAGCCCCCCCAACGCACACCCAGCGCACCTTCGAGCGCACGCAGGTTTGGGTCTTCGACCTCGACAACACGCTCTATCCCGCCGAGTGCAACCTGTTCGCCCAGGTGGACCGGCGCATGGGCGAGTTCATCGCCCGCTATCTCGGCGTGCCCTACGAATATGCGCGGCATCTGCAAAAGACCTACTACCGCCAGTTCGGCACCACGCTGTCCGGCCTGATGCAGGTGCATCGCATGGACCCCAAGCCGTTTCTTGACTACGTGCACGACATCGACCTCGCCTGCATGCCCGAGGCCCCCGAGTTATCCGCCGCCATCGAGCGCCTGCCCGGCCGCAAGCTGATCTTCACCAACGGCTCGCGCCGCCATGCCGAGAACGTCGCCGGCAAGCTCGGCGTATTGCACCACTTCGAGGACATTTACGACATCGTCGCCTCCGAGTTCGTGCCCAAACCGGATGCGGCCTGCTATCATCGCTTTCTCGCCGCACACGGCGTCGATGCCGCCGCCTCCGCCATGTTCGAGGACATGCCGCACAACCTGGAGGCGCCGCATGCGCTTGGCATGACCACCGTGCTGGTCCACTCGGCGGCCAACTACGATCATCCCGTGCAGCAAAAGATCCGCGCGTGGACCAAGCCCCCCGAACACGTGCACCACATGACCGACGACCTCACCCGCTTCCTCGCCGGCGTCCTTGCCCCCACCCCACGCTGACCGGCGGCCTCGAGCCCGCTCTCGCCGTGCGACGCCTCTCGAAGGCGACGCCCCCTCGAGTGAAGAAGATGGGGGGGCGTATGCGCGCGCTCGGGCACGGGGGACAACATGCGCCGCACATTCTTTCCGACAAAGGTGAATTTCTTGCCAGTCAATGCCACGGTCGTGCCGGCTTGAGCGCAGCTCAGACCGGGATCTAGGCTCGGCTGGGTCGCGCATCGGCTGCGCCGATTCGGGCATGACACCGCGTAACGGCCTTGCTCCCTTGCCGATGGGCAAAGCGCACCTGCAGGCTGCACCGGTGGCGCCGCCAGCGCATGCGCGCTATGACGGACCCAAGCACACGGCAGGCAAATCGAGGGAACACGCGTCATGGCCCCAATCATGCTCATCACGGGCGGCAGCCGCGGCATTGGTGCGGCAACGGCGCTGCTGGCGGCCCAACGGGGCTACGACGTCGGCATCAGCTACGTGGCGAACAAGGCGGCCGCCGACGCTGTGTGCGCCAACATACGCAAGGTTGGCCGCAAAGCGCTCGCCGTGCAGGCCGACACTGGTAGCCACGGCGACATTGTTCGCTTCTTCAAGACCGCGGATGATCAGCTCGGCCGGGTCGACGCCTTCTTTAACAACGCCGGCGTGTTCCTCGGGCCCGGCTCCAAGCTGGTCGACATTGCCGCCGAGCGCCTGCAGCGTGTGGTGGCCGTCAACACCGTCGGCGCGTTCCTCGCTGCGCAGGAGGCCGTACGGCGCATGTCGACCCGATTCGGCGGCAAGGGCGGCAGCATCGTCAACATGTCGTCGATCGCCGCCAAGCTCGGCGGCTCCAACGAAGCGACCGACTACGCCGCCTCCAAGGGCGCCGTCGACACCCTCACGGTCGGACTGGCCAAGGAAGTGGCGAGCGAAGGCATCCGCGTCAATGCCGTGCGGCCCGGCCTCATCTACACCGAAATTCACGCCAGCGTCGGTGACCCCGACCGCGTCGATCGCATGAAGTCCCTGGTGCCCATGCAGCGGGGTGGCTCGGCCGAGGAAGTGGCGCAAGCCGTGCTGTGGTTGTGCTCGCCGCACGCCTCCTACACCACCGGCCTGCTGCTCGACGTTGCGGGCGGACGAGGCCTGTAGGTCTCCTCATCCCGGAATTCGTGCCAGCCATCTTCGGAATCGAGCTATCGCACGCAACCGCGCAACACCTGGGTCACGCTCTGGGCAATGCTCGGCCGGGATGACAGGATGGCGCGCGAGTCACATATAGTGGCGAGACCATCTTCGCGCCAACACCGGACCACGCTTTTGCCTCTCTCTTCCTCGATCGCACTTGCCGAGCGCACCGCAGACTGGCCGTCGGGCATCGAGCCCACGGGCGAGTATCAGGCCGCCTACGAGCACCTGCGCCAGGGCGACGGCCATCTGTTCATCACCGGCCGGGCCGGTACCGGCAAGTCGACGCTCCTGCGCTGCCTCAAGGAGATGCTGGCAGCCGAGATGGTCGTGCTGGCACCAACCGGGCTCGCCGCCGTCAACGTCGGCGGCCAGACCATCCACTCGTTCTTCGGTCTGCCGCCGCGCCTGGTGCGCCCCGACGATATTCGCCGCAGCCGCAACGGCGGGCTGATGCGACGCCTCAAGTTCCTGGTCATCGACGAGGTGTCGATGGTGCGCTCCGATCTGATGTGGGCCATCGATCAGTCGCTGCGCGTCAACCGCGGCCGTCCGCGCGAGCCGTTTGGCGGCGTGCGCCTTGCCCTGTTCGGCGACTTGCATCAGTTGCCGCCGGTGGTCAATGACGGCGAGGTGGCCGAGCATTTGGAATCATCCTACGGTGGTCCGTTCTTCTTCTCTATCGCCTCCCTGCGCGAGCCGCCGGGCACCGCGCTGATCGAGCTCGAACATGTCTTCCGCCAAAAGGATGAGGCGCTGCTCACGGTTCTTAACCGCGTACGCGAGGGCGACGCCGACGAGGACGATCTCGCCGTGCTGAACGAGCGCGTGCACCCCATACGTACTCTATCGGATGGTGAACCTTTCGTTATTCTCACGCCGACCAACGCCGCAGCGGGCCGCATCAACAAGGCCTACCTCGATGCACTGCCCGGCGCCGGCCATGAGTACGAGGCCGGCGTGACCGGCGAATTCAGCCAGACGGCGCACCCGACCGAAGCAACGCTTCTGCTCAAGCCCGGCGCAAAAGTCATGCTCCTGCGCAACGACCCCGACAAACGCTGGGTAAACGGCACCATCGCGCGCGTCGCGCGCCTGGAGGACAAGCGCGTGTGGGTGGAGGTCGACGGCGAGGAGCACGAGGTGGAGCAGGTTTCCTGGGAGAGCCGGCGCTATGCCTATGACAAGGTGGAAGAAAAAATCGTCGAAACGGTTGCCGGCACGTTCCGCCAGTTCCCGCTGCGACTGGCATGGGCGTTGACCATTCATAAAAGCCAGGGTCTCACGCTGGACAAGGTGTACATCGATCTGGGGCGCGGCACCTTTGCGCACGGACAAGCCTACGTCGCACTGTCGCGTTGCCGTTCACTGGAAGGGCTGGCGCTGGCGCGGCAGCTACGGCCGAGTGACATCCTGTTCGACCGTGCGGCAATGGGGTACCGGCAGATGTTCGATGCGCTGGCATGAACAAAGAATTCGCTTGAGCGCAGACCACGTTGAGCAGTTATAGTGGGCGAGCCATGTTGGGGTCCGGTTCAAAAGTTCGCGTACGTGCCGCCAAGTCGAGCGACGCCAAAGCGCTTGCCCGCATCTTCAAGGAGTCATGGCTGCTTGCCTATCGCGGCATCATCCCTCACCTGCATCTCGACGGCATGGTCCGCCAGCGCACGCCCGAATGGTGGCGCGACGCGCTGAAGTCGAGCGACAGTGCGCTCGTACTGGAGATTGCTGGCACCGTTGCCGGCTACGCCACGCTCGGTGCCTCGCGTCAGCGCGGTCCCTACCAGGGCGAGATCTTCGAGCTGTATCTCGATCCGGTGCATCAGGGGCTCGGTCTCGGCGAGCATCTGTTCGAGGGTAGCCGGCATGCGCTCGACATGCGCAAGTTGAATGGCCTGATCGTGTGGGCGCTGCTCGACAACACGCAGGCCTGCGACTTCTACTGGCGGCGTGGCGGCCGGCCAGTCACCAGCGCCTTCGCCAAGATCGGCGGCGAGCGCCTCGAGAAGGTTGCCTTCGCTTGGCGCTGAGCCGACCTCAAATCCAAGACCAAGCTGTCGTCCGGGCCTGAGCACCGCTGCGAGCCGCGCCGTGCAACGTGCCCTTGTCTACATCGGGCTTCGACCCCGCTCGCCTTCTGCACGCGGCGGCCGGCTGCAATCGAAGTTGCGCGCCTCGCGGTCGGCGATGCGCCGCGC
>DASTOW010000073.1:0-23087 GCA_035762425.1 Hyphomicrobiaceae bacterium | reverse complement strand
GATTGCGGTCGGTGAGCAATCCGGCCAGCTAGAGACCATGCTGGCGCGCATCGCCGAGATTTACGAGGCGGCCCTGCAGCGGCAGCTGCAGCGCATCACCAGCCTGCTGACACCCATTCTCACCATTTGCATCGGCCTGGTCGTCGGCGGTCTGCTGCTGTCGGTGATGGGCGCGATCGTCAGTGTCAACGACCTGGCGCTGCAATGACGGGAGAGCGCAACAATCCGATGCGCGAGGAGCAGGGCTTCACCCTGATCGAGCTGCTGGTCGGGCTAGCCATCCTGGCCGCGGTGCTGGCAGTGATCGCACCACTGGCCGGCCGCACCCGCGCCGGCATGGAGCTGCGCAACACGGCCTTCGACATCGCCTCCAGCATGCGCAACGCGCGCTCCGCCGCACGGCTCAGCAACGCCGAACAGACCCTCCTCATAGATGTCGGCTCCCGCCTGCTGTGGACCGAGGGCCAGACGGTGCGCAAGCCGCTGCCGCGCCACTTCGGCATGTCGCTTGAGTTTCCCGTCACCGAGCAGGTCAGCGCCAATGCAGGCCGCATGCGCTTCTTTCCCGATGGCAGCGCCAGCGGCGGCAAGATCGTGCTGCGCGAGAGCAGCCGAACGGCGACCGTATTCGTCAACTGGTTGAACGGCGATGTCGAAGTGCAGTGGACGCGATAGGCGGGCGCGCCGGCTTCGCGGCGAGCACGGCTTCACGCTGATGGAGACGCTGGTGGCGCTGGTGATCTTCGTCGCCTGCTACCTGCTTATCCACCAGGGCCTGTCGCTCGGCTGGCGCGGCGTACAGCTCGCGCAATCCGAAACCATGGCGCTCCAGGTCGCACAGGGGCGGCTGGCTGCCGCCGGCTTGGACGAGGCGCTATCCGATGGTCAGCGCTCCGGCGAGACCGACGGCTACGCCTGGACCATGGACGTGAGGCGCGAGGATCGCCGCGCGGCCAGCACAGACCTGCCGCTCGCGGCCTTCTGGGTAACGGTAACCGTATCTTGGCGCGACAGGTCCGAGCGCCCGGCGCGATCGGTGCAGCTCACGACCCTGAAACTGATGGCCCGGCCATGAGCGCACGCGAGCCCTTGCACGGCGTCAAACGCGGCGAGGCCGGCTTCTCGCTCATCGAAATGCTGGTCGCGATCACCATCCTGGCGCTGGTGCTGGCCATGTTGCCGGGCACCTTCAGCCTCGCGCATCGCACCTGGGACGCGACCGCCGTGCTTGATCAGCGCGCCAGGCAGGATGGCGGGCGCAGTTTCCTGCAGGCCCGCCTCGCTGAGGCCATGCCGGTGTTCGAGCCGGTCGGCGCTGGCGCGGTCCAGCTCGTATTCACGGGCTCGGCCGAGACGCTGACCTTCGTTGCTCCTTCGGCAAACGGTCCACAGGGCGCAGGCCTCTACCGCTTCCTGCTGGAATCGCAACCGCAGGGATCGGCCGGCCATGCCCTGACCGTCACCGTCGCGCCCTTCGTACTGAAGCGCGGTCGCGACACCGACGCGATGCCGGCCGAGCAGCATGTCCTGTATCAAGGCATTACAAGCGCGAGCTTCCGCTACTTCGGACGCAAGGATCTGCGCACCGCGACACCATCATGGCAGACGGCGTGGACGCGCCGCGATGCCCTGCCGGATGCGGTGGAGCTGGCCATCACCAGCGGAAAGACGACGCGCACCATCCTGATCGAGCTGCGCCTCAAGAACGGGCTCTGATCAGTTGACGATGTCCTGGTCTTCACCGGTGCCGCCCGGCGCGTTATCGCGGCCGAGCGTGAAGATCTCAAAGGTGCCGTTGCGCCCGGGATTGCGATACTGATAGGGGCGTCCCCACGGATCAACCAAGCCCTCGGCCTTTTTCAGATACGGTCCGCTCCAGCGTGCGGTACTGGGCGGCGCGCGCATCAGCCCCTGCAGGCCGACTTGCTGCGGCGGGTATCCTCCGTTGTCGAGGGCATAAAGCTCCACCGCGCTCGCGAGGGCGTTGATCTGCAGCTTGGCGGTCTCACTCTTGGCGCGTCCCAAATAGCGCAACACCTGCGGCGCAGCGAAGGTTGCGAGCAACGCCAGAATACCGAGCACTACCAGCAGCTCGAGCAGCGTGAAGCCGCGCTGGTCACGCCAGCGCAACAAAGACGGTGCGCGCCTGCCGATCGGAGTCGGGTGCGTGATGCTCGCGTGCATGCAAGGGCCTGCGTTCGATTTGGCCGGCATAGTGCGCGCGCGCCGAAAAGCCAGCAAGCCATTTCCTGCGCGCGAGGCGGTGCTTCCGATGGCCTTGCTTGGGCGCCAGCCGCGACCGCCACGGAGCCCAGCCCCGAGCGGGCCAATTTCTGCCAGAGTTGCGTTGAGCGCTTGCGCAGTGCTGCACAGCCGATCGACACCAATCGTGGCTGCGCGCTCGCTGCGCCGATACAGCTTACACCCTGGCGGAGCCAAGTCCGCCAGGGGTCTCCAGCAGCAGGTATCTGGGCTCGCTGAGCTCGACGTCTGCCACAAGAGAGCTCAATCTAGCCTGAGCACGCGCGCGTCGCATCGGAGGTAAGGCCTAGGACGCTCGTTCGGGCCCGCCGGCAGCTGCCGGCGCAGTTTTCCCGACGTCGGAGCGTCGGGCCCCGCAAAATTAACGCTATTTGCAGTCAGGCGTGCGCGTCGGCCACGCCAAGAAACCTGCGCCATATCGCAGTTTTCGCGCTGGTCTGAGCACCAAAGTCTGAAAGCTCGGTCCGACAATCGTCCGGTTGGCCGGGCTTCGGTCGAATTGGCGTCGGACCTGCGCTCGTTCACGATGTCCCAATAATCCGATTTCGGGGAATCGATGCCGACGCCATCGCTTAGGCAGGGAGGGGTCAATGGTTGCATATCTTAAGTCCGATCTCGAATTCATTCTGACGCAGATCAAGATCGCGGAAGCCCACGCGGACGCGACCACCGGCGCGACCACGATCGAGGAAAGCCGGCAGATCCTGCTCGGCCTGCTGCCCAACTCCACGGTGCCGTGGGGGCTGCGCACGGTCGACGGATCGCTCAACAACCTGGTGCCCGGACAGGAGTATTTCGGCGCGGCCGGCCAGCAATTCCCGCACCTGGTCGATCCCGTGTACCTCAATGATGCGGACGGCGACACCTTCGATATCAACGGTAACGCGCCTGGCGGCCTGATCACCAACACCAACTACGGCAATGTCGGCAACGTCGCCGACGCCGATCCGCGCATCATCTCCAACCTGATCGTCGATCAGACTGCCAACAATCCGGCTGCCGTGGCGGCCAATGGTGGCGCAGTCGCCGTCTTGAGCCCGGGCCTCGATGGCATCTTCGGCACCGCCGACGACACGGAAGTGTTCTTCATCCCCAACGTCACGCCCGACGAGGGTCTCTCGGCGCCCTTCAACTCGTGGATGACGCTGTTCGGTCAGTTCTTCGATCACGGCCTCGACCTCGTCAACAAGGGCGGCAGCGGCACGGTCTTCATCCCGCTGCAGCCGGGTGACCCGCTGTACAATCCTGCGACGCCGCAGCTCAACTTCATGGTGTTGACGCGTGCGTCCGTGGATGCCGGCGCCGATGGCTTGCTCGGAACTGCAGACGACGTCCAGCTGCCGACCAACGACACCTCGCCGTTCGTTGACCAGAACCAGACCTATACTTCCCATCCGTCGCATCAGGTTTTCCTGCGCGCGTATGAGTTCAATGCTGCAGGAGATCCAGTTGCCACCGGCAAGCTGATCGAAGGCGCCGACGGCGGCATGGCCAACTGGGGCGAGGTGAAGGCCCAGGCGGCAACCTTGCTCGGCATTCAACTCGACGACATGGACGCGCTCGATCTGCCCCTGCTGGCGACCGACCAGTACGGCAACTTCATTCCGGGGATCAACGGTTTCCCACAGCTCGTGACACCGGCAGGCCTCGTCGAAGGCAACCCGCTTGCCCCGGTTGATGCGTCGCAGGCCTTCCGCTCCGGCCACATGTTCCTCGCCGACATTGCCCACAGCGCCAATCCCGTTAACTCGCAGACCGGCGCACCGCTGACCGCGGACGCTGACACGGTTGCGGGCGTCGACGACAATGTGTCGGGCACCTATGACGACGAGTTGCTGAATGCCCACTTCATCGCCGGCGACGGCCGCGCCAACGAGAACATCGGCCTCACCGCCGTCCACCATGTGTTCCATTCGGAGCACAACCGCCTGGTCGACCACACCAAGGAGGTCGTTCTCGCGTCGAACGATCTGGTGTTCCTCAACGAATGGCTGAGCGTCGATGTCGCTGCGCTGCCGGCCAATCAAGCCGAGATCGATGCGCTGGTGTGGGACGGCGAGCGCCTATTCCAGGCTGCCAAGTTCGGCACCGAGATGCAGTACCAGCACCTCGTGTTCGAGGAGTTCGCGCGCAAAGTCCAGCCCAACGTCGACATCTTCATCGCCTACGACACGACCATCGATCCGTCCATCGTCGCGGAGTTCGCGCATACGGTCTACCGCTTCGGCCACTCCATGCTGACCGAGACGATCGATCGCTATGATGCCGACTTCAACGCCGACCACATCGGCCTGATCGCGGGCTTTCTCAATCCGCTCGAATTCACGGACAGCGGCCTGACGCCAGAGGAAGCAGCCGGCGCCATCGTCCGCGGCATGACGCGCCAAGTCGGCAACGAGATCGATGAGTTCGTTACGGAAGCGCTGCGCAACAACCTGCTCGGCCTTCCGCTCGACCTGGCCACCGTCAACCTGGCCCGCGGCCGCGACACGGGCGTGCCGACACTGAACGCGGCGCGGCGCGAGTTCTACAACGGCACCGGCGACAGCCAGCTCAAGCCCTATACCAGCTGGGTCGACTTCGCCATCAACGCGAAGAACCCGCTCTCGGTGGTCAATTTCATTGCCGCTTACGGCACCCACCAGAGCATCCTGGATGCCGGGACCGCGGCCGAGAAGCGCGCGGCAGCCGAGCTGCTGGTGTTCGGCGGTGCGGGAGCCCCCGCCGATCGCCTCGACTTCCTGAACAGCACGGGAGCATGGGCCAACCTCGCCAACGGCGTGACTACGTCTGGCGTTGATGCCATCGACTTCTGGATCGGCGGGCTTGCCGAGAAGCAGATGCCGTTCGGCGGACTGCTCGGCTCGACCTTCAACTTCGTGTTTGAGACCCAGCTCGAGGCACTGCAGAACGGCGACCGCTTCTACTATCTGACGCGCACGGCCGGCCTAAATTTCCTCACCCAGCTTGAGCAAAACTCGTTTGCCAGCATGATCATGCGCAACACGGACGCCACCCACCTGCCGGCCGACGTGTTCTCGACCCCGGCCTTTATCCTCGAGGTGGACCAGACCAGGCAGTTCAACGAAGGCCTCGGCAGCGACGACCCGCTAGGCGACAATCCCTTCATCGCCCTGGTGGTGCGCGACAATCCCCAGACAGCGGGTGTCGATACCAACTACCTGCACTACACAGGTGAGGACCACGTCGTTCTCGGCGGTACCGAGGGCAACGACACCATGATCTCCGGCATCGGCGACGACACCCTCTGGGGCGACGGTGGCAACGACCGGTTGGAAGGCGGGGACGGCGCCGACCAGATCCTCGGTGGCGACGGCGACGACATCCTGACCGATCTGGGTGGCGACGACATCATCCAGGGCGGCGACGGCAACGATGTCATCAACGGCGGCAACGGCATCAACCTGCTGCTCGGCGGCTTCGGCAAGGACTTCATCATGGCGGGCGAGGATCTCTCGGAGATCTTCGGCGGCGACGGTGACGACTTCCTATACGGCAGCCCGACCACCGAGGCCGTGATCGGCAACGAGGGCAGCGACTGGATCGAGACCGGTACCGCGGACGGCTCGCCGGGCGACAACTTCGACCCGAACGCGCTCGATCTGATCGACGGACACGACGTGTTCATCGGCAGCGGCGGCGTCGACGAGTTCATGGGCGAAGGCGGTGACGACATCATGGTCGGCGGCCCCGGCGCCGACCGCATGGAAGGCATGTCGGGCTACGACTGGGTCACCTACAAGAACGATACGCTGGGTGTCACCGTCGACCTGACCTTGGAAGCCTTCGACGAGACGCCGATCCCGCCCTCCAATGCGGCGGTGATGGATCGGTTCGACCAGCTGGAAGGCCTGTCCGGCTCCGACTTCAGCGACATCCTGCTGGGTGACGATGCCGACGCCGTCGAGATCCAGGCCGCCGGCAACCGCGGCAGCGTGCTCACCAGCGAGGGCATCGCCCGCATCGCCGGGCTGCAGGACATCCTTGGCGCCGGTGTCACCTCGTTCGACGGCGGCAACATCATCCTCGGCGGCGGCGGCAGCGACATCATCCAGGGCCGCGGCGGCAACGACATCATCGACGGCGATGCATTGCTCAACGTGCGCATCGGCATCTTCGATGAAGCCGGCAACGAGATCGGCACCGCCAACAGCATGGTTGGCCCGGTCACCAGTAGCCTGCCGGCGCTGAACGGCCAGCAGCTGAGCGCGCTGATGCTGGCGGGCACGGTCAACCCGAGCCAGCTGCAGATCGTGCGCGAAATCCTGATGACCGGCGGGCAGAACGATGTGGACACGGCAGTGTTCTCCGGTCCGCGCGCCAACTATCAGATCGGCGAGCCCGATGCTGAGGGCCGCCGGGTCATCATCGACACGGTCGGCACGGACGGCGTCGACATCATCCGCAACATCGAGCGCCTGCAATTCGCTGACGAGATCGTCGACCTGGTGAACACCGGCAACAGCCCGCCCCAAGGGCAACTCGAGATTCTGGGGCTGCCCGCCACCGAAGACTCCGTGCTCACAGCCACGCTGGGGACGGCAACTGACCCCGACAATCCCAACGGCGGCATTATCACCGGGTCGATCGCCTACGTGTGGCAGATGGAGGAGGATGCGGGGACGGGCATCTTCGTCGACATCCTGCGCGCGGACGAGTTCGGCCAGGACGTGGCTGCATCGGGACCGACCTTTACGCCGAGCAACGACGAGGTCGGCCTGCTGATCCGTGTGAAGGCGACCTACCTCGATGCCGACGGCGTCATCGAGACGGTGTTCTCGGCACCGACCGGGGCTGTCATCAACGTCAATGACGCACCGACCGGCGCGCCGGTCATAAGCGACGCGAGTCCCACCGAGGGGCTGGCGCTAAGCGTATCGACGGCCAGCATCATCGACCTCGACGGCATCGATCCGGCCGTCGTCTTCACCTTCCAGTGGCAGGAACTGATCGGTTCGAACTGGACCGATATCGCCGGCGCGACCAACGGCATCTTCGTCCCGCAGCAGGACCAGGTCGGCAGGCAGCTGCGCGTGGCAGTGACCTATACCGACGACCAGGGCACGACGGAGACCGTGCTCTCGGCGGCGACCGGCATCGTCGGCGACGAGATCTTTTCCGATGTCGGCGCAGAGACCATCAATGGCACGGAGGGTGACGACATTATCTTCTCCGGCTTGGGGATCGATATCGTCAACGGCCTTGGCGGCAACGACGAGATCCACGGCGAGGCTGCAGGCGACACCCTGAACGGCGGCGACGGCAACGACCTCATCTTCGGTGAGGGCGGCGCCGATCAGATCTCCGGCGGCAACGGCAACGACACGCTCGATGGCGGTGTGGCCGGCGACACCATCAATGCTGGCGATGGCAACGACACCATCACCGGTGGTGCGGGCGCGGACGTGCTTCAGGGCGGCAACGGCAATGATCTGTTCCTCTACACGATGGGTGAGGGTGCAGACTCGGTGGACGGCGGTGCCGGCACCGACACCCTGCGCATCCTCGGGACCGATGGCGCCGAGACGCTCAACGTGGTCTTCAACGGTACCGCGCTGACCACGGTTGAGAACGGGACGGTCACCGGTGTCGAGGCGGTGACGGCCGACTTGCTCGGCGGCGTCGACACACTGACCTATGCCGGCAGCACGGCTGCGGTCACGGTCGACCTGGCGGCCAACAGCGCGTCTGGCTTCCTCTCGCTGCGTGACGTCGAGAACGTCACCGGCGGCGGCGGCGCCGACACTCTCACCGGTAGCGTTGCAGCGAACGTGTTGAACGGCGGTGGCGGCAACGACACCCTGAGCGGCGGCGGCGGCGACGACACCATCAACGGCGGCGGCGGCAACGATACGATCATCTGGTCGGCCGGCGACGGACGCGACATCATCAACGGCGGTGCCGCCGCCGGCACCGACACGTTCGTTCTCAATGGCAACGCTGAGGTCGAGGAGTTCAGGATCGAGACCAGCGCGGCTTACCTGATTCGCGTCCCTGGCGCCGCGCTTGCTGCCACCACGCAGATTGTCGTTTCGCGCAACGGCGTCGTCGCCGCAGAGCTTGCCAATATCGACGAGATCTCGGTCAACAGCGGTGCCGGTGACGACACGTTCATCATTGCGGGCAGCTTCACGGGCACCGACCTCAATCTGAACACCATCACCATCGAGGGCTCGAGCGGAAACGACACCGTGGACGTGTCCGGCCGCGGATCAGAGCACCGGGTGGTGTTCAAGTCGAACGGCGGCAACGACACGTTCATCGGCCCCATGAACAGTGGGGACGTTGTCGAGCTGCTGCCCGGGACCACGGTCAACGAGACGACCGTGACCAACAACGGCGACGGCACCTGCACCATCGAATCCGGCACCCAGAAATTCACGGCCAACTCCAGCGCCGCGGTTTTCCAAGGCTTGGGCAACGACAACCCGGATCCGGGTGAGGATCCCGATCCGGGCGAGGAGCCGACACCGGACCCGACCATCTACGGTACCGAAGGGCGTGATTGCCTGAATGGCACCGACGGCGACGACCATATCGCCGGCCTTGAGGGCAGGGACAAAATCTACGCTGGCAAAGGAGACGACATCCTCGACGGCGGGACAGGCTATGACAGGCTTCACGGCGGCGAAGGCGACGACCTATACATCGTCGACCACTGCTGGGATGACATCCGGGAGGATCGGAACGGCGGGACGGATACGGTCGAGACCAGCCTCCGCTTCTACTGGCTCGACCACAATGTCGAGAACCTGATCTATACGGGCGACGGCGCTTTCAAGGGTGTCGGCAACAAGCTCGACAACGTCATCGAGGGCGGCTCCAGCGACGATTGGCTGACGGGCGCCGGCGGCAACGACACATTCGTGTTCGCGCCGGGCTTCGGCAACGACAAGATCACGGACTTCGACGCCGATCCGTCAGGCGGTCAGGATCTTATCGATCTGTCGGCCCTCGATATCGCCTACGACGACCTTTCTGTGACGGCCGTGTCGGGCGGTGTGAAGATCACCTACGAGGAAGATTCCATCACGCTAAAGGGCGCCAAGCTGTCGTCCATCAGCAGCAGCGACTTCATCTTCTGAAGCCGCAAGGCAAGAAAAAATGCGGCCTTGGGAAATCCAGGGCTGCATTTTTTTGTTAGGGGACTGGCTTGGTTTGCGCGAGCGCGCGCACTAGCGGTCCTGCGCCTCGCGGTCGGTCTGCATCGCGAAGGCACGCAGCGCGCCGGTTTCGCGCTGCAGCTGGTCGACGCGGAAGTTCAGCACGTCGCGGATGCTCACCATGCCGATCAGGCGCTCGCCGTCCATGACAGGCAGGTGCCGCACATTACGCGACAGCATGGTGGAGGCTACGATGCCGAGCTCATCGCTGGGGGCGCACGTGATCACAGCCTTGGTCATCAGCGCCGAAACCGGCATGGCGTGCAACTCGCCCTTGTGCACGCACAGGCCATAGGCAATGTCGCGTTCGGATATTACTCCGTCCACGCTCTGTCCATCGTTGGAGACGATGGCCGCGCCGATACGGCGTTCGCGCAGGCGCTGCGACAGCGCCGCAATCGTCTCCGTCGGCTTGATGGTAATGATTACGGAGCCCTTGCGTTCCAGAATGTCGGCTACCTTCACGGTACTACTCCAGCGAAGATCCTACCTGTAAGAGGCACCCTATCTTTGCCAATCCGGCCGCTGCCGGCAACCGCCGTCGTCAATAACAGACGTCTACCTCTTGTTTTTCGTAGGAGCGGGCCTGCCGTCCGTCATCTGGTAGACCTTGTAGGCGCTGTAGGTACTGCCGCCCGCGGCGATGAACGCAAACACCAAAATCCAGGTCAGCTTGTCTCTCATCTAGCCTCCTGCCGGGAACGTGCAGTTTGCGAACATCGGCTGCGCTAGCTCCAGAACTTCCAGAACGGCTTTCGGTTCGGTGTGCGCTGAATGGAGGGGGCAAGTGTTGCCTTCGGCAGCCTCTGGTGTGGCGCATCACCGTCGTCCGGATCGTGCCGCACGCGGCTCATCTGCACCGCAATCTCTCCGGTCTCGCATTTGAGGGCGGCGATCATGTCACGCGCCTCCTTGACCAGCGCGGCGGCTCTTTCCCGGTCGTAGACCTCATGCATCAGCGCGACCTCCTCCTGCACCGTCCACGCCGTGGGCGTGGGGCTCGTGGCAACGCACCGAAATCAAGTGAGACGCTACCTGACGATTCGCGGTCAGATTGCGGCAATCAATCGTCAGCGCGCGGCAAATTCCACGAACCCCAGGGTCGCCTGCCGCACCGGGCGCCGGCGCGCGAACACGCCAACACCTTCGCGGCCGCCCAGCTCGTTGGTATTGCCCTCGATAGTCTGGAACTCGCTGCCTTCGCGGCCGACGACCAAACCCGTGTGCCCGTGGCCCTGGCCGGTGTCGATGAAGAAGACCTGGCCTGGCTGCACCTGGCTCGGATCACCGATTGCGGTTTCGTGTGAGATGCGCCGGAAACCCGCCCGGCCGGCCTTCTGCCACATGTCGTGCACGCCGGCCGTACGCGGCACCGGCGAGGCAAGCCCAAGCTGGCGCGCCGCGTTGTCGAAACACCAGACGATGAAGCCCGCACACCAAGGGTAGCTGCCGGTCGTCGGATCGATGCCGGCGGCGCGCAGATATTGGTCGACGCGCGGCCCTCGGTTGGAGCCCAGCGGCTGCTCGCGCACCTGCTGCTGCTCCTCATTGGCAGCTACCGTGATCACCCGCCGTAGCAGGCCCTGCGCAGGCACGCTGGCGGTGACCGGAGCGACGCTCGGCGTGCCGAACAGCGCCGTCCAGGTGGTCAGCCCGACCACGCCGTCGACCGACAGGGGCTTGCCCTCACCGTCCTGTGAGCGCGCCTGGAACAACTTGACGGCGGATGCCGTGAGCTGTCCGAAGTCGCCGTCCACGTTGAGCGGCACAGTCTTGCCCTTGGCATCGATGCTGGGCCAGCAACCGAGCTGATTGAGCCGCCGCTGCAGCAGCATCACGATGCCAGGGTCGGGGTGATTGAGGCGCACGGCCATGCCCGGGTAGGGCTGCGTGCCCAGATCCGGTTCGGTTGGCAGGGATGGTGTGTCGGGAAGGGGGACGTCGTCCTCGGCCGGCACGTTGATGCCGATGACGTCGATCAGGCGGCGCAGCAGCGCCATGGCGCCAATCTGTCCGCTGACGGCGTTCGCATCGAACACCCCGTCGCGTACGAACTTGCCCTTCTGATAGTTGTTGGTGGCACTCCACAGATACGGCGTATTGACGCCGGTGTTGCGCGAGCGATAGCCCCATCCGTTGTAGGCCTCGAGCTGGTAGGCGATACGCTCGATCGTCCACAGCTTGACGGAATGAAACGCCTCTAGCGTCAGCGCATCGATGGCGCTTTCCTCCCACTGGAAGGGTGGAACGCCGGTTGGCGGCCGGCCGGCCGGAACCTGCACCGTGCGGGCGGTCAGCGGGTCGCCATTGTGCAGGTGGGTGGAAAAGTTCAACCCGCCTTCCATCTCGTGGATGATGCCGATTACGTACCAGGGCACGCCCGTCGCATTGGCGACCTGGTCGTAGCGCGGCTTGGCCTCGGCGATGGCGCGCACACGGGCGTCGGTGGCCTGCACCCGAACCCCCGTCGGAATCTGCATTGTTTTCCACAGCGCTGCATAGGATTGGCGCAGCCCGCCGTAGGCAAAATTGGCCATGACTTCCCCCTCGCCCGGTCGGCTGCGGACGGTAACTGAGTCGGGGCGAGGCGGAAGTGTGGCGCCGTCGTCCATCCACCGCTGCTTTTGCCTTTGCGGCCAATGTCATGGGCGGGCTCGTGCATTCCGCACGTAGCCTGGCGGCCGTGGCTGACGGGGTTGCCGCAAGCTATATGTCAAGAACCGCAACGCTCGAGCCCCGCATGACGCCCACCAAGCTAGACGATCTCGCCGCCCAGGCCCGGCGCGATTTTGCGCGCATGAACTTCCCCGCCGCCAACTGGGTGCCGCCGACGTCGGGGCCGGACGACCAACCGATGCTCGATGTCCTGGTGATCGGCGCTGGCATGTGCGGCCAGACGGCGGCTTTTGCCCTGATGCGCGAGGGCGTGCGCAACCTGCGCCTGGTCGATCGCGCCGAGCGCGGCCGCGAAGGCCCGTGGGGCACCTACGCGCGCATGGACACGCTGCGCTCGCCCAAGCACCTAACGGGGCCGGACCTCGGCTTTCCCGCGCTGACGTTTCGCGCCTGGTACGAGGCGCAGCACGGCGCCGAGGGATGGCAGCGGCTCTACAAGGTCGCCACCAGGGACTGGCTCGACTACCTGCTGTGGGTGCGCGATACGGTGGAGATCGCCGTCGAGAACGGCACCGAGGTCACGCGGCTCGATCCCGGCTCGGATGCGGTGCGTGTCGAGCTGGTGAGGGCAGGAAGGCGAGAGACGATCTATACCCGCAAGGTGGTGCTGGCGGGCGGCCGCGACGGATCCGGCGCGCCGCACTGGCCGGCTTTTCCCTCGCTGCCCGACCGGCGCCAGGCGGGCGACCGCGTGTTCCATTCCTCCGACGCCATCGACTTGGCCCGCTTCAAGGGCGGCCGGGTCGGTGTCCTGGGCGCCAGCGCCTCCGCCTTCGACAATGCTGCCGTCGCCCTGGAGTCAGGCGCGGCCGAGGCACATCTGTTCGTGCGCCGGCCGCATCTGCCGCAGATCAACAAGTCGAAGTGGACGGTGTTTCCAGGCTTCTTGCATGGCTATCCGCGCCTCGACGATCGGGCGCGGTGGCAGATCTACACCTACATCTTCTGCGAAGCGGTGCCGCCGCCGCATGAGTCGGTGCTGCGCTGCGACCGCCACCCGGGCTTCGCGATGCATTTCGCCGAACCGTGGAACGACGTGCTGCCCTGCCCCGACGCGGTCAAAGTCATCACGGCACGCACTGAATACAGGTTCGATGCGGTTATCCTCGCAACTGGATTCGCGGTGGACCTGCGGCTGCGACCCGAGCTGGCGCATTTCTCCGACAAGATCGCGCTGTGGGCCGATCGCGTTTCGGCAGAAGAGGCGGCCCTGCATGCGGCGGAGGCGCGACACCCATACCTCGGGCCTGGCTTCGAGCTGACGGAGCGGGCGGGTGGGTCGATGCCGGGACTGTCGCACCTGTACTGCTACAACGCAGGCTCGACCATGAGCCACGCGGCAGTTGCCGGCGACATTCCGGGGCTCGCATTCGGCGCCAGCCGGCTGGCGCGCGATATAGCCAGCAGCCTGTTCCTCGCCAGCGCCGGCGAGCTGCAACAGGCCCTGCGCGCCCACGACGACCGCGAGCTGGAGTCTACCCGCTACTTCCTGCCGCGCTAAGGTTGTCAGGATACGAGAGATTTTGCGCAGTGCCCATCGCCGCGCGTGTAAATTGGCGCCTTGAGGCGGTCGCCTAGTTTGCCTACGTGGCCTTACGCCCCGCTTGCGTTGTGCGGCTCGCCTGCACGCGATCCGCGATCCAGGGATAGAGTTTGCGCAGGCCGGCCACCAAGGGCTCGGTCGGACGCCATCTGAGCCTGTCCTCGATCAACGTGTTGTCCGAGTTGCGCCCGCGCACGCCGATCGGGCCGGGTACGTGCTGCAGCGTGAGCCTTTTGCCGGCGATCTGCATCAGCATCTTGGCGAGGGCGTTGACGGTCACCATCTCGGCCGAACCGATGTTCACCGGTCCCGACCAGTTCGATCGCGCCAGCCGCAGCGTGCCTTCCAGGCATTCGTCGATGTAAAGAAACGAGCGTGTCTGCAGGCCATCGCCCCAGATTTCGATGTCGCCGCCATCGGGCGCCATGGCCACTTTCCTGGCGAGCGCGGCCAGCGCCTTTTCCCGTCCGCCCTGCCAGACGCCCTCGGGTCCGAAGATGTTGTGATAGCGGGCAATGCGCACCGCGACCCCATGGTTACGCGCGAAGGCCATGTATAGCCGCTCGCTGAACAGCTTCTCCCAGCCGTACTCGCTGTCGGGCGCTGCCGGATAGGCACAATCCTCCGGCAGGCTGATCTTGTGCGGATCGCGCTGCTGATGCTCCGGATAGATGCAGGCCGAGGATGAGTAGAAGATGCGCTTGGAATTGCGCCTCAGGCAGGCTTCCAGCATGTTCAGATTGTTCAGCGCCGAATTGTGCATTACTGCCGCATCGTTCTCGCCGGTGAAGGCGTAGCCGGCGCCGCCCATGTCGGCCGCGAGTTGGTAGATCTCGTCGAAGCGCACGTCAACGGCCGCCCGGGCCAGCAACGGATCGCGCAGATCGCCCAGGATGAAGTCGTCGGCCTTGGTCGCGCCGAACTCGGGATGCTTGAGATCGACGCCGCGCACCCAGAAGCCCTCGCGCTTGAGCCGCTTGACCAGATGCGATCCGATGAAGCCGCCGGCGCCACAAACAAGTGCTTTCATCCTGCTCGCTCCCTCGAGCTGGTGGCATCGTCAGAGGCAAGCTGTGCGGCAGCGGGGGCTTCCTCGCAGAGGTCGGCGAGATGTTCCAGGGTGCGCGCAAATGCGGCTGCGTCTCCCGCAGCCACCCCTCGTATAGTCGCATCGGCTTTCCCAGCACAGGCGGTGCACGTCGGACTTCTCGCTGCCGATAAACACGATCGGTTTGCGCGAGGCGATGCAGCCGTGCACCTTCGACGGCACGACCAAGCCGACGAATGCATCGGAAAGGGTGATCAGGTGAGCGTCGGGGGTCACCAGGAGCGCGCCAAGCTCGTCGATCGGTACGAGTTGGCTGCGGTGGAACGGCAGGCCATACCGGCGCAAGGTTTCCTCGACCATCGCGGCGCCGCTTCCCACCGCGTTGAGCCAGAGAACCACCCGGCCGGTGCCGTGGCGATGATGCGCGGCGTAGCCGTCAAGAAACGTCTGCGCATTGTGGGCGATCCCCCAGTTGCCCGAATAGAGCAGGAGATGCCTGCCTTCGAAGCCTGCTGGGCGCGGCAACGGCTGGGTATCCGCCGTGATGGTGACGGGGGAGGGATCGGGCTTCAGGCGAATCCGATCAGCGGCGATGCCGATATCGTGCAGGTGCTGGGCCTGATCGTGCCCCAGCACCTCGAACTCGTGCACCCGACGCCGCCAAAAGAGGGTTGCCTGATAGGCAAGCCACAGCCAGACCGGCGTATGGCTGAGCTCGGTCGGGTGAATCGCTTCACCAGATCGGCGCATGGCCTCAACAGACGCATGGTAGCGCCTGTCTGGGGAGCCACCATTCCGCCAGCGTCACATGACTAAACGCCATCACGATGGCGCTGCGGACACCCCTTCCCGGACTGCCGCGGATGGCGTCGCCCATTCGCCTGGGCCGGTGTCCGGGTGGGCGACTGCAGGCCCCTCCAAGCCAAGGCGTTCGGCGATGAACTCGAGGCGGATGCCGGAGGAACGCTCCACATCGAGCAACGCGTCCCGCTCTGCAGCTAGCAGATGATCGAATGCGGTGGTGACCACGATCCGGTCGACCATCACGCCATGCTCTTCCAGTTCGCGCACCGCGTCGGCCACCTGGTCGGGCGCACCCAATACCTGATGACCATGCACGAGCTGCCCGGCCTGATGCGGGCTGCGCACCAGCAGCCCGACGATGCGCACTTGGCTCGGTGCAAACTCCGCAACCGAATGCAGGTAGAGCTCGGTGAGCCTCGTCAGCCCGACCACGACAACGCTCTCGCCCACACCGGCGCCGTCGATCGGCATTGCCAGCTGCGCGGGCTTGGAGCGCGCCAGGTGACGCACGCGCACGATGACACGCGCGCCAACCAGGAAAACCAGCATCAGCAGGGCCTGCAACACCGGCACAGCGCGCGCCACGTCTTCCAGACGGTTGTAAACGAAGCCCAGCGTGACGGCCGCTATCACACTCAGAGCAATGGCGCCGAGCAGGCGCAAGTGATCGCGCATGACCGCAAAACGCCACCTCGTGCGGCTGATGCCAAACAGCGGGAATGCGGCCGCTGCCGCGGTCAAAGTCAGGGCCACATACGGCATCAGCGCGACCAAGTGCGCCCACGAGACCTCGTAGGTGTCGCGCAGCAGCAGCCCGAAGATGCTGGCCAGTGCGATCAGCACACCATCGACCAAAAGCAACCACACGCGACGCATCGGGAACCTCGCGCAGGCTCAGCAAAGACCTGCTCAACTGCCGACCCCGCACTTCCCGCACCATAACATTTGCACCACGGTCAAATTCCTCCGGGGCCAACAAACCTTACCCCGTTGCACCACAGCAACGCGCACCAGCGCAGCCTCTGTGCCATTTCCGCCCCACACATCGCCTGAAATGCACAGTTTGGATCACCGCTGAAGCTTCAAGCCGAGGTCGACGTCGAATGATTTTCGACCCCGCCTAAGGCCCACGAGCGGGCAGGCGATTTCGGCGCGCGCCGCGAAGTCGCTGCCGCAATCGAGCGCCAGCAGGTCGGTAGGCTTGCCAACCGCAATGCCATGGTCGCCGAGGTTCATCCGTGCCCTCGTCACCCGTCAGCATCTCGAGACAGCCGGCGATCTCGGCCGGGCGACCCAGCCGACATTGGCAAACAGGTTGGCCATGCGAGCGCGCAGTCGCCGAACGGCGTGAGCCGGCCGCGAGAGCATGGCGGCGCACTTCATCGACATGCAATCCAGCTGGCGTCCAGGTCGAAGGCAAAAAATCGATGTCGAGGTCGAAGCCGAGCCAAGTCCAAGACGCGGGCAATATGGTCGTGCAGTTGCGGGTCGGTGTACGGGCAGCCTCCGATCAGGTCGGCCCCCTCCGAGCAAGCCTGCACCAGCAGCTCCTCGATGCCCCGGATCGTTCAGTAGATCCTCTTGGGGTAAACACGCAGATCCCGATATCGATGGCCCGTGCGTGTTCGCGCGCCACTGCCCCCGGCGAGGCGGCGAACTGCCCGGAAGCCCTGCAGGCCGATGCGCGGATCGACCTCGACATCGTGCGCGTGCGCATGGCACCGGCGCGGATGGCCTCCCCCAGCGCGCGGCAAACGCGGGCCTAGATGGGGTCGGTGAAGGCGCTTGGCGGCGGCTGCCTCCGCAATGGCCTCCTGCAGCGTACCGGCAACGCTGCGGCAGCGGTTGAGGATGCACGACTTGTCGAGATGGATATGGGTATCGACCAGCCCCGGCGCGACGAGGCGGGCGTTCGGCTGCACGTCCGCGGCATCGACGGGCAGGCCAGACGCTATCGCAACGACCCGTCCTCCTGTCACAGCGATGTCGACCAGCACACTCTCGCGGCCGGCGATGCGACCGATCCTTGCGAAGGGGCAGCTCGACGGCCATGGCTCAAGGGTTGCGACCGGGACGTGCGCCGCTGCTGCCGGTCGGCTCGGGTGCGAACCCCGCACAGACACTGGCGACCAGATGGTGAATCATCGACGACATCGGCGGCAGGCTTCCCGCACACTCACCCATGCGCGCAGGCAATAGCCGGGCCATAACGATTCCAGCTCTTCGCCATCAGTTTTTCTCCTGCTCACGCCTCATATATCAGATCCTGGTGTCGGCTGCGTGGACAGGTCCGGCAACATTACCTGCCAGCCGCAAAAGTGGGGCAATGGCTTGCTGCATTGCGTAACGACTGCCAGCTTGGTGGACATGCGCGCGGCATGTATATATGCCGCCGTCGCCCCTCGACGGGCTCGGAGCGAAGCACGAGCGCACCCCTCATATCCGAAAGTCAACGTTGGCGAGACAGACAGAATTGTCGATTTCGGTGAGCGCAGACATAACGCCTCGACCCACAGAAATGCGAGACATGCGATCCAGGGAGGAAGCAGATGAATAGAAGAAGCATACTGCAAGCCGTGGCTGCGGCAGCGTTACTGTCTATGCCGAGCGCCGGCTGGGCCCAGGACACGGTCAAGATCGGGCTGATCCTGCCGATGACGGGCCAGCAGGCCTCGACTGGCAAGCAGATCAAGGCAGCCGTCGATCTCTACATGGCCCAGCACGGCAACACGGTTGCTGGCAAGAAGATCGAGGTGATCCTTAAGGACGACGGCGCGGTGCCCGACAACACCAAGCGCATCGCCCAGGAGCTGATCGTCAACGACAAGGTCGCCGTCGTCGCCGGCTTCGGCATCACGCCGACGGCTCTTGCGGTCGCCCCGTTGGCCACGGAGGCCAAGGTGGTCGAGCTGGTCATGGCAGCCGGTACGTCGATCATCACCGAGCGCTCGCCCTACATCGTGCGCACCAGCTTCACGCTGCCGCAGTCCTCGGTGATTATCGCCGACTGGGCAGCCAAGAACGGCATCAAAAAGGTTGTTTCGATCGTGTCCGACTATGCGCCGGGCGCGGATGCCGAAAAGTCGTTCAGCGAGCGCTTCACGGCTGCCGGCGGCCAGGTCGTCGAAGCCATCAAGGTGCCGCTGGCCAACCCCGACTTCGCGCCCTTCCTGCAGCGCGCTGCCGACGCCAAACCGGACGCGATCTTCGTGTTTGTGCCATCCGGCCAGGGCGGTACCTTCATGAAGCAGTACGCCGAGCGCGGCCTCGACAAGGCCGGTATCAAGCTGATCGGCCCGGGCGACGTCACCGACGACGACCTGCTGCCCGCGATGGGCGATGCCGTGATCGGCACCATCACGGCCCACCTCTATTCTGCCGACCACGACTCGGCCAAGAACAAGGCGTACGTCGAGGCTTTCAAGAAAGCCAACAACTTCCGCCCGAACTTCATGTCGGTCGGCGGCTATGACGGCATGCACCTGATCTACGAAGCCCTAAAGAAGACCGGCGGCAAGTCGGATGGCGACAGCCTAATCGCCGCCATGAAGGGCCTGGGCTGGGAAAGCCCGCGCGGACCGATCTCGATCGATGCGGAGACGCGCGACATCGTGCAGAACATCTACATCCGCAAGGTCGAGAAGAAGAACGGCGAACTCTACAATGTCGAGTTTGCGACCTTCGATGCCGTCAAAGACCCGGGCAAAGTCAAGAAATAGCTAGAGTACCGGAGCACGCGGTGAGCTAAATCATCGCGTGCTTTTGTTTGCCCTGCACCAGCTCGATCCGTAGCGCAGATGCTGACGATTTTGTTCGACGGAATTGCCTACGGCATGCTGCTGTTCGTGCTGGCCTGCGGGCTCGCCGTCACGCTCGGCCTGATGAATTTCGTCAACCTGGCGCACGGCGCCTTCGCCATGGCCGGCGGCTATTGCCTCGTCGTGCTGGTCAACCGCTACGGCGTGCCGTTCTTCGCCGCACTGCCGCTGGCCTTCCTGTTCAGCGCCGTGTTGGGCTTCGTGCTGGAGCGGACGCTCTATGTGCACGTCTATCGCAAGCCGCATCTCGACCAAGTGCTGTTCACCATCGGACTGGTGTTCATGTCGGTGGCGGGAGTGGACTACGTGATGGGCTCGGGCCAGGTGTTCGCGCGGCTGCCGAGCTGGCTCGAGGGCCAGTTCCAGGTGTTCGGCGTGGGCCTTGGCCGCTACCGCTTGCTGATCATCGTCATTTGCGGCCTGCTGACCATTGCGTTGCAGCTCATCCTGTCTAACACGCGCTTCGGCAGCCGGCTGCGCGCCTCGGTGGACGACGCCAGGGTTGCGCGCGGGCTCGGCATCAACGTGTCCGGTGTGTTTGCGCTGACGTTTGCCTTCGGCTCGGGACTGGCCGGCCTCGGCGGGGCGCTGGGCGTGGAGATCCTGGGCCTCGATCCGACCTTCCCGCTCAAGTACATGATCTACTTCCTGATCGTCGTGACGGTAGGCGGCACATCCAGCATCACCGGGCCGTTCCTAGCCTCGCTGCTGCTTGGCATCGGCGACGTGGCCGGCAAATATTACGTGCCGACGCTCGGTGCGTTCGTCATCTACACAATCATGATCGTCGTGCTGATCTGGCGGCCCCAGGGCCTGTTCGCGCGCGGTGCGGCGCGATGAGACTGAGGCCGACATGACTCCCACGTCCCTCATCGGTGCCATCCAGGACCGGCTCGCAGCCCGGTCGCGCTGGCACGTACTGGAGATAGCGTTCTGGCTGGCGGCGCTCTCCACCTACTACCTGCTGCCCGGCAAGCACCTGATCCTGACCGAGATCGCAATTCTTGCGCTGTTCGCGCTCTCGCTCGACCTGATCCTGGGCTATGCCGGCATCATCTCGCTCGGGCATGCAGCCTTTTTCGGCTTCGGCGCGTATGTTGCCGGACTGCTCGCCGTGCACGGCATCATCACCGAGCCGCTGCTGGCGCTGCTGGCGTCGGGGCTGGCAGCCATGCTGCTCGGTTTCGTCACCAGCTTCCTGGTGCTGCGCGGATCGGACCTCACGCGCATTATGGTGACACTGGGCGTGGCGCTGGTGCTGCGCGAACTCGCCAACCGCAATGGCTGGCTGACGGGCGGTGCCGACGGACTGCAGGGCGTGGAGATAAAACCGCTGCTCGGTCTGTTCCGCTTCGACATGTTCGGGCGCACGGCCTATGCCTATTCGCTGGGCGTGCTGTTCGTGCTGTTCCTGCTGGCGCGGCGGATCGTCAATTCGCCGTTCGGGCTGTCGCTGCAGTCAATCAAGGGCAATCCGTTGCGGGCGGCCGCCGTCGGCATCCCGGTGAACCGCCGGCTGGTCGCCATCTACACGATTGCAGCAGGCTATGCGGGCATTGCCGGGGCGCTGCTGACGCAGACGACGGCGTTTGCGTCCCTCGACGTGTTCGCGTTCGACCGGTCGGCCGACCTGCTGCTGGTGCTGATCATCGGCGGCACCGGCTATCTGTATGGCGGCCTGATCGGCGCGCTCGTGTTCAAACTGATGCAGGACTACATCTCGGCGCTGACGCCGCAGTACTGGCCATTCTGGATCGGCCTGTTGCTGGTCGTCATCGTGCTGGTCGGTCGCGAGCGCATCACGTCGTGGACCACGCCCATCCGGGCGCTGGCATCCCGCCTCGACTGGCGTGCCGATCGCAGGCGGGCGCAACTCGCTCCGGGTTCTCACCCATGACGGCACCGGTGCTGGAAACCATCGACCTGGAGAAGAAGTTCGGCGGCCTCACCGCCACCAGCAACGTCTCTTTGAAGGTCGCCAAGGGAGCGCGCCATGCCCTGATCGGGCCCAACGGTGCCGGCAAGACCACACTCATTAATCTGCTGACCGGCGTGCTGCGGCCGACGGCCGGTCGCATCCTGCTCGATGACCGCGACATCACCGCGGTCGCACCGCACCGGCGCGTCAAGCTCGGCATCGCCCGCACGTTCCAGATCAACCAGCTGTTCGCCGACCTGACGCCACTGGAGACCGTCAGCCTGGCAGTGTCCGAGCGGCTCGGCGCCGGCAAGGACTGGTGGCGTCTGGTCGGCCGCCGCGCCCAGCTGATGGACGAGGTGGCCGAAATCCTGGAAGGCTTCCGCCTTACCGACGTGATGGACGAGCGCACCGCCATCCTGCCCTACGGCAAGCAGCGCCTGCTCGAGATCGCCGTGGCGGTGGCCAGCAAGCCGCGCGTGCTGCTGCTCGACGAGCCGGCCGCCGGTGTGCCCGAGGACGAGCGGCACATGATCTTGAGCATCGTCGCGGCGCTGCCGGCCGATGTCTCGGTGCTGCTGATCGAGCATGACATGGAGCTGGTGTTCCAATTCGCACAGCGCATCTCGGTGCTGGTCAACGGTGCCCTGTTCACGGAGGGCACGCCGGATGAGATCGCCCGCGATGCACGCGTCAAAGAGGTCTATCTCGGCGAGACTACCGATGCCTGACCTGCTGCAGGTGGAGAAGCTGTCGGCAGGCTACGGCGAGGCGCTGGTGCTGTCTGACATCTCGTTCACGCTCGCCGACGGGCAATCATTGGCGCTGCTCGGACGCAACGGCACCGGCAAGACTACGCTGATCAATTCGCTGCTGGGCCTGACCACGTATCGCTCGGGCAGTATCAGGCTCGGTGGGCGCGACGTCACGCGCGAGCGTCCCGAGCGGCGCGTGCACGCCGGCATGGGCTGGTCGCCGCAGGAGCGCAATATCTTCAAATCGCTGACCGTGGAGGAGAACCTGACGGCCATCGCCCGGCCGGGCGCTTGGACCGTGCAGCGTGTATTCGCCATCTTCCCGCGTTTGGCGCAGCGACGCAGCAACCTCGGCAGCCAGCTGTCGGGCGGCGAGCAGCAGATGCTGGCGATCGGCCGCGCCCTGATCGTCAATCCGAAGATCGTGCTGCTCGACGAACCCACCGAAGGCCTGGCGCCCATCATCGTCGAGGAGCTGATCGGCGTGCTGCGCAACGTCATCCGCAACGAGGGCATGTCGGCGATCGTGGTGGAGCAAAAAGCGCGCAAGATCCTGGGTTTCACCGACCGCGCCATTGTGCTCGACCGCGGCCGCATCGTGCTGGCGAGCGACAGCCAGTCGCTCGCCAATGATCCCGCGCAACTCGAGACGCACCTGGGTGTCACCGAACGGCCTTCAGGCAAGCGGCCGAGCTAAAGTCCAGCACAGCCGCCACAATCGCTTCCGGGGCATCCTCGTGAACCAGGTGCCCGGCGCGCGGCACAGACAACAGTTCGCCACCCGTGAGCTTGTCCGCGAGTAGACGGCCCTGCGCGAGCGCTATCCAGGCGTCATCCTCGCCCCAAACGATCTGAACCGGGAAATCCCGCGGCGCGTATCGTGCCTCGACCTCCTGAATGTAGCGTTGGTCCATCTGCGCGATCTGCCGATAGAATGCGCCTTGACCTACCTCGCCGAGCCAAGGCGTGCGGTAGATCGACAGCGCTTCCTCCGACAGCGGCCGTGACACTGCATGGCCGATATAGGCTGAAACCAGCGCCTGATGCGCATAAGCGGGCAATCCCGCGAACGCCGCCTC
>DASTOW010000072.1:0-8276 GCA_035762425.1 Hyphomicrobiaceae bacterium | reverse complement strand
TCGCCCGCGTCGCCTACGAGCAGATGCGCTCGCTCGGCTACTACCATCTCTACCGCCACAGCTCCAACGAGCCCGCCATCGCGCTGGCCGAGAGGCTCCTGGCCATCGCGCCGGTGCCGATGGCGCGCGTCCTCTTCCAGTGCTCCGGCTCGGAGGCCAACGACACCGCCGTCAAGCTCGCCTGGTACTACTGGCACGCCAAGGGCCAGCCGCAGCGCAGCAAGATTATCGCGCGTCAGCTCGCCTACCATGGCAACACCTGCGCGGCGGTGAGCCTGTCCGGCAAGCCCGACATGCACGCCGGTTTCGGCCTGCCGTTCGCCAATTTCAAGCACACCGAGTTCCCGCACTACTACCGCCGGCACGAGCCGGGCGAGACGGAGGAGCAGTTCTCGGCGCGCATGGCCGCCGCGCTGGAGGAGCTGATCGTGCGCGAGGGCCCTGACACCATCGCCGCCTTCTTCGCCGAGCCGGTGATGGGCGCGGGCGGGGCGATCATGCCGCCCAAGGGCTACTTCGAGAAAATCCAGGCGGTGCTGAAGAAATACGACATCCTGTTCGTGGCCGACGAGGTGATCTGCGGGTTTGCGCGCACCGGCGAGATGTGGGGCTGCGAGACCTTCGGCATCAAGCCCGACATGATCACTTCGGCCAAGGCGCTGTCGGCCGCCATGCAGCCGATCTCCGCGGTGTTGCTGAACGAGCGCGTGCACGAGGCGATGTTGGCGCAGTCGGACAAGTACGGCAACTTCGCGCACGGCTATACCTACTCCGGCCATCCGGTGGCAGCCGCTGTGGCGCTGGAGGTGCAGAAGATCTACGCCGAGATGGACATCGTGGCGCGCGCCAAACGCCTGGGTTGCGTGCTGCAGTCGGCGCTCGGGCGGCTCAAGGAGCACCGCCTGGTCGGCGACGTGCGCGGCATCGGTCTGATCCTCGGTATGGAGTTGATGCAGGATGGCGACAAGCGCATCCCGTTCGACCCATCGCTGAAGGTCGGGCCGCGCGTAGACGCGGCGGTGAAGAGGCACGGCCTGTTTCTGCGTATCGTCGGCGACCGCCTGGTGTTCGCACCCCCGCTGATCATCGAGGAAGCCGAAATCGAGGAGATCGCCAAGCGCTTGAAGCTCGGTCTCGACGATGTGGCCAAGGACCTGAAGAGCGAAGGTGCGCTTGCCAATTGACAGCGCCGGCTGCATCCCTTCTCTCCACCTCGTCGTAAAGACAGGGTGAAGACGCCGATCCGAGGCCGAACGCCTCAAGGAGAAGACACTGCCAATGACACACGTCCTGCACCGTGCCATCCACAAGAAGTATCCGGTCGCAGCGAAAAGCGCCGGCATCCGCATCACGGACGAGACCGGCAAGCAATACATCGACGCCTCCGGCGGCGCGGCGGTGTCGTGCCTGGGCCACAGCCATCCCGACGTGCTGGCCGCCATGCACAAGCAGCTCGACACCATTGCCTACGCGCACACCAGCTTCTTTACCACCCGCGTCGCTGAGGAACTCGCCAACAACCTGATCGCGCACGCCCCGCGCGGCATGTCCAACGTGTATTTCTGCGGTAGCGGCTCGGAGGCGATCGAGGCCTGCCTGAAGATGGCGCGTCACTACTTTGTCGAGAAAGGCGAGCTGCAACGCACCAAGTTCATCGCCCGCCGGCAAAGCTACCACGGCATCACGCTGGGCGCCCTGTCGGTCGGCGGCCGCATGAAGGATCGCGCCCCGTTCGCGGAGATATTGTTCAACGCGCACCACGTTTCGCCCTGCTTCGAGTACCGCAACCGCCGGCCGGACGAGACGCCGGAGGCATATGGCGAGAGACTGGCCGCCGAGCTGGAGGCCAAGATGATCGAGCTGGGCCCCGGCACCGTGGCGGCATTCGTGGCCGAAACCGTGTCCGGCGCGACGCTGGGCGCTGCCACCGCCGTGCCCGGCTATTTCAAGCGCGTGCGGGAGGTGTGCGACCGGCACGGCGTGCTGCTGATCCTCGACGAGGTGATGAGCGGCATGGGTCGCACCGGCACGCTGCATGCCTGCGCGCAGGAAGGCATCGCCCCCGACCTGATGGCGATCGCCAAGGGTCTCGGCGGTGGCTTCGCCCCGATCGGCGCCATGCTGGTGTCGCAGCATGTGTTCGATGCCGTCAGTGCCGCTTCCGGCGCCTTCCCGCACAGCCAGACCTATGTCGGCCATCCGCTCGCCTGTGCCGCCGGGCTTGCGGTGCAGACGGTGATCCAGCGCGACAACCTGCTTGCCAACGTGAAGAAGCAGGGCGCCTATCTGGAGCGACGCCTCAGCGAGCGGTTCGCCAATCACCACCACGTCGGCGACCTGCGCGGACGCGGCTTGTTCCGCGGTATCGAGATCGTCGAGGACCGGGCCAACAAGAAACCGTTCGATCCGGCACTGAAGCTGCACGCGCGCATCAAGCAGACGGCCATGGATCACGGCTTGATGATCTATCCGATGGGTGGCACCGACGAGGGCAAGGCCGGCGACCACATCCTGTTGGCGCCGCCGTTCATCGTCACCGAGCGTGATGTCGACGACATCGTCGAGATTCTGGGCACCGTCATCGACGAGAGCATTGCCGGGGCGCGGCGGTAGCTCACTTGGGCAGCGGCTTGGGATTGTCGGAGAGGGTACGCAGGTAGGCGATCAGGTCGGCCATCCTTCTGTTGTCGGCGATACCCGCGAAGAACATGCTGGTGCCGGGCGCGAATAGCCTGGGGTTGTGCAGGTATTCCGCCAACTCCCGGTACGACCACGTTCCACCCTTGCCCTTGAGCGCCGCCGAGTACCGGAAGTCGGGGTGTGCTGCCTTGCGCGAGCCGACAATATTCCACAGGTTCGAGCCGATCCGGTGCGGCCCGTTCTTTTCGCCCGCATGACAAGGCATGCACATGCGGAACAGGCGGGCGCCGTCGTCGGGGCTGGCCCCCTCGAGCAGCGCCAACACGGCGGCGGCATCGAACCGAGGTTCGGCCGACTGAGGCAGCTTGCTGACCGGATCGACGGCAACAACAGCGTCCTTCTCCAACTGACGATGCCCAACCTGCTTTTCGCGCGCCGGTTGGTAGGAGGTCGTCCACAACCCGAACAGATTGGTGACCACGGCAGCAACCACAAGCAGGGGAACAACCACGAAGAGCACCCGCAGCGGAGAGGTGGCGCCCGCTTCGGACCCAACAGTGCTGCCGGGCAGATCGCCCGGTAGGCGCGGCTCGGCGCTCATCCTATTCGTAGCCTCTCTCGATCGAGGCGGAGATGCGCGCATCGGCAACGGCCATGTCGAGCACGCCGTCGGGCTCCCTGCGGTTGGGCAGCACGCGCCGGAAGTGCACCCAGGACTCCCGTGCCACCTGCTCCAGTCGCTCCAGCTCGATCAGCGGCTCGGCGTGATCGTCAACCCGCAGATCGAGCAGCGAGTACTCCTCCTCGTCGTGCACCAGCAGCGCCGCCGACTGGCGGCCGCGCCTGTCGCCGCCGGCTTCCTCGCCCGCGCGCATGGCAACCAGCAAACGGCGCGCGAAGGGCAGCGTGGCCCCATGTTGATAGGTCTCCGCCACCGCCTCCAGCACCTGCGAACCAGCGAGCAGATTGCCGGCGACCGAGAATGACGGGAACAGCAGATGCCCCGACCACGATGCACACCCCGAGCCGGTGTGGACGGCAAACCTGCCGTTGCGATCCATGGCATGCACCTGGCGCCTCTCGCGCCCCTCGTCGGCGGCGATCAGCAGGCGCACGGCATCGGCTGCCGATCCACCGGCGCCGAGCAGCGCCATGCCGCGCGGCCCATAGTAAGGATTGAAGAGACCCTGACTGGCGATCACGCCGACCCCGGTCTTGGCGAAAATGTTGCGCGCCCCCACCGCCAGGAACTTGCTAGCCACGACGACGGCGATTCGCCCCGTCTTCTCATCACGCGCAATGATCGAATACGTCATTCCTCCCCTCCTGCCTGCTCCTTTCCGCCGCCCAAAACTTTGCGGCGTAGGAACCTTCCGCGCAAGATGCTCATCGCTCTTGAGCGTGTCTGGAGCACAACACGGCAACGACGGCGGACGAGGCCAACGATACACGATCGCAACTTGACCCTGCCTTAAGATCCGGCAAAAGAGGACCGCGATTGCAATCCGGCGCACCGCTTCAGGTTGAGATGAGGAATGATATGTCTGTTGTATCGAGCCGGGTGAGAGCGGCAGATGCCGCCTTTGCCGCAGTCCGGGATTTCTACTTCTCCTCGCGCTATGCCGAACGGCGCTTGGCCGCTGGGGTTTGCGATTTCACCTTCGGCAACCCGCACGAGATGCCACTTGACGGCATCGTCAGAGCGCTGCGGGACAAGATCACCCCGCATGACAAGAACTGGTTCGCCTACAAGACGAGCGAGCAGGCTGCCCAGGAATTCCTCGCCCATACCACGGGCAAAGAGCTTGCACTTGCGTTCGAGCCGGCCGACTTTGCCCTGACGACCGGCGCCTTCGCGGCCATCATGGTGGCATTCCGCCTGGTGCTCGATGCCGGCGACGAGGTGCTGTATAGCGAACCGGCCTGGTTCTGCTACGGACCGACCTTGTTGGCGGCCGATTGCGTCCCGGTAGGCGTTGCGCTCAAGCAACCGACCTTCGACCTGGACCTGGCGGCAATCGAGGCCCGCATCGGACCAAAGACCCGCATGGTGATAATCAACAGCCCGCACAATCCGACGGGAAGAATCTACGATCGGGCTACGTTGCAGAACCTGGCGGATCTGCTTGATCGCGCGTCGAGCAAATTCGGCCGGCGCATATTCCTGCTGTCCGATGAGCCCTACCGGCGCCTGCGTTTCGACGACAGGCCATTTGTCAGCGCCGCTGCCGTCTATCCTTGGACGGTGATCTCCTACAGCTACGGCAAGGTGTTGCTCGCCCCCGGCCAGCGGCTGGGCTACCTCGCCGTGTCGCCGCTGATGCCAAAGGCAGATCGCAAGCAGCTGCAAGATGCGCTGTTCTCGGCGCAGATGGGGCTCGGCTGGTGCTTTCCCAATGCGGTCATGCAGTATGCCATCGCCGATCTCGACAAGCTGTCGATCGACCAGCGCGCGCTCGCGCAACGACGCGACCGATTGATGGCCACGCTGGTGCCCGCCGGCTATGGGGTGCTCAAGCCGGAAGGAACCTTCTATCTCTGGAGCCGGTGGCCGGACGGCGACCCGGAAACCCTCTGGAACAGGCTCGCCGACCACGACGTGTTTGTCCTGCCGGGCAGCATGATGAACGCACCCGACTATTTCCGCATCTGCCTGACGGCGTCAGACCAGATGGTCGACAACGCCCTGCCGAAGTTTGCCCACATCGGCTCGAAATAGGCCGTTGCCTCACCGGCCAGCGGCGTAGCCCTGCATGCCGCGCGGGTTGGCGGCGGCCTTGCGGCGCGCGCCCTCCTGGCTGGCGGCGGTTAGGCGGCCCTCGGACCAGTCGGGTCCCACCTCGACCTTGTGACCGCGCTTTTTCAGCTCGGCGATGGTCGCTGGTGGCAGTCGGCCCTCGACCACCAGCACGCCCGGACGCGCCGTGCGCGGCCAGAACGACAGCGGGAAATGCTCGATGTGCCAAGCCGGCGCGTCGATCGCCTCCTGCAAATTCATGCGCGGCGTCGCGTTGCCGAGGCGGACGTGGCGCAGAAAGAACTGGCAGCTCCACTGGTCCTGCTGATCGCCGCCGGGCGTGCCCCACGTCATATACGGTTTGCCGTCGCGCAGGGCCATGCCGACCGACAGCGTGGAGCGCGGCCGCTTGCCGGGTGCCAGCGAGGCGGGTAGCCCTTGCTCCAGCCAGAACATCTGTCCGCGCGTGCCAAGCGGCCAGCCCAATTCCGGGATCACGGGCGAGGATTGCAGCCAGCCGCCCGAGGGTGTGGCCGTGAACATGTTGCCGGCCTTGTCGATGATGTCGATGTGTACCGTATCGCCGATGACCCGACCTTTGGCATCGACCTGCTCGTCGGCGCCGTGCCCGGTGTGGGTGCGGGCGAAGGTCGGCTCGCCGGCACCGGCCGCTGCCGCCTGCGCGTCCTTGACAATCACCTTGCCATCGAAGCCCTCGATGCGCCCGGGCCGCTGCTCCAGCGACGCCTCGCGGCCGACCAGCTTGCGCCGCTCGGCGTTGTAGGCCTCCGACAGCAGGGTCTGCATCGGCACCTCGACGAACTTCGGATCGCCATAGAACGCCTCGCGGTCGGCATAGGCGAGTTTGGCGCACTCCGTCCACAGGTGCACGAACTCCGGGTCGGTCGGAGACATCTCATCGAGCGGGAAGCCCTTCAGCAACGCCAGCATCTGCAACAGCACGGGGCCTTGCGTCCACGACTGCGGCTTGAGGACACGATAGCTGCCGTAGTCGAGATGCAGTGGCTGCTCGCGGGTCGGCAGCCAGGTCGCCATGTCCTGGGCGGTCAGCACGCCGTGATGCGGCCGCCCGCTAACATCCATCACCGCGTGCTTGCGGCAGAAGCCGTCGATTGCCTCCGCGACGAAGCCCTGGCTCCAGGCCCGCCGCGCCCGCTCGATCTCCGCCTCGCGGCCGCCGCCGCCGGCTTCGGCTTCCTTCAGGAGACGCGCATACGTGGCAGCATGGCGCTGGTTGGAGAACATGGTGCCCGGCATGGGCACCTTGCCCCCCGGCAGATAGGTGGCAGCCGAGGTCGGCCAATGCTCGCGGAACAGCTTTTCGACCGTGCCGATGGTGGCGCAGGCCCGCTCGACGAGGGGATGCCCATGGCAGGCATAGCCGAGCGCCGGCTCAAGCACATCGCGCAGCCGCATCGTGCCGTGATCGCGCAGGATCATCATGTAGGTCTCGAAGGTGCCGGGCACGCAGGCGGCCAGCAGACCCGTACCCGGAACAATGTCGAGACCCAAGTGACCGCGATAGTGGGCGATGGTTGCCCCTGCCGGCGCCGGACCCTGGCCGCACACCACCTCGGGTGCACCCTTCTTGACGTCGTAGAGGATGACCGGCACATCACCGCCGGGCCCGCACAGGTGCGGCTCCACCACCTGCAACGTGAATGCCGTGGCAACGCCGGCATCGAAGGCATTGCCGCCGCGCTCCAGTATGCCCATGCCGACCGCCGTGCCGAGCCAATGCGTGGAAGCCACCACCCCGAACGTGCCGTCGATCTCAGGCCTGGTCGTGAACGTGCCGGGGTTTATGTTGGACATGCGATGCTCCGCTGCCGATCGACGGTCTCACACAGTCATACCGGGGACCGCGCCCGCTATCCAGTCAACATGCGATGAAGGCCAACCTTCGGCTAACCAGGGCGCTTTGCCCCACTTGCGCTTTACTTCGGCCACCGATCTGCTTGAGACAGCAGCGCAACCTCGGGCAAGGCAGTGGAGCGGCACGATGGTGAAACGATCGTACGGCAAGGACGAGCGCATAGTGCTGGTGCTGCAGGGTGGCGGAGCACTCGGCGCCTATCAGGCCGGCGCCTACGAGGCGCTCGCCGAGGCCGGCCACATGCCTGATTGGATCGCCGGCATCTCCATCGGTGCGGTCAACGCCGCCATCATCGCCGGCAACACCGAAGAGAACCGGGTTCCACGCCTGCGCGCATTCTGGGAACGCGTATCGTCCGGCGTGCAGGCTAGCCCGGCCGTAGAAGGCACGCAGTCGCGCGAGCTGTTCAACTATCTGAGCGCGGCCTACGTCTCAACCGTCGGCGTGCCGGGGTTCTTCGAGCCGCGCTTCCCACCGCCTTTGGTCATGCCGGCTGGCTCGCCCGCCGCGCTCAGCGTCTATGACGCGATGCCTCTCAAAGCCACTTTGCAAGATTTGGTCGACTTCGACCTGATCGAGGACGGACCGGTGCGGCTCAGCGTCGGCGCGGTCAACATCCGCAGCGGCAACTTCGCCTATTTCGATTCCGCCGACCAGCGCCTGCATGCCGAGCACATCATGGCGTCGGGCGCGCTGCCGCCCGGGCTGCCGCCGGTGATCATCGAGGGCGAGGCCTTCTGGGACGGCGGGATCGTTTCCAACACGCCGCTGCAGTACATCCTCGACTACACCGGCGACAAGAGCGACAAGTGCATCTTCCAGGTCGACCTGTTCAGCGCGCGGGGCGCCATGCCGCAGAACCTGTTCGACGTGGCCCAGCGCGAGAAGGAGATCCGCTATTCGAGCCGGACCCGGCTCAACACCGACCGCTTCCAGGAGCTGGAAAGCCTGCGCCTTGCCGTCGACCGCCTGCTGACCAAGTTGCCGGCGGAGCTGCGCGAT
>DASTOW010000071.1:0-49800 GCA_035762425.1 Hyphomicrobiaceae bacterium | reverse complement strand
GCGACTGGCCGAGCTGCGCCACCACGAACGGCCGGTCAGCCGGGGCGTTGCGCAGGGGGGCAAGGGGGTCGTCGTCCGGCTTCGCGGTGGCCGCCAGCTTGGCAGACGACATGGACGTGCGGCCTTCTTTTCCTTGAGCGGCGGGGCTCGCGCAAAGGACTGCCCTTTGCCCAAGTCGAAGGTTATACACGTTCTGCGGCGTCGATGCGGCATGCCTGGCACAGACGCCTGCACCAGCCATGCCAGCCGGGATGCCAAGTGGCGTTAGAGGCCGTGCGAAAGAAGCACCATGTCCCGACCCCGCCGAGCCAACCACCCACCTGGCCACCCACCTGGCCATCCACCTGGCCATCCACCTGGCCATCCACCTGGAAAGAAACGATTTTCTCTCGAGGCCACGACCTGGCCGCTGCGCCCCGTGCTGGCCATGCTGGCGCTCGCGGCGCTTATCATCGGCTGGCCGTGGCTGGCGGGCCAAGTGACCATTCCCTGGGACGCCAAGGCGCACTTCCTGCCGCAGATCCAGTTCCTGGCGCACAGCTTCGCACGCGGGCAATCACCGTTCTGGGCGCCCTATGTGTTCTCCGGCCAGCCGCAGATCGCCGACCCGCAGTCGATGATCTTCTCGCCGCCGTTCCTGCTGCTGGCACTCCTGAACCCGGCCCCCAGCGTGTGGGCCGCCGACGCCACGCTGCTGGCCATGGTTTTCCTGGGCGGAGCGGCACTGATGCTGTGGTTTCGCGATCAGGGCTGGCATTGGGCCGGCGCGCTGATCGCGGCCCTGGCCTTCGCCTACGGCGCCGCCATGGCTTGGCGAATCCAGCACGTCGGCCAGGTGCTGAGCCTCACCTACCTGCCGATCACCATGCTTTGCCTGGATCGGGCGCTGCGGCGCAGGTCGATCGTCTACGGCGCCGCCGCCGGAGTGGCGGCGGCGCTGATCGTGCTCGGCCGTGACCAGGTGGCGCTGCTCAGCCTCTACCTCCTCGCCGGCTTCGCGGCTTGGCGTATCCTGGCGGCCGACCGGCCGGTCGAGGCCGCGCGTGCCAACCTGCTGCCGCTCGCGGCCGGCGCGGCATCCGCCCTGCTCGTGTTCGCCGTACCCGTACTGCTGACCGTCCTGTTCGCCGCCGAATCGAACCGGCCGGAGATCGACTACATCGGTGCCGGGCGCGGCTCGCTGCATCCTGCCTTGCTGTTGACGCTGGTGGCGCCGGACGTGTTCGGTGCGGCGGGCCGCATGGAGGACTATTGGGGCCCGCCCAGCTTCGCCTGGAGCGATACGGGCCTCTACATCGCGCAGAACGTGGGCCAGCTCTATATCGGCGCCATCCCGCTGCTGCTGATCCTGCTGGCCGGCCTGCGCGGCCAATTGTGGACACGGGACATACGCTTTTTCACGGTCGCCAGCGTGCTCATGGTGCTTTATGCGCTCGGCTGGTACACGCCGGCCTTCCAGGTTTTTTTCACGCTGCTGCCGGGCATAAGCCTATACCGGCGACCGGCTGATGCCGTCTTCCTGATCGGCGCGCTCGGCGCCATTCTCGCCGGCTACGCCGTGCACCGCCTGTTCACAGACAGGCAAGGTCCGATGCCGCCCCGGCAGGCGCTGACCATGGCAGGCTCAATCGGCGGCGCGTTCCTGCTGGCGATCGCACTGGCGGTCTGGCGCGATCGCCTGCCGCTGCTGCCCTATCCGCTCGGCATGAGCGCGCTGACCTTCCTCGCGGCCGGCTTGTTGCTCTACTGGGTGCGCCTGGGCACCGCCCTGCAGCCGACGCTGGCCGCCATCCTGCTCGCCGCCTTCACCACGCTCGACCTTGCCTACCACAACGGGCCCACGCTCGCCTCGGCCCTGCCACCCTCGACCTACGCGGCGCTGGAGCCCAACACCAACAACGCCACCATTGCTATCCTCAAATCCAAGGTCGTCGACGACGCCAAGCGGCGCGACCGCATCGAACTGACCGGCCTCGGCTTTCATTGGCCGAACGCCAGCCTGACGCACAGCTTGGAAAACACGCTGGGCTACAATCCGCTGCGTCTGCGGCTCTACAGCGCGGCGACCGGTGCCGAAGATCACGTCGGCCTGCCGGACCAGCGCAAGTTCTCCCCGCTGTTGCCCTCCTATCGCTCGAAGCTCGCCAGCCTGCTCGGTCTGCGCTTCATTGCGGCCGGCGCACCCATCGACACCATCGACCGCAACCTCAAGCCCGGCGACCTGCCGCTGGTGGCACGCACCAGCGACGGCTTCATCTACGAGAACCGCGACACCTACGACCGCGTGCTGTTCGCCACCTCGGCCCAATCGGCCGATTTCGAGCGCATGCTCAAGGACGGCCAATGGCCCGATGTCGATCTGCGCACAACCGTGCTGCTCGAGGATGCCGGCCCGGCCCGCACCACGCCGGCGCAGCCTGGTGAGGCCCGCATCGTCAGCTACACCAACACGAACATCGAGCTTGCAGCCGACAGCCCGGACGGCGGTTGGGTGGTGCTTAACGACGTCTGGCAGCCCTGGTGGTTCGCGGAGGTGGACGGCCGCCCGGCCGAGATCCTGCGTGCCAACGTGCTATTTCGCGCTGTCGCGGTGCCGCCCGGCCGGCATAAGGTGCGGTTCGTGTTCCGGCCCCTGGCCGGCGCCCTGCACCAGCTCCGGAGCCCCGTTCCGCGCCATGCACCGTAGGCAGCCAGCCCCCCGCTTCCCTGCCGCTGCATTCATGCCCCCTTCAGGCCCGATATGGGAATGGCAACCCGGGCAAAACCGGTCTTTTCGCTTACCAGCTAACACCAGCCGAACGCGTGACCTGCAATGACCGCTGAGCACTTCCAAGCCCCGGACGCGCCGGGCTTCAAGCTTGACCCCCGCGTCGTCGGTGCGTTTGCCCGCTTTGCCGGCGGCTTCTGGCAGGGCAGCACCAAGCTCGGCGCCTGGCTGCTGACGCTGACGCTCGCCGCCTGCCTGATCCTGTCGACCGCGGCCACCGTCGCGCTCAACCAATGGAACCGCTGGTTCTTCGACAGCCTGGAAGCGCGCGACACCGAGGCTATCACGCAGGCGGTGTTCGTGTTCGCGCTGATCATCGCCGCCATGGCGGCGATCGGCGTCGGCATCGTGCTGGCGCGCGAGACGCTGCAGGTGCGCTGGCGCGCCTGGCTCGTCCACCATCTGGTCGAGCGCTGGCTCGGCCGGCAGCGCTTCTACCACATGAACGTCAGCGGCAAGGAACCGCCCAATCCCGAGTATCGCATTTCCGACGACACGCGCTGGGCCACCGAGCCCCTGGTCGACCTCGGCATCGGTCTGCTGTCGGCGGTGGTCGGTGCCACCGCCTTCATCAGCATCCTGTGGACGGTCGGCGGCTCGATCACCTTCGATGCCGGCTTTGGCGCGCTCACCATTCCCGCCTACATGGTGTGGGTGGCACTGGCCTATGGTGCCATCGCCTCGGGCCTGATGCTGTGGGTCGGCGCTCCGCTGGTCGGCTACGTCGGTCGCAAGAACGAGGCGGAGGGTCATTTCCGCTTCGGCATGATGCGCGTCCGCGACAACGCCGAAAGCGTGGCCCTGATGAATGGCGCCGGCTACGAGCGCGCCATCCTCGGCCGTTTCTACGCAACCGTCGTGGCGCGCTGGATGGCCATGGTCTGGCAGCACGGGCACCTGACCTGGATCACCAACTCCGTCGGTCCCATGAAGCCGATCATCCCGCTGCTGTTCTGTGCACCCAAATACCTGGCGGGCGACCTGACGCTCGGCCAGGTCACGCAGCTCGCCGCCGCCTTCGTTGAGGTGCAGATTGCCATCTCCTGGGTGGTGGACAACTACAACCGCATCGCCGAGTGGTACGCTTCAGCCAAGCGCGTGATGGACATCGTCGACGCCTGCGACGACGTCGATGCCGATGCCGCCCAGCCGGCCAGGCAGCCCGCCCGCAGCGCCGATGTACGGCTTGCCGATTTCGAGATCGTCGACGGCAGCGGCCGTCCGCTCCTGTGGGGCGAGGAGCTGGTCGCTGAGCCCGGCGCCCGGGTACACGTCTCGGGCGATTCCAGTACCGGCAAGTCGACCTTGGTTCGCGTGCTGACCGGCCTGTGGCCGAGCTCGCGCGGCAGTCTGGCCATGCCGGAGCGCTCCGACGTCATGGTGACACCGCAAAAAAGCTACCTGCCGCTGGGGTCGCTCAAGGGTGCCCTGCTCTATCCCGATCCCGACCTGCCTGTCACCGATGCGCGCCTTGAGGCGGCGCTGGAACGCGTTGGCCTTGGGACGCTTGCCTCGCGCCTGGACGAGGTGGCGCGCTGGGATCAGGTTCTCTCGAACGGCGAGCGCCAGCGCCTGGCCATCGCCCGCGTGCTCGTGCATCGGCCGCGCGTGATCATCCTGGACGATGCGCTGTCCGCGCTCGACGAGGCCTCGCAGCAGAGCTTGCAGGCGCGCCTGCGCAGCGAGCTGCCCCAGGCCACCATCATCAGCCTCGGCCAGCGCCCGGGGCCCGCCGGCCTGCATGACCGCCAGCTTGTACTGCAGCGGCACGCGCACGGTGCCGCGCTGATCCCGCTGGCCGGTCCGGCACTGGCGACGGCAACTTAGCAAAGCGCAAGGGAGGCCCCACGACAGGGCGACACGCATGAACCAGCTCAACTACTGGAACCAGACCTGGAGCCTCGATGAGGTGCAGTGCCCCTGCGATCTGCATCTGGTCGAGTACCTGGAGGAAAAGGCCGTCCAAGGCAAATCGGTGTTCCACTTCGGCACCGGCAACCACCACATCGTCGGCTTGAGGCTCGCCGAGAACGGTTCCAACTGCGCCGTGCTCGGCATCACGGCGTCGCCCCAGGAATACGACGACTACGTCGAGCTGCTCATCAAGAAGCCGCGGCTGGGTCACACCTACAAGGCCTACTTCGGCGATATCTACCAGCTCGACTCCCGCCTGCTGCCGGAGCTCGACTATGCCGCGCTGTTTCACGTCGGCGAGTTCCGCACGCCAGACAACGACGCCTACGGCGCACTCACGGACCTGGAGATGACCAACGTGGTGGCCGACAAGATCCGGCCCGGCGGTGAGGTTCTCTTCTACACGGGCTCGTTCGCCTATGATAAGGCACAGGCCGTGGCCAAGGCGTTGGTGAAAACCCGCCCCTTCGACGATGCAGGCATCTACAAATCGCTGCACATCTTCCGCAAGCGCGGCTAGCTGTCATCCTGGACCTGCGCCCGGAACTGCACGCAATCAGAAGCCGACCGCCCATGTCGATCTGGGAAGTTTACAAACGCGCCCTGGCCATGCTGGTCACCGAGCGCAGCCAGACCTTCTGGGTCGTCGTGTCGGGCGTGGCGCTGGGCATCGTGCCGATCGCCGAGGGGGTGCTGCTTGGACGCGTCGTCAACGCGCTGGCGCTGGGCCAGGGTGCCTTTCCCATCATTGGCCTGTGGGCTGCCGTGGGCCTGGTCGGCATCCTTGCCAGCGTGGTCGTAGCTGTGATGGCCGACCGGCTGGCGCACCGGCGCCGCCTGGCGGCGCTTGGCCTGGCCTTCGAGCATGCCATCATCCTGCCGATCAGCTACCACGCCGAGAAAGGTTCCGGCGCTGTGGTGCGCACCATTCTTGCCGGCACCGATGCGCTGTTCTGGAACTGGCTGTCGTTCCTGCGCGAACAGTTCGTGGCGCTGGTGGGCATTCTCGTCCTGGTGCCGACCGCCATCTACATGAACGCCAATCTGGCCGCCATCCTGGCGGTGCTGGCCGTTGTCTACGTGCTGGCCAATGTGCTGGTGGCAGAGAAGACCAGCACGGGACAGTCCGCCGTCGAGCAGTACCACAACAATGTCTACGGCCGCGTCGGCGACGTGCTTGGCAATGTTACGGTCGTGCAGAGCTATGCCCGCTTCAACACCGAGATGCAGGCCATGCGCACCATCATGGCCGAGCTGCTGGCGGCACAGTATCCCGTTCTCACCTGGTGGGGGCTGCTCACCGTTCTCACGCGCACGGCGGCAACCATTGCCTTCGTCGCCATCTATTCGGTCGGCGCCCTGCTGGTCGAGCGCGGACAGACCAGCGTCGGCGAGATCGTCACATTCGTCACCTTTGCCGGGCTGATGATTGGCAAGCTCGATTCGCTGTCGGGCTTCGCAGTGCGGATTTTCCAGTACGCGCCGACCTTGCGCAATTTCTTCGACCTCTTGGACGCCACCGAAGGTGTGCGCGAAAAACCCGATGCCAAGCCGCTCGGAGCCGTCACGGGCAACGTACGCTACGAGAACCTCACCTTCCGTTTCAGGAATAGCGATCAGGGCATATTCGACACGAGCTTCGAAGCCCCCGCCGGCAAGACCATCGCCCTGGTGGGGCCGACGGGCGCTGGCAAGACCACCACGCTCGCCCTTCTGCAGCGCCTGCGCGCCCCCGACTCGGGCCGCATCCTGGTCGACGGCGTCGACATCGCCGAGGTAACGTTGAGTTCGCTCCGGCACAACATCGCCGTCGTGTTCCAGGACGCCGGCCTGTTCAACCGCTCGATTGCCGAGAACATCCGCGTCGGCCGGCCGGACGCCACCGACGCCGAGGTCGAGCAAGCTGCCCGCCTCGCCGAGGCGCATGACTTCATTTCCAAGAAGCCCGATGGCTACCAATTCGTGATCGGCGAGCGGGGAGCATCACTGTCGGGCGGCGAACGCCAGCGCATCGCCATCGCCCGCGCCATCCTCAAGGACGCGCCTATCCTGATCCTCGATGAAGCCACCAGCGCGCTCGATGTCGAGACGGAGGGCAAGATCAAGCGCGCGCTGGATCGGCTCCGCCAAGGCCGTACCACCTTCATCATCGCGCACCGCCTATCGACGGTGGCCGATGCCGACACCATCCTGGTGCTGGACGGCGGCCGCATCGTCGAGCGCGGCTCCTTCCGCGAGCTGGTCGCCCAGAAGGGCCTGTTCGCCCGCCTCGTTCTCGAGGGCGGCTTCATCGAGCCCGACGCCAACGACCCCGCGCCCGAGATTGCCGCGTCATAAACCCGGCCGCCAGACGTCCACTACTTGATGAACCCGGCTTGCCGCGGCAGCCACAGCGTCAGTTCGGGGATCAGCGTGATGGCGATCAGCGACGCCAGCAGCGGAATGAGCCAGGGCAGGATGGCCATGGTCGTACGCTCGATGGACAGCTTGGAGATCCGCGCAAGCACGAATAGCACCATGCCGAGGGGAGGATGCAGCAGCCCAATCATCAAATTGAGCGTCATCATCACCCCGAAGTGCACCGGGTCGATGCCGACCTTGGTTATGATCGGCATCAGCACCGGCACCAGAATTGAGATCGACGCAATCGGCTCCAGAAAGCAGCCGATCACCAGCAGCAGGACGTTGATCAGCAGCAGGATCACGTAGCGGTTGTTGGTGTAGGACAACAGTGCTTCCGCGGCATACTCCGTCAATCGCGTGGTGGTCAGCACCCAACCAAACAGCGACGCGGCAGCCACGATCAGCAGTACGCCCGCTGTCGTCTCGATGGTGTCCATCGTCACTTTGTAGAACTGCTTCATGCTGAGCGAGCGATACAGGAAAATGCCAAGGATGATTGCCCACGCACACGCAGCAATGGCAGCTTCGGTCGGCGTGAACCAGCCAAACGTCATGCCGCCCAGGATGATGACCGGCGTCAGCAGCGGCGGCAGGGCGGCGATGAACGTCACGCCGAGAACGCGCAGGTTGAACGCCTGGTCGCGGCCCATGTTGTAGCGTCGCGCACAATAGGTGACGTACAGCATCATGCAGACGGTCATCACCGCGCCGGGGATGAAGCCGCCGAGGAATAGCGCGCCGATTGAGACGTTGGCCATCATGCCGTAAATCACGAACGGCAGCGACGGCGGGATGATCGGGCCGAGCGTTGCCGAGGCCGCGGTGACGCCGACCGCAAACTCGGTCGAGTAGCCATGATCCTTCATGGCCTTGATCTCGATGGTACCGAGGCCGGCCGCATCGGCGATGGCCGTGCCCGACATGCCCGCGAAAATTACCGAACCCATGATGTTGACGTGCGCCAGGCCGCCGCGCATCCAGCCGCACAGCGCCACCGCGAAGTCGTAGATGCGGTTGGTGATACCGGCCGAGTTCATCAGGTTGCCGGCCAGGATGAAGAAGGGCACGGCGAGCAGGGGGAAGCTGTCGATGCCCCCGGCCATGCGGTGCAGGATGACGAAGTCAGGGATGCCCGCCAGGAAGTGCGTGTAAATCAGCGACGAGGTAGCGAGGGCGATGAAGACGGGTACGCCGGCCAGCAGGACGATCAGAAAAACGAATATGGCGATCGTCATTGCTTGGCACCTTGAGGCTCGGTGACCAAACCTGCCGTCAGCGCGGCATGCGCCGATTTCCAGCCGTCCAACATGTTGCGGAGGAAGCGCTGGATCTGGCGTATCAGCATCAGGAAGCAGCCGAAGGCGATGGCGCCGTACACATAGCTCATGGACAGATCGATCACGGTCATGCGCTGCACCTGCATGCGCTCCACGATCAGCACCGAGAAGTAGGCAAGCAGGGCCAGGAAGGCGAGCGTAATGAGATCGACCAGGGCCAGCAGCATGCGTCCGGCAGCCGCTGGCAGCAGGTTCGGCAGCAGCGCAACGGCGATGTGCGAGTTGCGCCGCGTCACCATGGCACCGCCGATGAAGGTGATGCACATCAAACCGTAACGCGCGATCTCCTCGGTCCACGCCAAGCTATCGTTGAGAACGTAGCGGGTGAAGAACTGCAGGAAGACGATGCAAGCCAGTGCCCAGAACAGGGCGAATGCCAGCCAATCCTCTGGGTGATGCTCGATCTCGACTTCGACGTCTTCGACGTGAATGAGATGCTGTTCCGGCTCCCGGCCGGCACTGGTCGCAGACATTATCTTCCCCAAGGCCGTCACAATCGGGCCACTGCCGCTGCGGCCGCAGCCCGATCGATACTCAGCGTGGACATGAGACAGGGAGGCGGACGCCTGCCTGATGGATCAGACCTACTTGATCGCCTGGAGCTGGTCGTACTCGGCCTGGCTCCAGCCGCCACTGCCATCGTTGTGCAGCGGCAAGGCAGCAGCGCGGAACGCCGCACGGTCCACCTCGACCACGTTCTTGCCGAGCTTCTTGAACTCATCGACCAGCTTCTGCTCGGACGCCCGGATCTGCCCGGTCGCCTTGTTGGCGGCCTCCGCCAGCACCTCCTCGAAAATCTTCTTCTCATCGTCCGTCAGCTTGGGCCACACGTGGCTGCCGACGATGGTTAGCAGCGACTCGGTGATGTGGCCCGTCAGCATGATGTGCGACTGCACCTCGTAGAACTTCTTGGCCATGATGGTCGGCAGGGGGTTCTCCTGTCCGTCCACCGTGCCTTGCTGCAGGGCCAGGTAGACCTCGGCGAAGGCGATCGGCGTGGCGTTGGCGCCCACCGACTTGGTGAACATGAGGAACAGCGGCGCCGGCGGCACGCGCAACTTCATGCCCTTCATATCCTCGGGCTTCTTGATCTCCTTGTTGCCCGTCACCATGCGCTGCCCGTAGTAGGTCAGCGTGACGACCTTGTGCTTGGTCTTGTCCTCGTAGCCCTTGGCGATGCTGCGGAACAGCGGGCTCGCCCGGTAGGCCATGAAGTGATCGAAGTCGCGCAGCACGAACGGCGCGTTGGTGATGGCGATCGGCTTGTGGATCGATCCGGCGAACGCGACACCTGTGTAGATCATGTCCACGGTGCCAAGCCCGAGCGCTTCGTTGATCTGGTTCTCGTTGCCGAGTTGTGAGGCCGGGAAGACCTGGATCTCGTACTTGCCGTTGGTGCGCTTCTTTATTTCTTCGCCGGCCCACACCGCTTCGGTGTGGTAAGGCTCAGCGATTTCGTACACATGCGCCCACTTGAGCTTGGTCTGGGCCACGGCTACGGCCGGCCCCCAGGCTAGCGTGGCGACAACGGCAAGCGCGCCACATGCGTGAATTGGCTTGGTCAGCATCGATTTTCCTCCTCGGGCACATTCTTGTTGTCGTCCGGCAACCCGCTCCCAGGGGCGCGGCCAAATTTGTACGATGACCCGACGACTTTGGGGCAGCCTAGCTATCTGGCTGTCGCCTGACAAGACCGCCAAATATTGATCTAAAGGCTAAATCGTGCGGCCGCGTAGAGCACCCCGGCGGCTTGCAAATTGGCTTCTCCAGATTGCCCCAAGCCAACAAGAAAAGGCAGCGACCCGGTCGCTGCCTTTGCAAATTCTCGATGATCGAATGAGCGGCTGCACTGGCCCCTAAGGACTGGCCCCTAGAGACTGGACCCTAGAGACTGGCCCCTAAAGCTTGTGCGCCATGCGCTCCTTCTTGGTGGCCAGATAGCGCGTGTTGTAGGGCGAGGCCTTGACGATCAGCGGTAGCTGCTCGATGACCTCGAGCCCCTCCTCGCGCAACGCCTCGACCTTGGCCGGATTGTTGGTCAAGAGCTTGATCTCGGGATAGCCGAGGTCGAACAGAATGTGGGCAGCGAGGTCGTAGTCGCGCGCTTCGATCGGCGCGCCGATCGCGACGTTGGCGTCGACCGTGTCGTAGCCCTTATCCTGCAGCGCGTAGGCGCGGATCTTGTTGACGAGGCCGATGCCGCGGCCTTCCTGGTACGGCAGATAAACCAGGACGCCGACCGGGCTCGTTAGAATGCGGTCCATGGACGCCTGCAGCTGCGGATAGCAATCACAGCGCAGCGAATGGAAGATATCGCCGGTCACGCAGCCGCTGTGCACACGCACAACGGGTACTTCATTGCCTGCATTCTCGTCCCGGTGCACCAGCACCAGCGCTTGGAAGTTCGGGTCCGTGCCCTGATAGGCCCGCGCTTCCACCTTCAATTCCTGGCCCCTGAACTCGATAGGAAGGAACGTCTGTGCCGTCCAATCCATCTCCAGTTCAAAAGACGTCACCGCATTCGATTTCATCGAACTCTCCAAACGGCGTGCCGGCGCGCATATGTGCCAACTATTGAGGTCTTGTAAAGGCGACGCCAGCAACGCCGCGTCACAAGTTGTTACACCGAGATAGAGAATAAGCTTCCCTTCCCCGAGGTTGATCGCACAAGCGGCATCACGCCGCCGGATTGCCCGGCGCCATCCCCACAACAAGCGTGCAGCTGTTGCAGACGAAGCCGCCCCGCCGGCATGCATCCGACGTGGACGTCGTCGGCGGGTTCGCTATCGATACGCGGACGAAGATGAACGCAGGATGTATGTCTCCGGTTCCACCCGAGCTGCCGCTTTCAGCCGTCCATCCATTAAAATCTTATAATTAACTCAATGTGTTATTCATACATCTGCACACGCAGGTGGTTGCCCTCAAAGCGTTGCAGCCGGGTCTCGCCAGCCCACAGTCGCTAACGGCCTGGTCAGGTCTTCATTGCGGGTTCATCGGCCCTGTGATGATTTGTGACAGTTGAGCGACAGTACGGCGATTGTCCCATGACAGATCAGACGGTCATAGTTCAGAAGGGGTTCTGGCGCCTGGCCGGTCTGCGCGCCCAGCGGGCGCTTTTTTTTAGGCCTGCGCCCCTGCGCACGACCACGGCTTGGGCCCTTGCGGCGTTCATCGCCGCCGTCCTGCTGCATCATTTCTGGAACGATGAGGGCGAGTTTCCCAACATCGTCTTTACGGCCGGCGTCACCATGGCGCTCGTTGCCCTGATTGCCTTGATCTCGCGTAGGGTTCTGTTTTCCATGCTGCTGATGGCAGCGCTGATTGGGACCATTGCCGCCGCGGCATCGGTCAAGCGCGCCACCATGAACATGGTCGTGCACGCCTACGATCTGTTCTTCTATCTGAGCTCCTGGTCGACCATCAGCTATCTGTGGAGCGACCACCGCCGCTATGTCCTTGGTTTGCTTGGCGCATTGCTCGCAACCGCGATCGTCGCACGCCTCGCCTATCACGCCGACAGCATTCGTGTGGACCGCAAATGGTCGGCCATTGCCGGCCTTCTCTTCATGGCCGTTGCCTGGTACGGGGCCGAGACGAAGGGCGAGCGCCGCCACATGCAGTTCTACTACCAGAACCTGTATGTCTCATCGTTCTACGCGTCATGGGCCGAGACGCTGGAAACGCTATGGCGCGGCGCACTGCTGGAAGCCGCGCCGAAGGCGGCGGCGGCAACGCCGGCCTTCACCATTCCCGGCAGGTGCGACACCAATACAAAGCCGCCGCACATCATCCTGATCCACCAGGAATCGGTCGTTCAGCCCTCGCTGTTCAAACAACTGAGCTATGACCACGCCGTCGACCCGCTGTTCCTGTCCGACGACGCCAACCTGCACCAGATGCGCGTCGAGACCTATGGTGGCGCGTCCTGGCTGACGGAGTTCTCGCTGCTGGCCGGTGTGTCCACGCATTCGTTCGGCGGCATGCGTCAGTTCGTACAGACCTTCACCCAGAACAAGCTGAAGGACACGCTGCCGCAAGCACTCGAGCGCTGCGGATATCGCAACGTCGTGTTCTACCCGATGATGCGCAACTTCGTGTCGAACGACAAGTTCTACGCCTCGATCGGACTGCGCGAGATCTTCGACATGAAGTCGCAAGGCGCGGCCACCGCCCAGGAGCGCGACCGGTTCTACTACGACAACTCCATGGCCGAGCTGGACCGCCACGTGCGCACATCGAAGAAGCCGATGTTCCTCTTCATTCAGACCATGTCGGCACATTGGCCGTACGACTTCGCCTTCAATCCCGAGGTCGAGGCGGCGGGCGGCGGGCCCGGCACCGATCCCGAGATGCACGAGTATCTGCGCCGCGTCTCGATGGCCAAGATGGACTTCGACTACCTGATGGCCGAGTTGCCCCGCCGTTTCCCCGGCGAGCGCTTCCTGATCGTGCACTACGGCGACCACCATCCCATGGCGACCCGCATGCTGCTGGGCTTCAATAGCGAGACGGAAGCCGAGGATGTTGCACTGCATCCGGACTCGATCGGCTTCCTCACCTACTATGCGGCTCGGGGAGTCAACTATCGCGTGCCGACGCAGCCCCAGTTCGAGACCCTGGACGTGCCTTTTGTGAGCACGGTCATACTCGACTTGGCCGGCCTGCCGCTGTCGGATTCACACAATGAGCGCAAACGTCTGATGTATCTGTGCAAGGGCCGCTACAACGGCTGTTCGCAGCGCAATGAGATTTTGGCGTTTCATCGTCGGCTGATCGACTCCGGCATCATGGCGGCCCGCTAGCGGTCGCCCCGTCCAGCAACCCGTCCAGCAACCTGTCCAGCAACCTGTCCGGCAACGTTTTCCCACGGCTTGCCATCGGCTCGCTTGCATGCCAGGACAAGCGCGCCCTTGCATAGGCCTCCTGCGAAGTCCACCTGTTTGTCGATGACGGAACCGCAAACCTTCATTCGCCCGGCGCTGCAGGGCGAAAGGCAGCACCGCAAGATCTCGGTGGTCGTACCCATGCTCAACGAGGAGAATGGGTTGGGCCCACTGGTCGAGCGGCTGCGCCCGGTTCTGGACGGCCTCGGCTGCGACTGGGAGGTGATTTGCGTCGATGACGGATCGACCGACAACACGCTCGCCATCCTCAGGCGCCTGCACGACCAGGATGCGCGCTTCAAATCCATTTCGCTGAGCCGCAACTTCGGCAAGGAAATCGCGACGGCCGCCGGCTTGAGCTACACAACCGGCGACGCCGCCGTCATCATCGACGCCGACCTGCAGCACCCGCCCGAACTGATCGCCACCTTCGTCGACCACTGGCGTCAAGGCTACGACGTGGTGTTCGGGCAGCGCATCGACCGGCATGCCGACTCGCTGCTGCATCGCTGGTCGGCCCGCGCCTTCTACGTCGCCTTCCAGAAACTGAGCGGAACCAGCCTGCCCGAGGGCGCCGGCGACTTCCGCCTGCTCGACCGCAAGGCGGTCGACGCCATGAACCTGATGCGCGAGCGCGTGCGCTTTAACAAGGGCCTGTTTGCGTGGATGGGCTTCCGCTCGATCGGCGTACCCTTCCACGTCGAGCCGCGCACCGGCGGGGTGTCGCGCTGGCGACCGCGCGCCTTGCTGCGCTTTGCCCTCGACGGCATCGCCTCGTTCACAACGATCCCGCTGCGGGTGTGGTCCTATCTCGGGCTCGTCATCTCATTTCTGGCGCTTTGCTACGCCATGTTCATTCTCGTCAAGACGCTCATCTTCGGCGCCGACGTGCCTGGCTTCCCGACGCTGATCATCTCCGTCATGTTCTTTGCCGGCGTGCAACTCATCTCGCTCGGCGTGATCGGCGAGTATCTCGGCCGCATGTACGAAGAAGTGAAGGGCCGTCCTTTGTTCCTCGTTGCCGACACACTGGGAATCGACGAGGACACAGCAGCCAAGGGTGCGCAATTGGCCCTTCCCACGCGTCGGCACGAGCGATGACGCGGCCTCGGTCATCGACGACGTTGCCAGCATGATCATTCTGTGTGCCGACGACTATGCGATGACGGAAGGGGTGTCACGCGCCATTGGCGAGCTGGCGGCCGCCCGCCGGCTGTCGGCAACCAGTGTTCTGACGACCTCCAGCCATTGGCCACGCATGGCGCCCCGCCTGCTGGTGCACCGCGGACACCTTTCGATCGGCCTCCATCTCAACCTGACGCTGGGCCAACCGCTCGGTCAGATGCCCCGGCTCGCCCCACAAGGGATCTTGCCGCCCCTGGCCAACCTGACCGTATGGGCGCTCGGCGGTGTGCTCGATGCGGGGGAGATCGCTGCCGAAATCGGCCGGCAACTTGATCGCTTCGAGGCGGTGCTCGGCTTTCCGCCTGATCACATCGATGGACATCAGCACGTGCAGGTGCTGCCAGGCGTACGGCGCGCGCTGTTCAAGGAGGTTGAGCGCCGCTATCGGGTTCGCCCGCCGCTCTTGCGTGATCCTTCCGACCGGCTGGGCGCCATCCTTGCACGCCGCGCCAGTGTGCCGAAGGCGCTGACCGTCGCTGCGCTCGCTTTCGGGTTCGCCGGCTCCGCGCACAAGCGAGGGCTGCACACCAATGACGGTTTCGCCGGTTTTTCACGCTTCGATGAGCGCCAGCCCTATGCCGAGGAACTGGAGCAGGCCCTGTCGGCTCCCGGCCGGCGGCATCTCGTCATGTGCCATCCGGGTCATCCGGACGCAGAGCTGGCCAGCCTGGACCCTGTCGTCAATCGCCGCCGCATGGAGTATGAGGCGCTGATGGCGAACTTGACCTTGATGAAGCGCATCTGGCGACCCGCGCGACAGGGTGACGGCGCGACCTTCGACTGGTCGCAGGCGGATCCAACGGCATGAACGAGCGCTGGGCTAGAGTAGTGCCGGGCGCCCAGCACCCGCTGCGGCATGGGCTGGCCTTTCTCATCTGCGGTCTCATATCGCTCAGCGTCGACGCCGCCATCTTGAAGCTGCTGACCGTCTTGTTCGGCATACACCCATTCATTGCCAGGATTGCCGCGATCTCGATTGCCATGGCGTCCGGCTGGCTCTCGCACCGCACCTTCACGTTCGCGCTCAAGACGCCGCCGACGGTGGCCGAGTTCCTGCGCTACGTGGCTGTTGGCTGGATGGTGTCGGCCATCAATTACGGCGTGTTCGTCGCCATCCTGCTGGTGCAGCCGACAACCGAGCCACTCGTGGCGCTGCTCGCCTCGTCCATCGTGGCGATGTTCTTTGCCTACTTCGGCATGCGCTTTGCGGCCTTCCGCATCGACGCCCAAGCGCCGCAGCGGGATTAGCTTGGGTCGTGTGACTGTGCCGCGCCGCGCGTTTGCTGCTGCATCTAGAACAGGGAGCCGACATGAAGGTCACACCGTCTGTGACCCCAACCAGATGCTTCTGAATAATCGTGACGCTTAGTTGACAAGGATATCGAGGGCTCGGTCGAAGATTTTCTGGCTGACGTGTCCGGCTCCTGGGACGATGTCCAGCTTCCAGCCCAACACCGCACCAAGGCTGTCTGCGAGCTTGCGGCAATGCTCGAAATGCCAGAGGCCGCGCGCCAAGCGGTGTGGCCCCTGAGCCATGGCCGTCTCGGTGCGAGGTAGGTCGGGTGCCGCACCATCCGTGTCGGCATCGCCGAGCAAGATCGTCACACGCCGCCCAAGGTATCGGCGCAGTTGCATCTCATCGACATCAAGGCCACCCATTCCCACAGGATAATCGACGGCCAGATCGGGCAGCATATACATTCCAGCATTGGCAGCGACGGCCATGTCCACTGCAGCAGCTGGCGTCAGCGTTAGACAGCGCAGCACGAACTGAGAGCCAGCAGAATTTCCAAACAGAGCGAAGGTGTCACGATTGGAGGCGATGGAGATGCGCACACTTTGGAACAGCCGATCGATGATGCCGAAAGTCCAAAGACTACGAGGCATGACCGTCAGGCTCGGTGGTGCGAGCTTAACGTTGCCGTAGTTGTACGCGTACACATCCGGGAATGCCCCCATGTCGAACTCCGGCACCAAGACGATCTGTCCGTTGCGTTCCGCCTGGCCCGCTAACACATCGCGAAAATACGCGGCAGCGCGGTCAAGACCATGCATGGCGATGACAACGCGCGCATCGCGTACGCATGATTGAGGGCGATAATAAAAGATTCGCATCGACCGGCGCGGACCAGCGGCATTGTCTGGAAACACAAAGGAACCGGCGACTTCGTGCAATTGCAAATCGCTCATGCGATGCATCCCGGTGCCCAGTGACCGTACGACACCACCCGATCGTTTCGCAGCCACCTCGTGGCATGACACGGTCCGGTACTCACATGGCCTATCCGACCTCGCTAGGCCACCGCCGGCCGCACATTTCATCTTCACTTGACCCGCTCGCTTGACTCCAGTGTTGACTATGTAGTACACACTCCACATGGCTGGCTTCGGTGACCACATCCGCAACGCGCGCGAGGCGCTCGCTGCAACGGATCCGCGGTTCAGCCTGCGTCAGGTGGCGCAGCGCATCGATGTCGAGCCGGCATACCTGAGCAAGGTCGAGCGCGGCCTCGTGCCGCCACCGTCGGAAGCGACCATTGTCAGGTTGGCAGCGGATCTGGGTGAGGACGGCGACGTGTTGCTGGCTATGGCCGGCAAGGTGTCGAGCGATCTGCAAGCCATCATTCTGCGCCGGCCCAAGCAGTTCGCCGAGCTGATCCGTCAGCTCAAAAACGCTCCGAACCACGCGATCGTGAAGGTAGTTAGGGAGGTGCGCGACGGAAAGTGGTGAGTGCCAGGAACGACCAACGGTAGGTAGGGTAATGATTACACTCGAGCGCGACAGCCTGGTCTTTCGGTTCCCTGAGGTTCACGAACAAGCCCAAACGGAGGTCAATTTTCAGCGCACCTTGCGCATCCCCGATAATGGAAAACATTATCCGCTACCGCCCGGATTGGGCTGTTTCTCTCTGAAACACCTGGAGGACTACGCACAGCACGTTCCCCCAGACTGGCGCGAGCGCGGCGGCGTGATGATGCCGCTCTATCAGGCGGAGGCCATGTGGCTCTCGTTCTCGGGCCGCCGTCGCCATGATGCCTACCCGTTCGCGCTCAAGATCGCCGCCGGCAAGATCAATGCGGTGAGCGGCAAGGCGTGGAAGCCCGATCTCGATGCCTGCAAGAACGACTATGTCGTCGTGCCCGAACAGCCGTGGCTCGACGGGTTCTGCGTAGCCAAGGACGTGGTCCGTCAGTTCGTCGCCATGCCACTCGGCTCAGGCTACTCGGTCGAGGAGCAGATCACCGGCCAGCCCGAGCACGGCGGCCTGCAGATCATTGCCTATCCCATGAAGAAGGCGCGCTACGAGGAGCTGGCTCGCCGCCGCGCACAAGAGCACCAGCTGGCAGGTGCCCTACGCATGTACATGGGCGAGGGGGCTGGTGCAGTGATGCGTTCGCGCGCCTGTGCGGCCGCCCCGGCTCAAGCGATGGGCCTGGCAGCCGGCGGCCGCATGCGCCAGCAGATCTACGCCGACCCTTACGGCATCGACGCGTGGGACCAGAGCGTCTCAAGCCGCAGCTTCGTGACCTTGATCGACGCCACGCAATGGCGAAACATCACCGGCGAGGCCCCGGCGCAGCGGCCACCTACGGCAGCCGACTACACCGGTGCGGGCCTGCCGTGGTTCGACTACTACGCCGAGGCCGAGACGCTCCCGGGCGCCAAGGAGCTGGCGCTCGTCAAGAGCGTCGCCGAGCTGGCGGCCGAGAAGGGCGAGCAGGTGCTCGGCCCCGACGCCAAGGTTGAGCCCGGCAACGTGGTCCAGCTCGGCCCGCAGACGGCGGCCAAATCCAAGCCGGTCCGCGAGAGCCGGTTGTAGCGCTGGCATGGCGATTTCGCTCCAGGGCCGAACCTAGGCGGCCTGCCCCGGCGAGCCCCGCATAGCGCATCTAACGCTTGTGTGGGGCTCGTTGTGCCTGCTTGTTGCCTGCTACCATGGGCAGCCTTTCACGAAGTGGATCCAGCTGCCATGCCGCATCTGATCATCGAATACTCGGCCAACCTGGAAGCGGTACTCGATATCGCCGCGCTGGTGACTGCCCTGCACGAGGCCGCCCTGGAAACCGGCGTCTTCCCGATCGGCGGCATGCGGACGCGGGCGGCTAGGCGCGATACCTACCGCATCGCTGACGGCCATGCCGACAATGCCTTCATTCACGTACAGGCCCGCATCGGCTCAGGCAGACCCGCCGCAGTGCGCCAGCAGGCGGCCGAGCACATGTTCGCCAGACTGACGGGCGCAACGGCCGACATGTTCGCCAGCCGACCGCTGGGCCTGACGCTGGAAATCGTCGAGATCGATCCGGTCGGCAGCCTCAAGCACAACAACCTGCACGACATCGTTGCCGCGCGGCGCAAGGCATCGGGACCCTAGACGCAAGCCTCAAAGCGGTTGCTCGCCAAGCTGCTTTTCCAGAGCCGGGATCAGGCCCAGTCGCTCCTTGAGGAACGGATTGACGGCCAGCGCCCGGCGCAAGGCGGCGAGCGCCTCGCGCAACTCGCCTTTCTCAGAGCGGATCATGCCGATACCGGCGAGCGCACCGAAATGACGCGGCTCCAGCGCCAGCACGCGTTCGATGTCGGCCAGCGAGCGATCGTACTCACTGAGCAGGAATAAGACGGTAGCCCGCTTGTTCCATGCCTCTGCCCACTTCGGAGCCGCGGCAGTAATCTCATCGAGCGCCGCCAGGGCCGGCTGCAGCAGGCCGTGGGCCATCAGCCTGGTCGCGTGCTCCATGCGAGCATCCAGATCAGCCGAGCCAGACCGCAGCCAGACCTTCCAGATGTCGCCAACAATGGCGTCAGCCTCGTCCTGGTCCTTGGCAGTCTTGAGCAACGCGAACAGGCTGTCGAGACGCTGCGCGCGGGCCGCCGCATCGCCATCGGTCTGCGCATCGGCCTGGACCAGCCAAGCCGCCAGCAGCGCAACCGCCGCCAGCAACCGAATAAATCCTTCTGGATGCAGACCGGCGGACATCAAGCCCCCTTCGCATCGAGCGCGTATGCGGCAAGTATAGCAGATGGAAAGGCGGCCAAGCTTCGCCCAGGCTCGATGCAGGGAGTGCGCTATGAACATCGTCATGATGTCAACCTTGGTGCTGGTGCTGGCCATACCCCTGGCTATGGCGGCCCACGGCGCGGACAAGACCGTCGTGTCGCTGGCCACCGCCACACCCGGCGGTGGCTTTCCGGTTTATGGTGACGCGGTGGCCGGCATCATCAACGAGGTGGAGCCAAGCCTCGAAGTTCGCCCGCAGAACACCAAGGGCAGCGCCGAGAACATTCCGCTGCTTGAGGCAGGCCAGCTCGACATCGGTCTGGTGCAAGGCGAGGCGGCGCTCGAGGCGTTGAACGGCATCGGCCGGGCCCCGGCGGATCTGCGCATCCTGGCCGCCATGTACGCAACGCCCGGCATGTTCGTGGTCAGGGCGGACAGTGCCTATCGGACGATCGACGATCTCAAAGGCAAACCCGTTGCGTTCGGCGCCAAGGGTTCGGGTCTTGTAATCCTCGCCCGCTATATCCTGGACGGCCTCGGCCTCGACCAGAGTCGCGACTTCGAGGCCATCTTCCTGGATCGCGCCGGCGATGGACCTGCCATGGTCATGGATGGCCGCGCTGCCGCGTTGTGGGGCGGTGGCACCGCCTGGCCTGGCTTCACCGCAGTTGCCAAGGGACCGGCGGGCGCCCGCTTCATCGTGCCGGACGCGGAGGCCATCGCCCGCATCCAGGCCAAGCACTCGTTCCTGCAGACGCTGGTCGTGCCGGCCAATTCGTTTCCCGGCCAGCCGCAGGCGCTGACATCGCTCGGGTCATGGAGCTTCATCCTCGCCCGGCCGACGCTGCCCGAGGACATCGCCTACCGGCTCGCGCGAGCCTTGCACAAGGGCGAGGCCAAGCTCGCCGAGCGCTTGCCGCAGGCGCGCGAGACCACGGCAGCCAACACTGCTAGCGCGGCGCGCCGCGACCTGCTGCATCCCGGCGTCCTCAGGTACCTGCGCGAGATCGGGCTGATACCGTAAAGCGCCGCTCGCAACGGCGCCTGCAGCGCTCTGTCACATATGAATGGCGCGCTTGTCCACGGCCAGCGCCGCCTCCTTGACTGCCTCGGTCAAGGTCGGGTGCGCGTGGCAGGTACGGGCCAGGTCTTCGGCCGAGCCGCCGAACTCCATGATCACCGCCGCCTCGGCGATCATCTCGCTGGCTGCCGCGCCGATCATGTGCACGCCGAGAATCCGGTCCGTCTTGGCTTCGGCCAGGATCTTGACGAAGCCGTCGGTGGTCTTGTTGACCTTGGCGCGGCCATTGGCGGTGAACGGGAACTTGCCGACCTTGTAGGCGATGCCTGCGTCCTTCAGGTCCTCCTCGGACTTGCCGACCGAGGCAACCTCCGGGAACGTGTAGATGACGTTGGGAATAACGTCGTAGTTCACGTGACCCGCTTGCCCGGCGAGGATCTCGGCCGCTGCCGTGCCCTCGTCCTCGGCCTTATGGGCCAGCATCAGCCCTGCGATCACGTCGCCGATGGCATAGATGCCGGGTACATTGGTCTGGTAGTGGGCATCGACGATCACGCGCTTGCGGTTGTCGAGCTGCACGCCGGCCGCCTCCAGGCCGAGGCCCTCCGTGTAGGGGGTCCGACCGATCGCAACCAGCACGACGTCGGCTTCGATGGTCATGGGCTCGCCGCCGGTCGCCGGCTCGATCGTGATCTGCTGGGCCGCACCGTTCTTTGCGACTTTGATCACCTTGCTGGCCAGCTTGAAGGTCATACCCTGCTTGGTCAGGATGCGCTGCACCGTCCTGGCCACGTCGGCGTCCATGCCCGGCAGGATGCGGTCGAGATATTCGACCACGCCCACCTCCGCACCGAGCCTGCGCCAGACCGAACCGAGCTCCAGCCCGATCACTCCCGCGCCCACCACCAGCATGCGCTTGGGCACCTTGGGCAGCGCTAGGGCGCCGGTCGACGACACGATGCTCACCTCGTCGATGTTGACCCCCGCCAGCTTGGCGGCGTCGGAGCCGGTGGCGATGACGATGTTCTTGGTCTCGAGCTGCTGTCTGCCGTTCGCAGTTGCGACCTCGACCTTGCCTGGCCCGGCGATCGTCCCGGTGCCCTGAAAGGTGTCGATCTTGTTCTTTTTGAGCAGGAAGGCGACACCGTCGACGTTGCCCTTCACGCCCTGATCCTTGAATGCCAGCATCTTGGCGAGGTCGAGTTTGACTGCGGGCACCTCGATGCCCATCCCGGCGAAGGAGTGTCCTGCCTCCTCGTAGAGCTCGGAGGCGTGCAGCAGCGCTTTGGAGGGAATGCATCCGATGTTGAGACAGGTGCCCCCGTAGGTGGCGCGCTTTTCGACAACGGCCACCTTCAGGCCGAGCTGGGCGGCGCGGATGGCGCACACATAACCGCCCGGGCCGGTGCCGATCACGATCAGGTCATAGGTCATTGAAAAACTCTGCGTTGGCTGGCATCGCCGCGGTCGTCGCCGGCATACAGCGATCCGCGCACGCCGGCCTGTGTTGGCAACGAGGTCCCGGGCACCAGGCCCAGGATGACAAGCGACATCACAGCTCCAGCACGAAGCGCTGCGGGTCTTCCAGGACTTCCTTGACGCGCACCAGGAAGGTCACCGCGTCCTTGCCGTCGACGATGCGGTGATCGTAGCTGAGCGCCAGATACATCATCGGCCGAATCACGATCTGCCCGTTTCGCACCACCGGCCGCTCCTCGATGCGATGCATGCCGAGGATACCGGACTGCGGCGCGTTCAAGATCGGCGTCGACATCAGCGAGCCGTACACGCCGCCGTTGGAGATGGTAAAGGTGCCGCCCTGCATCTCGTCGATCGACAGCTTGCCTTCCCGGGCACGCTTGCCGAAGTCGGTGATGGTCTGCTCGACCTCGGCGAGCGACATGCGGTCGGCCTCGCGCACCACCGGCACCACCAGGCCCTTGTCCGTGCCGACGGCAACGCCGATGTGGTAGTAGTTCTTGTAGATGATGTCGGCCCCGTCGATCTCGGCGTTGACGGCGGGGATCTCCTTCAGCGCCTGGATGCACGCCTTCACGAAGAAGCCCATGAAACCCAGCTTCACGCCGTGGCGCTTCTCGAACAGGTCCTTGTATTCCTTGCGCAGGTTCATGACCGCGTGCATGTCGAGGTCGTTGAACGTGGTGAGCATGGCCGCGGTGTTCTGCGCGTCCTTCAGGCGGCGGGCGATGGTCTGCCGCAGACGCGTCATCTTCACGCGTTCTTCGCGCGCGGCATCGTTGGGCACGGATGGCGCCCGCAGCTGGGCGACGGCAACCGAGGTGGTGGTCATCGGCGCATAGGCGACGGCCTCCGCAGCAGCGCCGCTGGCAGCCGGTCCCGGCGAGCGGCCGGCCGCCATCACGTCCTCTTTCAGCACCTGGCCGCGGCGACCGGAGCCCGACACGTCGGCTGGCGACAGACCCTTCTCCTCCATCATCTTGCGCGCGGCCGGCGCCGGCGGCATGTCGCCTTTCGCCGGCGTGGTCGGGGCAGCGGGCGCCGGCTTGGGTGCGGCCGCAGCCGGCTTTGCCTCGGCCTTCGCGGCGGGCTGCGCTGGAACGCCGGCTCCTGGCTTGATGGAGCCCAGCACGCTGCCGACGGCGACCGTCGAGCCTTGCGCCACCTTGATGTCGCCCAACACGCCGGCGGCAGGTGCCGGCACCTCGACCGTGACCTTGTCGGTCTCCAGCTCGACCAGCGGCTCGTCCACATTGACGGCTTCGCCCGGTTTCTTGAACCATTGGCCGACGGTCGCTTCGGTGACAGATTCACCCAGCGCCGGCACCTTGATCTCGATCGTCATTCTCGTTCCACCGTCCAGCAATCATTCGCCCGTTCAGCGCTGTGCAGCGCATGGCGCGCTAAGCACCCGCCGTTGCCCGGCCCTGCACGTCCACTCCTTGCAAGGACGCGCCGCTCCGGCCGGCACGCCCCTCATCGCATGCGTTCGTGACCCGCACGTCACCACCATCACATCAGCGCCTGCTCCACCAGCGCCTTCTGCTCCTGATTGTGCTTGCTGGCGAGCCCGGTGGCCGTGGCGGCAGCTGGCGTGCGGCCGACATAGCGCGGCCGCGTGTTGACGACCGGCGTGTGCTGCAGAACCCATTCGACGTTGGGCTCGATGAAATTCCACGCGCCCATGTTGCGCGGCTCTTCCTGCGCCCAGACGATCTCGGCCTTGGCGAAACGGGACAACTCGGTCACCAGCGCCTTGGCCGGGAACGGATAGAGCTGCTCGATGCGCAGCAGGTAGACGTCGTCGACGCCAGCCGCCTCGCGGGCTTCGTAGAGGTCGTAGTAGACCTTGCCGGTGCACAGGACGACGCGGCGGATCTGCCCATCCGGCTTCAGCTTGATCTTCTCGCCGGGCCGCGCCTGCGCGTCATCCCACAGCAGACGGTGGAACGTCGAGTGCGGCCCCATCTCGCTGAGATCGGAGGTGACGCGCTTGTGCCGCAACAGCGACTTCGGCGTCATGATCACCAGCGGCTTGCGGAACTTGCGATGCAGCTGCCGGCGCAGAACGTGGAAGTAGTTGGCCGGCGTGGTGCAGTTGGCGACCTGCCAGTTGTCCTCGGCGCACAGCTGCAGGAAGCGCTCGACGCGGGCCGAGGAGTGCTCCGGCCCCTGCCCCTCGTACCCGTGCGGCAGTAGGCAGACGAGGCCCGACATCCTGAGCCACTTGCGCTCGCCCGATGAGATGAATTGGTCGAACACGACCTGGGCGCCGTTGGCGAAGTCGCCGAACTGCGCCTCCCACATCACCAGCGCGTTGGGCTCCGCCAGCGTGTAGCCGTACTCGAAGGCCAGCACCGCCTCTTCCGACAGCATCGAGTTGATGACCTCGAAGCGGCCCTGGTCAGGCGAGACATACTTCAGGGGCGTGTAGCGACGCTCGGTCTCCTGATCGACCAGCACCGAGTGGCGCTGCGAGAAGGTGCCGCGCTCGCTGTCTTGGCCGGACAGGCGCACCGGAAAGCCTTCCTTCAGGAGCGTGCCGAACGCCAGCGCCTCAGCCATCGACCAGTCGATGCCGGTACCCGTATCGACCATCTCACGGCGGCGCTGCAGCAGGCGCTGCACAGTCTTGTGGGCGTGGAAGTCCTGCGGGATGGTCGTGATACGCTGGCCGATCTCCTTGAGCGACTCGATCGACACGCCGGTCGTCCCGCGCCGGGCTTCATCGTCGGCGAAGCCGATCTCGGCCCAACGGCCATCGAGCCAGTCAGCCTTGTTCGGCTTGAAGCCTTCGGCGGCGCCCAGCTCAGCCTCCAGGTGGGCGCGGAAGGCGCCCTGCATCTCCTCGACGCCCTGCTTGGTGACGACGCCTTCCTGGATCAGGCGCTGCGAATAGATTGCGACGACCGACGGATGCGCCTTGATGGCGCGGTACATCAGCGGTTGCGTGAATGCGGGCTCGTCGGACTCGTTATGGCCGAAGCGGCGATAGCAGAACATGTCGATCACCACCGGCTTCTGGAACCTCTGCCGGAACTCGGTGGCGATCTTGGCGACGTGCACCACCGCTTCGGGGTTGTCGCCGTTGACGTGGAAGATCGGCGCCTCGACCATCTTGGCGACGTCGGAGCAATAGGGCGACGAGCGCGAGTGGCGCGGCGCCGTGGTGAAGCCAATCTGGTTGTTGATGATGAAGTGGATCGAGCCGCCGGTGCGATGGCCCTTGAGGCCCGACAGGCCGAAGCATTCGGCCACTACGCCCTGGCCCGCAAACGCCGCATCACCGTGAATCAGCAACGGCATCACCGGTGTGCGCTCGCCCGGCTTGCAGCCGTGCTGGTCCTGCTTGGCGCGCACCTTGCCGAGCACCACCGGATCGACGATCTCAAGGTGCGAGGGGTTGGCCGTCAGCGACAGGTGCACGTTGTTGCCGTCGAACGCGCGGTCGGAGGAGGCGCCGAGGTGATATTTGACGTCACCCGAGCCCTCGACGTCGTCGGGCTTGTAGGAGCCGCCCTTGAACTCATTGAAGATGGCGCGGTGCGGCTTGCCCATCACGTTGGCCAGCACATTGAGGCGCCCGCGATGCGCCATGCCCATCACGATCTCCTTCACGCCGAGCTGGCCGCCGCGCTTGATGATCTGCTCGAGCGCGGGAACCATCGACTCGCCGCCATCCAGGCCGAAGCGCTTGGTGCCGGTGTATTTGACGTCGGCGAACTTCTCGAAGGTCTCCGCCTCGATCAGCTTGTTGAGGATGGCGCGCTTACCTTCGACCGTGAAGTTGATGTCCTTGTCGCGACCCTCGATACGTTCCTGGATCCAGGACTTTTGCACCGGCGAGGTGATGTGCATGAACTCCACGCCAATCTGCCGGCAGTAGGTGCGGCGCAGAATCTTCAGAATGTCACGCACCGTGGCGATCTCGAGCCCGAGCACCTTGTCGATGAAGATCGGGCGGTCGAGGTCGGCTTCCGTGAAGCCGTAGGTTTCGGGGCGCAGCTCCTTATGGATCTTGCGCTCGCTGAGGCCGAGGGGATCGAGGTCGGCGGCCAGGTGGCCCATGACGCGGTAGGCGCGGATCAGCATGAGGGCGCGAATGCTGTCCTGGGTGGTGCGCAGCGACGCCATCGGCGACAGCTCGAAGCCAACCGCGCTGGCGCGCGCCTGCAGCTTCTCGCGCACCTGGCGCTCGGCGCCTTCGTAGTCGCCCGTCAGGGCTCCCAGCAGGTCGCTGTTCGAACCCACCTGCTGCATGGGTCTCGCCCACGAGGGGCCTGCATGACCGTTGTCACCGAACGATGCGCCGCGCTCCTCCTGCAGTGATGCGAAGAAATGCCGCCACTCGTCGCTGACCGATCCGGGGTTGCGCTCGTATTGAGCCTGCATCTCCTCGATGTAGGCCGCATTGGTGCCCTGCAGGAAAGACGTACGCGCAAATGCATCGTTCTTGGGTTGTCGGCTCATGTCGGATCGAAGTCCCGTGGAGTATGTGTTGGGGCTACGTACGAATGCGCGCTTGGGGGCTGGCACCCTCCGCCGGGCGCCTACCTAGCACATGCGTTCATGTAGTACAGCTCCACGGCCAGGGTAAGGCCCCGGCAGGCGCGTGCCCAAAGAAGGTGCAGGCCGAAAATCAGCCGCGGCCGAGCACCTTTGACAGCGTGGTGCCGAGCGAGGCCGGGCTGTCCGCCACAGCGATCCCCGCCGACTGCATGGCTGCCACCTTGTCTTCGGCTTTACCCTTGCCGCCCGAGATGATGGCACCCGCATGGCCCATGCGGCGGCCGGGAGGCGCCGTCATGCCGGCGATGAAGCCAGCCATCGGCTTCTTGCGGCCGCGTTTGGCCTCCGACCTGATGAAGTCGGCGGCGTCCTCTTCGGCCGAGCCGCCGATCTCGCCGATCATGATGATCGAGTTGGTGGCAGGGTCGGCGAGGAACATCTCCAGCACGTCGATGAACTCGGTGCCCTTCACCGGATCGCCGCCGATGCCCACGGCGGTCGACTGGCCGAGCCCAGCGTCCGTTGTCTGCTTGACGGCCTCATAGGTCAGCGTCCCGGAACGCGAGACGATGCCGACGCTGCCGGCCTTGAAGATGTTGGCCGGCATAATGCCGATCTTGCACTGGTTGGGCGTCAGCACGCCCGGGCAGTTCGGCCCGATCAGGCGCGACATGGAGCCGCCGAGCGCCCGCTTCACCTTGACCATGTCGAGCACCGGGATGCCCTCGGTGATGCATACGATCAGCGGGATCTCCGCGTCGATCGCCTCAAGGATGGCATCCGCGGCGAAGCGCGGCGGCACGTAGATGGCGCTGGCGTTGGCACCCGTCCTGGCTTTGGCCTCGAGCACCGTGTCGAAGATGGGAATGTCGGCCAGCTTGGCGTCGGGATGACGCGTGCCGCCTTTGCCCGGCGTGATGCCGCCGACCACCTTCGTGCCGTAGGCAACCGCCTGCTGGGTGTGGAACGTGCCCTGGCTGCCGGTGAAGCCCTGGACGATGACCTTGGTGTTCTGGTCGATCAGGATTGCCATCGTCAGGCCGCCTTCTTGACTTCGTCGGTGATCTTCTTGGCTGCGTCGGCGAGGTTGTCGGCGGGCACGATCTTGAGGCCCGACTTGGCCAGGATCTCCTTGCCAAGCTCGACGTTGGTGCCTTCCAGGCGCACCACCAGCGGCACCTTGATGGCCATCTCCTTGGCCGCCGCCACCACGCCTTCGGCGATGATGTCGCATCGCATGATGCCGCCGAAGATATTGACGAGAATGCCCTTCACGGCTGGGTCGGACAGGATGATCTTGAAGGCTGCCGCCACTTTCTCCTTGGTGGCGCCGCCGCCGACGTCAAGGAAGTTGGCGGGCTCCATGCCGTACAGCTTGATGATGTCCATGGTCGCCATGGCGAGGCCGGCGCCGTTGACCATGCAGCCGATCTGGCCGTCGAGCTTCACGTAGTTGAGGTCGAACTTGGAGGCTTCCACCTCGGCCGGGTCCTCCTCCTCAATGTCACGCAGCTCCTGAATGTCCTTGTGCCGGAACAGCGCGTTGTCATCGAAATTGATCTTGGCATCGAGGCACAGGAGCTTGCCGGTCTTAGTCACCACCAGCGGGTTGACCTCGAGTAGGCTCATGTCCTTTTCCACAAAGGCGCGATAGAGGCTGCCGATCAGCTTGACGCACTGATCGATCTGGTCGCCGGTCAGCTGCAAGGCGGCCGCGATCTTGCGACCATGGAAGGGCTCGTAGCCCGATGCCGGATCGATCGACAGGGTGAAGATCTTCTCGGGCGTATCGTGCGCCACCTTCTCGATGTCCATGCCGCCTTCGGTCGAGGCGATGAAGGCGACGCGCGAGGTGACGCGGTCGACCAGGGCCGACAGATAAAGTTCGCGCTCGATCGCCGAGCCGTCTTCGATGAACACGCGCTTGACGAGGCGTCCCGCCGGCCCGGTCTGGATGGTGACCAGCGTCTTGCCCAGCATCTGCTCGGCCGCCGTCTTCACCTCGTCGATCGACTTGACGATGCGCACGCCGCCCTTGTCGCCGGCAGCAGCCTCCTTGAACTTGCCTTTGCCGCGGCCGCCGGCGTGAATCTGGGCCTTCACCACCCACACCGGCCCAGGCAGGCCTTGCGCGGCCTTGGCGGCCTCATCGGCAGTGAAGGCCGGGCCGCCGAGCGCCACCGGGACGCCGAAGCCCTTCAGCAGCTGCTTGGCCTGGTACTCGTGCACGTTCATGGAGGCCCCGTGGCTGGAATGTCTGCGCTAACCCGCGCCCGAGGCAGCACCCGCACGCGTCTGGTATACCATATGCCAGACCATGGCAGGCCGCCAAGAGCGTCATTTCCGCTCTGCGATACGGCTATTGTGCACTGCGAGAGGCGATCATTTCAATTTCCACGTTCGCCCCCATCGGCAGGGCCGCCACGGCGAACGTGGAGCGGGCCGGATACGGCTCGCCGACGTAGGCCTTGTAGACCGCGTTGACGGCGGCGAAGTCGGCCATGCTGGTCAGGAAGATGGTGGTTTTGACCACGTGGCCGAAGCCGAGGCCTGCCGCCTCCAGGATGGTCCGCAGGTTCTCCAGCGATTGCTTGGCCTGAGCCGAAATGTCGCCCTCGACCAGCTTACCCGTGGCGGCGTCGAGGGGGATTTGCCCGGACACAAACACCAGATCGCCCGTCTCGATCGCCATCGAGTAGGGGCCGATCGCCTTGGCGTTCGCCGTCGTGATCGCGCGCTTTGCCATGTCAGCCTGCCAGCGCCGGCGAGATCTTCACGCAGGCCTCGACCAGGCCCTTCACCGACGCCACCGATTTGGCAAACATCGCCTTCTCGTCGGCATTGAGTTCAAGGTCGACGATCTTCTCCACGCCGTTGGCGCCGATCACCACCGGCACGCCAACGTACATGTCCTGCACGCCGAACTCGCCCTTGCAGTAGGCCGCGCACGGCAGCACGCGGCGCTTGTCCTTGAGATAGCTCTCGGCCATGGCGATGGCGGACGCCGCGGGCGCGTAGAACGCCGAGCCGGTGCCGAGCAGGGCTACGATCTCGCCGCCGCCGCCGCGGGTGCGCTTGATCATGGCATCGAGCTGCTCCTGCGTGAACATGCCAAGCTTGATGCAGTCGGGCAGCGGCACACCGCCGATTGTCGAGTAGCGCACCATCGGCACCATGTCGTCGCCGTGGCCGCCCAGCGTCATGGCGCGCACATCCTCGATGGAGACGTCGGCTGCCTCGGCGAGGAAATGCGCAAAGCGCGATGAATCGAGCACGCCGGCCATGCCTATCACCTTGCTGGTCGGCAGGCCCGAATACTTCTGCAGGGCCCAAACCATCGCATCGAGCGGATTGGTGATGCAGATCACGAAGGCATTGGGCGCATACTTCCTGATGCCCGCGCCGACGCTCTCCATCACCTTCAGATTGATGCCGAGCAGGTCGTCGCGGCTCATGCCGGGCTTCCTCGGCACGCCGGCCGTGACGATGCACACAGCGGCGCCTTCGATGGCCGAATAGGGATCGACGCCGGCGCCGGTGATGTTGGCGTTGTAACCCTCGACCGCAGCCGTCTGCGACAGATCCAGCGCCTTGCCCTTGGCAACGCCCTCCATCATGTCCGTCAGAACGATGTCGCCCAGCTCCTTGAGGCCGGCCAGAAGTGCCAGAGTGCCGCCGATCTGGCCCGCGCCGATCAGCGCGATCTTGGTACGCGCCATGACATCGTTCTCCTGTACTGGGTGCGCCTGGCCTGGTTCGCGTCGCCGGATGAAGTTGAACCAGCTCATAGGGCACCCCCGAATTGTGCCCGTTCGTTAGCCCGAAAGCCGGGACCGTTCAAGGAAAACGGCCGAGGCTCCGCCACCTGCTTTCGCGCGCGTGATCAGGTGCTCGAAAAGGCGCCAGCTCGGCTTCGACTAAGGTTGCAGGTCGCTGCGCAACCGATGCGCCGGCCGCCAAACAGGCAATGCTCCCCATCTGTGCTCCCCACTGGCCGCGTGTGATGTGACGAACCGCCCACCTCAAGGAACCTGCTGGCGCTGGTAGAGTTCAAACCACTCCAAACACATAGGGCGTTGCGTTCATGGCAGATCCTGCCCGCGAGCACAGGTATTGCATCATCGGTGCAGGGGCATCCGGTCTTGCCATCGCCAAGAACTTCAAGGAGCGCGGCATCCCGTTCGACTGCCTCGAGCGCGAGGCCGATCTTGGCGGCCTTTGGAACATCGACACCAACAGCGGCATCGTCTACGAGACCGCCCACCTGGTATCGGCCAGCTACTCCACGTCGTACGATGACCTGCCGATGGGCGACGATGCCTACCCGCCCTACCCCAGTCATGCCGAGGTCCTGGCCTACTTCCGCCGCTATGTGGACGAATACGGCTTCGCGGACGATATCGAGTTCGGCCGGCGCATAACGCACGTTGCCGCGCGCGGTGATGGGCGATGGGACGTGGCCGTCGCCGGTGAGGACCGCCCGCGCATCTATCGAGGTGTCGTAATCGCGAGCGGACACCACGACGAGCCGCGCATGCCCAACTATCCCGGCACGTTCACCGGCGAGATCATCCATTCACGCTCCTACAAGAGCCCGCGCCAGGTGCGCGACCAGCGCGTGCTGGTGGTCGGCTGCGGCAACTCGGCTGCCGACATCGTGTCGGATGCGGTGCACGGCGGCTCGCGCGTGGTGATGAGTCTCAGGCGCGGCTACTGGTTCGTACCGAAGTTCATGCTGGGCTTCCCGACCCACGACGTCGTGTCGTGGGTGGAGTTCTTCCCGCTGCCACGCCTGTTGAAACGCTGGCTGTTTCAGGCCAGTCTGTGGGTCCTGCAGGGCCCACCGTCGCGCTACCAGCTGCCCGATCCGGCCTATGCGATCGATCAGGCCCATCCCACCATGAGCGACGAGATCCCGCGCCTTTCGGCGCACGGACGCATCGCCATCAAGCCCGAGATCGCCGGCTACGACGGCCAGCGCGTTCTATTCACGGACGGCACCGCCGACACCTTCGACATGATCGTGTTTGCCACCGGCTACGAGCCGGCCGTGCCGTTCCTCGATGAGGAACTCGTTTACGATGCCGAGGGTCGCTCCCGCTTTTACCTGCGCGTAGTGCATCCGCACCGACCAGGCCTGTTCGCGGCTGGCCTGGTACAGGCCAACGGCAGCATGTGGCGCATCGCCGACTATCAGGGGCAGTTGATCGCCAACCTCGTCGTCGCCCAGGTCAAGGCGCCTGAGCGTGCCGCCCGCTTCCTTGCTGGCATGGCCACTGCCGCCGGCGATGTTGGCCGCGGCACCTTCCTGGCCTCCGACCGGCATCGCCTGGAAGCCAACTACTACGACTATCGGCGCCTGCTCAAACGCCACATCCGCCGCTTTGGCCCGGTGCGCAAGATGCGCCTCGACGCCACCAGCATCGGCAGACTGCCCAAGTCGGTCGTCCGCCACCGCGAACGGGCTAAGGAAATGGCGGGCTGATACGCGCAGCCCACTACGTCGCCACGCTTATGTTCACCCGATCCTTGCGGCCGGCCAAGTAGCCTTCGGAGCGCATTTCGGTCAGACGCGAAGCCGTGCGCTCAAACAGGAACTGCACGTCGCCGGCGGGATAGAGCTCGGCGGGCTCGGCCGCGGCCGACGCAATCAGCGACACCCGCGCGTCATAGAGGGTATCGACCAGATTGACGAAGCGCCGCGCCACGTCGCGCTGGGCCGGCTTCAGCACGGGAATGCCGTCGATCAATACGGTGTGGAAGCGGCGCGCGATATGCAGATAATCGAGCGTGCCAAGCGGCCTCTCGCACAGCTCGGCAAACGTGAACCGCGCTACCCCCATCGAAGCCTGTGCAACAGGCAGGAGGCGGCCCTTCACATCCAACTCGACGGGCGCGCCCGACCGCTGGCCGGTCAGCTCGAGCCACAGCCGATCCATCTCCGCCTCGGCTCTGGCATCGACCGGGGTGAAATACAGTGGCCGGCCCGCCAGCTTCGCCAACCTGAAGTCCCTCGCAGCATCCAGCTCCTCGACCTGCATGTGGTGCTCGATGAGATCGATGAAGGGCAGAAACAGCTGGCGGTTCAAGCCATTCTTGTACAGCTCGGCCGGCGGCACGTTGGACGTCGCCACCACCACGACTTGCTGCTCGAACAGCCCCTTGAACAGACGACCGAGAATCATGGCATCGGCGATATCGGTGACGTGCATCTCATCAAAGCACAGCAAGGCCGACTTGGCGGCCAGCTCGCGGGCCACGCGCGGAATGGGATCGCCCTGCACATCCTTGCGCGCGTCGGCAATACAATCGTGCACCTCGGCCATGAACTCGTGGAAGTGGATGCGCCGCTTGGGCCGCACCGTCGTGGTCTGAAAGAACAGGTCCATCAACATAGTCTTGCCACGCCCGACCTGCCCGAAGAGGTAGAGCCCCTTCGGTGCTGGTTTTTTTCCGAGCAGCAGGGCCGCAAGGCCGGTCCGGCGCTTCCACTTGCGCAAGCGCGACGCAAGCCCATCCAGACGCGCGGCAGCGATCGCTTGCGCATGATCAGGCGCGATCACACCGCCATCGACCAGCGCGCGATACTTCTTGAGGAGGGCCATCGGCGCCTCGGCTAGCCTGCCGCAGGGGCACGGGTCAAGGCGGCTGGCGCACCTGCACCCAGCTCATCCCCCGGCGTAACGGAAGGGCCCGAACCGCCGGCCTTGCACGCCGCTGCGTTGCGCCATTGCAAGGTCGCGGCCCATGGCCACATGTGGCACCGCAGCATCAACACATCTCTTTGTATTAACGTGATTTTCCAGAAACACATGATGGTCACTATCTAGCATGATTGTGCAACGCAAACCGCAACCTTAGGTGAAGGGGTGCAGCAAGCGGCACAAGCAAACCCCGGTGCGGCTAGACAGCAGAGGGTGAGAGATCATGAGCGATCATTGCAACGTCGGCAGCGTGCGCAAGCTTTGGCCGACAGAAACGGACAAGTTCCGCGACCACCTGTTGCGCCTGGACAAGGAGAGCCGCCGGTTGCGCTTTGCGCATTCCGTGTCGGACGCCTTCATCGAGGACTACGCCAGCCGCATGACCGAGTTCGGCAGCATCGTCTACGGACATATCGCCGATGGCCATGTGCGCGGTGCCGCCGAACTGCGCAGGTTGGGCGATGCCTGGGGCCCGGAGGCAGAGGCTGCCTTCTCGGTCGAGAAGCTGTTCCAGGACCAAGGTGTCGGCTCCGAGCTCATGGGACGGGTCGTACGCGCGGCACGCAATCGCGGCATCCGCCGCCTGTACATGAGCTGCCTCGCCGAGAACTCCAAGATGCAGGCCATCGCCAAGAAGCACGAGGCCGAGCTGCGCTTCGAATACGGCGAGGTGATCGGCGAGATCCTGCCGCAGACGCCCAACTACTTCTCCGTCATGGCCGAGGCCGCCGAGGATCGCATCGGCTTCATGATTGCAGTCCTCGAACTGCACAGCCGCATGGTTCGGGCGGCCTGACCCGGCCTTCCCGCTGAGGACACGAACGGCCGGTGCGCGACAACGCACCGGCCGTTGTGCTCACCACCGCCAAAAGGCCGCGTCGGTTGTTAACCAAACTCCCCTCCGGGCGTGCACACTTCTTGCGATGCCGGGTTGTCGAGTATGCCAAACGCAGGGGAGCCAAACCGTTGCTACGTCCATTTGACCCAAAGCGGCACATGCCGTTGACCAATCTCGAAACCGTGCGGGACACGCTGGTCGGCATTCATGCTGACCTCAAGCGCGTGCGAGAGCTCGAACTCGCTTGCGAACTCATCGAAACCGCCTTGGTTGAGATCGCCGTCGTCGAGCAACGCCGCCTAGCCACCCCCTACCTGACGCTCGACGCGCACGTACATCTTCGGCGCAAGGCCTGAGGCGTCTCAACCTCCGTCGACCTCGCGCGCCAGCTCGACGATGCGCGTCAGCACGGGACTGTCCGGACGGATCAGTTCCTCCACGACGGTGAAATGGTTGGTGTCGGCCATCACGATGCTCTGCGTGATCAGGCCGGCCTGCTCCCAGTGTTGCGCGATCTCGCGGCTCTGGCGTTTGAACTCGGCACTTTCATCGCCTCCCACGGCGGCGACGAAGCTGCGTCCCTTCGGCGGGGCCGGACGGAACATGGGGCTCGCGGCCCGGGCAACGCCGCTGCTTAGACCCAACGCCTCGTTGATGCTGGTCCCGATCAGCGGCGCGAGATCGTACACGCCGCTCAAGCCGTAGGCCGCCCGAACCAGGTCTGCGGGCACACCTGCCACCCGTGACCAGTCGTTGGCCAGCATCGCCGCCGACAGATGGCCGCCGGCCGAGTGACCGATCACCAGCGGGCGCCGCCGCAGCTTCTTCCATAGCGTAACCAGGCACAGCTCCATCTCGTCGATGATTTCCATCATCGAGGCGGCCGGGCACAGCGAGTAGGACGGAACGGCGACGGTTATGCCGTTTGAGTTCAGCTCGCGGGCGACGAACGAGTAGTCCTTGCGGTCGCCGCGCTGCCAGTAGCCGCCGTGGATGTAAACCACCAGCGGGGCCGACCCGCCGTTCGCCAGGAACAGGTCATAGCGCTGGCGCTCGCCAGCTCCATATCGCCGATCGTTCTCTGACGCGCTCGCCAGCCGGTAAGCGGCCGACAGCATCTGCCACCGCTCCATGATCTCGGCGTACTCGGGCACGCGGGCGCGATTGTTGTATTCAGCTTCGTAGTCGATTGCCGTCATCACACCATGCCCCAGGGCGCCCTGAGGCATGCTAGCCGAGCGTTGCGCCGCTGTCTTGCCGACTTGCACAAATTATCGAGGCGCGAACGGCGACTTCCAGCCGCCCGGCGCGCGCCGCTCCGGAAAGACCGTACTGAGATAATCGAGCATCTTCTCGCGATCCTGACCCTGTACGTCGGGCATCTTGTGACGCGTCACCATGAAGGTGAGGGTTTCGTCCCAGCGCTCGCGCGACATGCCCTGCGCCGCCACGATCTTGAAGCTGTGGCAGGGCGTGCAGAAGTAGAAGGTGTCCTCGCGGTTGGGGCCGTCGGGATACTGCTCCGGCTCCTCCTGCGGCGGCCGCTCCCGTCGAGACTGGGCGGTACCATCGGCCACGTCCAGCAGGCAAGATGCAGCGACCGCGGCGATCCCGCCCAGGGCCACCGCCAGCTGCCGCCATCTTGCCGCCGCACCGCTCACGCTAGCCAACCTTGACGGCGATGCGGTGCATCGGGTTGGCGCCATACCCTTGCGGATTCCAGTTGCCGGCAACGTGAGGTTGCGCCGTGCCCTTAGTGTCGGTCGCCCGCACCCACACCTCGTAGTAGCCGTCGGTCGGGAAGTTCACCGTCGCCGTCCAGCGCCGCCAGTCGAAGCGGTTCTTGGCGGGCGCCAGCGTCGCCTGCCGCCAGTTGGCGCCGAAATCGGTCGACACATGCACACTGCGCACGTCGAGATCACCGGCCCAGGCCGCGCCTCGCAGCTTCAACTCCTTGGTTCCGGCCGGCAGCTCGGTGCCGTTGGCCGGATTGGTGATGATGCCGCGCACCGGCATCGACTCCAGGATTTTGAAGTTGGCATCGTCGGCCTTGCCGCCCGGCATCATCGGCTTGATGGCCACGCGATAGGACGTTCCTTTCATGCCCTGGCCGTCATGTTCCTTGTCGCGCAGCGTGATCTTAGACAACCACTTGTGCGAGACCGATCCAGGCCAGCCGGGGATCACCAGACGCAGCGGTCCGCCGTGGATGTTCTCCAGCGGCTTGCCGTTCATGTGCCACACCAGCAGGCACTGTTCCTGCATGGCCTTGGCGACCGGCACGCCGCGCGACAGGGTCTGCTGCTTGGCGTCACCCGACAGATGCAGGTCGGTGCCGTAGTTGGCGGTATAGACGGCCGACGGCTTCACACCCGCCGCCTTCAGCACATCGCCGAGCGTCACGCCCGTCCATTCCGCACAGCCGGCACCGCCGTTGGTCCACTGGTTGCCACGCGCCTGCGGCTGGAAGAACGATCGGCCATTGCCGCCGCACTCCAGGACCATGCGGAGCGTCTTGGGCTTGAAGCGCTTCTTCAGATCGCCCAGCGTGATCTCAAGCGGCTTGTTGACCTCCCCGTCGATGGTCAGCTTCCAGGCATCCGGCTCCTTCGCTGCCTCGGGCACCTGACCGTTGTTGCGGATGAAGAATTTCGCCGTCGGCGTGGTGTCGTCGTCGAGTAGCTGCTCAGGCGTCTCGGCCACCAGCGGTTTGTCGCCGAGCACGGTCAGGCCCGGATCCTTGCCAGGAAACTGCAGGGTCTGAGGACCTTTGGCTGCCGCTGGGGCATCCTTCTTGGCCTCCTGCGCCAGCGCCGCCGGCATCAGGCCGGCCGGCATGGAGGTCGAGAACACGATCGGCGCGCCCACGGCGGCGCTCATGGCCGCCAAGCCGCTGCCGCCCAAAAAGCCGCGCCGGGACAGCCCTGGCCGGCGCCCAAACACGACGGCATCGGCGCGCTCGGGGTCATCGGCATACAGTTCGTCGATTTGCCTCTCCGTCTTGATGGGCATAGCTCTGTCTCCCAAATTGCCGTCTTGCGCGGCGGTTGCAGCCTTTGCCGACGATTAATGCAGAAGTGGGGGGCGCGCTCAAGACGTGCGCCGCGCAGCAATACTGTTCCTGTTGCCGTGGAGCGCCACGAACCGCAGCGCAAGCTGCTGGCCCTCACTCCCCATGCCGTCTGAAGGGAGGGAATTGCACACACCACGGCCCGCCAACCAGGCGCGCCTTGCTGCCACCGGCGAACCTCAATTCGCGGGTCACATAGGGCACTGCCGGCGCCAGTCAGCCCTACATCCTGTTAGGCGCATGCTCGAACCCTGAGCGAGGTTGGTTGCCATGACTGTCGATGCACGGCCGACGATTGCGGCGCCGGACGATGATCCCTACCTCTGGCTCGAGGACATCGACGGCGAGCCTGCGCTGGCCTGGGTCGATGGCCAGAACCGCGCGACGCTTGGCAAATTCGCCACGCACCAGTTTGCAGCCGACCGGGACACACTCGCAGGCATCCTCGACCGGCCGGACAACATTCCCTTTGTGACGCGGCGCGGACCCTATCTCTACAACGTCTGGAAGGACGCCAGGAACCCGCGCGGCCTGTGGCGCCGAACCACGCTCGACAGCTTCCGCACGGCCCAGCCGGTCTGGGACATCCTGCTCGACGTCGACGCACTTGCTGCGTCCGAGAAAGAGGACTGGGTTTGGCACGGCGCCTCGACCCTGCCGGGCTCGCACGATCTGGCGATCCTGGCCCTGTCGCGCGGCGGCGGCGACGCCTGCGCGCTGCGCGAATTCGACATCGCCGCCAAAGCCTTCGTGAACGATGGGTTTTGTCTGCCCGAGGCCAAGGGCTTCGCCGCCTGGCTGGACCGCGACACCCTGCTGCTCTCCAGCTCCTACGGCCCGGGTATGGCGACCACGTCGGGCTACGCGCGCACCGTTCGCCTGTGGCGGCGCGGCGCCAACGTCGAGCAAATCCCGATGCTGCACGAGACGACGCCCGCGAGCATGGGACTGTGGGCCTCGGTTGATCGCACGCGCACATCGGAAACGGTGTGGTTCGTGGACAGGCCGGGGTTCTTCGACTGCATCATCTGGCTCGGCGACCGCACCGGCGCGAAAGTCAGACTCGATCTGCCGACCGACATCGGGCTCGATACGCATCGCAACTGGATGGCCGTGAAGCGCCGCACGGCCTGGACCGTCGGCGGCAAGACCCATGCGCCCGATACCGTGCTCGGCATGGCGCTGTCGGATTTCATCGACGGCAGCCGCGAATTTACGGTGTTGTTCGAGCCGTCCGAGCGGCGCGCCCTGCAGCATTTCTTCTGGAACGACGGGCAGCTGATCCTGTCGATCCTCGACGAGCTAAAACCCGTGTTCGAGGTCATCACGCCATCGCCCAGCGGCTGGGCCCGATCCAAGCTGACGGGACTGCCGCAGATCGGCGTGGTCAGCGTCTGGCGCCTCGACATGGAGGAGGCGGAGGGCAACGGCGATCTGCTCGCCGACGCCCAGGACCCACTCACACCTGCAACCATGTCCCTGATCGAACGCGGCAAGTCGCCCGCCGTGCTCAGGCAGGCGCCGCGCACGTTCAATGCGCACGGGCTGGTCGTCACCCACCACGAAGCGGTTTCGATCGACGGCGAGCGCATCCCGTACGTGCAGGTCGGCCCGCCCGGCGAGACCGGCGATGCGCCGGTACACCTCAACGGCTACGGCGGCTTTGCCGTGTCGCAGCTGCCCTACTACAGTTCCGCCATCGGTAAGCTGTGGCTGGAGCGCGGCGGCACCAGCGTGACCGCCAACATCCGCGGCGGCGGCGAGTTCGGCACGCGCTGGCATGAGGCCGGCCGTCGCGGCAAGAAACCGCTGTCGCATGACGACTTCGCCGCCGTCGCCGCCGATCTCGCACGCCGCGGCGTCACGCGTCCGCAGCGCATCGCCGCCGAGGGCGGCTCCAACGGCGGCATCCTGATCACCAACATGCTGACCCGCTATCCCGAGCGGTTCGGCGCCCTGTTCTGCACCATCCCGCTGATCGACATGCGCCGCTATAGCAAGCTGTTGGCCGGTGCCAGCTGGATCGCCGAATACGGCGATCCCGACAAGCCGGAGGACTGGGCCTTCCTGCAGACCTACTCGGCCTATCACCAGGCCGCGCCCGGCCGCGGCTATGTGCCGATCCTGATCGCCACCACGCGCAGGGACGATCGCGTGCATCCGGGCCATGCCCGCAAGATGGCTGCCAAGCTGCAGGCCATGGGATACGAGGCCTACCTGTACGAGCCCGCCGCCGGCGGGCACGGCTACGGCAAGGACAACAAGGAGCGTGCGGCCTTCACCGCCCTCGGCTTGGCGTTCCTGCGCGACAAGATCGGCTGGTCGTCCGGCGCTTGAGACGAGCCGCATGTCAGCGTCGCGCTTGTCCCCGGGAAGCCAGCCTTCCGCGCGCGCCAGACCAAGCTGGAGATGGGCTGGTCGGGATCAGCGCGACCACAACAGCGACCAGACGGGACGCTGCCCTCCCAATCGGCTAGAGCTGGCCAGTCGGCTAGACTAGATCAGGCGATTTGATCGGGCGCGAACCGGTATTTGCGCGAACAGAATTCGCACGTCACGGTGATGGCGCCGTCCGGTTCGCGCATGTCGCTGAGCTCGGCAGCACCGAAGCGACCGAGAAACGCATGGATGCGCTCGCGCGAGCAGCGGCAGACCGCATTCAGGCTGGTCGCCGGTACGACCCGCACGCCCTCCTCGTGGAACAGGCGGTACAGCAGCCGTTCGGGCGACAGCATCGGGTCGAGCAGCTCGTGATCCTCCACCGTCGCCGCCAGGTGGCGCACGCGGCTCCAGTTCTCGTTGTCGTCGCCGTCGAGGCTTGCATCGCGCGCCTCGCCCTCGGCCGGCTTGCCGCCTTCGCGCGACAGATGCTGGATGAGAATGCCACCAGCGCGCCAGCGCCACATCGGCTCGCCACCGGGCCGGCTCGGAGCGTAGTGGCGCGCCACCGCCAGCCTGATGAAAGTCGGCAGCTGCTCGGACTGGCGGAAATAGGTGTGCGCGGCATCGACCAGCGGCTCGCGCTCCAGCGCCACGATGCCCTGGTAGCGATCCATATCGCCGCCCCGATCGATGGTCATGGCGACGTGCCCCGTGCCGAGCAACGCGCCCTGATCGCCGCGCCCCTTGGCTTCGGCCAGGGTCGGGTCCGCCTTGTCGAAGCTGGCGTAGCCGCGCACCTTGCCGGGCGTGGCGTAGTCGGCGACCAGAAAATCGAGTGCGCCGTCGCTCTTGGTCTGCAGGATGAACTTGCCGTCGGTCTTGAGCGCCGCACCCAGCATGACCGTCAGCGCCAGCGCCTCGCCCAGCGCATGACTGACGGGCTCGGGATAGGCGTGCCGCGACAGGATGGTGTCGACCACCGAGCCCAGCCGCACGATGCGCCCGGTCACGCCCGACCGTACCGTCTGGAAGGGCAGCAGCAGGTCGTCGGCCGGCATGGCCAGCTGCCTGTTTTCTGCTCCTGCCATCAATCCACTCCGAGGCACCAGGCCAGAATCGCCTTCTGCGCGTGCAGGCGATTTTCCGCTTCGTCCCAAACCACCGAGCGCGGGCCGTCGATTACACCAGCCGTCACCTCGTGGCCGCGATAGGCCGGCAGGCAGTGCATGAAAATCGCGTCGCGCGAGGCCTGCTGCATCAACGTCTCATCGACCGCATAGGGCCCGAGCAGCTGATTGCGGCGCGTCGCCTCCAGCTGCTGGCCCATCGAAACCCATGTGTCTGTCACCACGCAGTCGGCCCCTGTCACTGCCTCGACGGGATCGTCGGTCAGCTCGATCTTGGCGCCCCGCTGGCGCGCCCACTCGAGCACCGCGCTCTCGGGGTTGAGCTGCGCCGGGCAAGCCAGCGCCAGCTCGAAATCGAGCTGGGCCGCGGCCTGGATCCAGGAGCACGCCACGTTGTTGCCGTCGCCGGCCCAGGCCACGCGGCGACCCTTGATCGGTCCAATCGCCTCCTCGAACGTCATGATATCGGCCACGATCTGGCAGGGATGCGTGCGGTCCGTGAGACCGTTGATGACCGGAATGGTGGCGTGCTCGGCCAGTTCGGTCAGAGTCTCGTGCTTGTTGGCCCGGATCATGATCGCGTCGACGTAGCGCGAGAGAACCTTGGCCGTGTCGGATATGGGCTCGCCGCGCCCGATCTGCAAGTCCGTGTGGTTCAGCGCCAGCGTCTGGCCGCCCAGCTGACGCATGGCGATGTCGAAGGACACGCGTGTGCGCGTCGACGGCTTCTCGAAAATCAGCATCAGCACGGCGTCGGCGATGCCGTCGGGACGCAGCTTGGCCGGCACACGTTTGCCGGCCTTCTTCATGGCGCGTGCCATGTCGAGAATGCGCCGTAGGGTGCCCGCCTCGATACGATCGATGTCGAGAAAATGCCGGGGCGTAGTGGCACTGCGCTTCATGGCACCAACGATCAGGCTGCCCGCTTGGCAACTCGCCTCATGGCGCGCGACAGGCGCGTGATGGCCTCGCCGATCTCCGCCTCCGACACGTTGAGCGGCGGTAGCAGGCGCACCACGTTCTCGCCGGCGCCGACGGTGAGCAAACCCTCGGCGAGGCAGGCGCCCACGACCTCGGCCACCGGCGGCTTGACCTTGATCCCGGCCAGCAGGCCGCTGCCGCGCACCTCTTCGATGACGTCGGGATTGTCGTCCTTGAGACCGGCCAGTCCCTGCTTCAGCCGCAGCGACATGGCCTGCACCTGATCGAGGAAGCCCGGCTCGAGGATGGCATCCAGCACGGCGTTGCCGACGGCCATGGCCAGCGGATTGCCGCCATAGGTCGAGCCGTGGGTGCCTGCCACCATGCCCTTGGCCGCCGCCTCGGTGGCGAGGAACGCGCCGAGCGGGAAACCACCGCCTATGCCTTTGGCGACCGCCATCACGTCCGGGGTGATGCCGGCCCACTCGTGTGCAAACAGCTTGCCGGTACGGCCCATGCCGCATTGGACTTCGTCCAGCACCAGCAGCAGCCCGTTGTCATCACAAAGCTGGCGCAGCCCTTTGAGGAAGGCGATATCGGCGACGCGCACCCCGCCCTCACCCTGCACCGGCTCGACCATGATGCCCGCCGTCTGCGGGCCGATGGCCGCTGCCACAGCCGCCAGGTCGCCGAACGCAAGCACATCGAAGCCGGGTGCCGGTGTGCCGAAGCCTTCCAGGTATTTCTCGTTGCCGGCGGCCGCGATGGTCGCCAGCGTACGCCCGTGAAATGCACCCTTGAAGGTTATCAGGCGCCATTTCTCCGGATGGTCGCTGGCGAAGTGGTAGCGCCGCGCCACCTTGATGGCCCCCTCGCAGGCTTCCGCGCCGGAATTGCAGAAGAACACCCTGTCGGCGAACGTCACCTGGCACAGCCGTTCGGCCAAGCGTTCCTGCCCGGCAACCCGGTAGAGATTGGAGCAGTGCCACATCTTCTGGCTCTGCTCGGTGATGGCGGCAATCAGCTTGGGATGGGCATGTCCCAGCGCATTGACGGCAACGCCGCTGCCGAAGTCGAGATAGCGCTCGCCGGTGGTGGACACGAGCCAGGAGCCGGCGCCGCTTTCGAACACCAGGTTCTGGCGCGCATAGGTCGGCATCACGGCCGCGGATGGCGCGGTCGCGGCCTTGTCAGCTTTCGCCTTGGACGTGGCCTTGGACTTGGCAGACGGCTTGGAAGCGGAGATGGGAGAGGTGGACATCGGCAAACCTGCTTGCATCGGGAGGAAACAAAAAAGCCGCGCACTTGCGCGGCGATGATCATGGACCACAAACAAGGTCCCTCATCGCAGCCGCGCAGCGGGGCCGATGCGTAGACGTCGCGTTTGGCGGACAGAAATCGTCATAGCCACGCTATATGCGGCCGCGCGCCCCGGCCTGTCAATGGCGCCTGTTCCCCTTCAGGCCGGCCAAAACAGAAGGCCGGACGCACCCCCGCGTGCGCCCGGCCCTCTCCCCCGCTGCTTTGCCAACGCCCTCTTTGACAAAGCGCTTCCCTCTCAAGCGATCAGCTTCTCCTTGTCCGGCTGTGCCTCGGACGCCGGCTCGGCGATCGGTGCCGACACGGCGGCGACCACCGGCATGACCGGCTCGAACACCTCGCGGTCGCGACGGCGCGGCTGCGGCGGCTGGAAGGCGCGCCGTGCATGCACCTCGCAATAGGGCAGGCCGGTCACCTTCTTCTTGCCGCAGAAATGGAAGTCCGGCTGCTGCGGATCGCCGATCGGCCACCGGCAGCAGGCTTCCGTCAGGGTCTGTATGTACTTGCGCTCGTTGATGGGAATGACGAGTTCTTCCGCCGGCGGCGTGTAGGGCTCGGTGTCGCCCAGATAGAGTTGGCGCAGCGCCGGATTGCCGATGGTTGCAAAGCGCGGCTTCATCAGGCGCTTGGCGGTCTGCGCGCGCACCCGCGGACGGTGCGACTTCATGCGCGAGGTGGTGGCGCGGCCCGACAGGCCGAGGCGGTGCACCTTGCCGATCACCGCGTTGCGGGTCACCCCGCCAAGACGGCCGGCGATCTGACTGGCGCTCAGGCCATCCGCCCACAATTTCTTCAAGAGTTCTACCCGTTCGTCGTTCCAGGCCATGCCCGGTTCTCCCCCGAATGCTCGACGGCGGAACCTGGGGGTCTTCATCCCGCACAGATTCCGGCCTACTCCGGACAGACCTGGAAAAGACGTTCGAGCGCGCGCAGAGGCACGCAAACGTCGAGGGCCAGATCGACCGACGATCAACGCGAGACTTGTGATGGACGCTGGACTAGAAGACTGACGCGTACTTCTGGACAACGGCGCACTACGGTGCGCCTTTACGCGTAATGGCCCGGCGACTACTTACGAAAGACCGCTCAACACACGGGTCCGTCGCGGGACAGGGGAAGAGTACTCCTCTAGGTCCGCCTGCCACAAGCGCGCTGCGCAAAAGTAGGCCACAAGGGCGCAAAGCGTGGCGTGTTCGCCACACTTCAACTGTACAACGTGTGAATTGCGTGGAGGCGGATCGTTTTGGCCGCAGTGCGCTCAGGCGGCACCGCGCGAGCTGTCCTCGAAGGAATAACCCGCCCCACGCACGGTGCGGATCGGGTCAGCCTCGGTGCCGCGCATCAATGCCTTGCGCAGCCGGCCGACGTGCACATCGACGGTGCGGCCATCGATGAACACATCCCTACCCCAGACGCCGTCGAGCAGCTGTTGGCGCGACAGCACGCGCCCGGAGTTCTCCATGAAGAACGCCAGCAGGCGAAACTCGGTCGGACCGAGATGGACTTCCCGCGAGCGGCGCATCACCCGATGCGCGGCGCGGTCGAGCACGATGTCGCCCAGCTGCAGGGTGTCGGCGACCCGTTGCGGGGCGGCCCGGCGCAGCAGCGCCTTCACGCGCGCCGTCATTTCCGGCACCGAGAACGGCTTGACCACGTAGTCGTCGGCACCGGTCGCAAGCCCGCGCACCCGGTCGGCCTCCTCGCCGCGCGCGGTCAGCATCAGGATCGGCACGGCCGCAGTCGTGTCCCTGCGCCGCAGACGGCGGCAAAGCTCGATGCCCGACAGGCCGGGCAGCATCCAGTCCAGGATGACGAGATCGAAGCGATCCTCGTCGACCATCACCTCGGCCTCTTCGCCGGTCGCAGCCATCGCTACCCGGTAGCCCTCGGCCTCCAGGTTGTAGCGAACCAGCTCGGCGATCGCTGAGTCATCCTCGATGATGAGGACGTTTGGGGACATTTCCTTCACGGCATCAGCTCCAGGCTCATTCCCTGCGGATCAGCGTCGAGCTCGTGTCGTCACTCTTGGGGCGGTCGTCCGCCAGCGTGGTGCCGTGCACGAGGTAGTAGACGTTCTCGGCGATGTTGGTGGTGTGATCGCCGATGCGCTCAATGTTCTTGGCGCCGAACAGCAGATGCGTGCACAGCCCAATGTTGCGGGGGTCCTCCATCATGTAGGTAAGAAGCTCCCGGAACAGGGAATTGTACATGGCATCGATCTGCTCATCGTGCCGCCACACGCCCAGCGCCTTGTCCGCGTCGCGCTCGGCGTAGGCGTCGAGCACGTCCTTGAGCTGGCGCAGCGCCAGCTCGGTCATGTGCTTGAGGCCGGTCATCAGCGATTTCGGATGGTTCTCGCCGGATACGGCCAGCGCCCGCTTGGCGATATTCTTGGCCAGATCACCGGTGCGCTCCAAGTCGCCGGCGATCTTGAGCACGGTCATGATGTGGCGCAGGTCGTTGGCCACCGGCTGACGCCGGGCGATCATCAGGATGGTCTGCTCCTGCAGCTCGCGCTCCAGCTGATCGATGGCCCGGTCGCTGGCGACCACGCTCTCGCCGAGCTTAGGATCGCGCCTCTCGAGCGAATCGAAGGCCTGCGCCAGCAGCCGTTCCGCCAGGCCACCCATCTGCGCAATCTTCTTGTCGAGCAGGAGCAATTCCTGATCGAACGACTTGACGATGTGCTCGCTCATGGCGATTGCCTCTTGTTCCTGCCTCAGCCGAAGCGCCCGGTGATGTAATCCTGGGTGCGCTGCTCCTTCGGATTGTTGAAGATGACCTCGGTCGGTCCCTCCTCGACGAGATTGCCGAGATGGAAGAACGCCGTGCGCTGGGACACGCGTGCGGCCTGCTGCATGGAATGCGTGACGATGACGATGGTGTAGCGCTCGGTCAGCTCGCTCATCAGCTCTTCGATCTTGGCGGTGGCGATCGGATCGAGCGCCGAGCAGGGCTCGTCCATCAAGATCACCTCGGGATCGACGGCGATTGCCCGCGCGATGCATAGGCGCTGCTGCTGGCCGCCCGACAGCCCCGTTCCGGGGTCGGCCAGGCGATCCTTCACCTCCTCAAACAGGCCGGCGCGGCGCAGGCTGGTGACCACCACCTGCTCCAGTTCGGCCTTGCTGTTGGCGAGACCATGAATGCGCGGGCCGTACGCCACGTTCTCGAATACCGACTTCGGGAACGGGTTGGGCTTCTGGAAGACCATGCCCACGCGGGCACGCAGCTGCACCGCGTCCAGGCTCGGATCGTAAATGTCGGCCTTGTCGATCTCGATCTTGCCGCTCACGCGGCAGCCCGGAATGGTGTCGTTCATCCGGTTGATGCAGCGCAGGAAGGTCGACTTGCCGCATCCCGAGGGCCCGATGAATGCCATTACGCCCTTGTCGGGCACGTCGACGGTCACGTGCTTGAGCGCATGCTTGTCGCCGTAGTGCACGTTGACGTCGCGGGCAGCGATCTTGACGGCCTTCGCTGCAGCGGCCTCTGTCACGTCTTGAGTGAAGGACTTTTGCACGGCCATGTCCATATGGGTCCTTTCCTTTGACGCTACCAGCGCCGCTCGAAGCGCCGACGCAGGATGACGGCAATGAGGTTCATCACCGCCAGGAAAACGAGCAGGACGATCGTTGCACCCGACGTGCGCTCGACGAAGCCGCGCTCGGCCGCCGTCGCCCACATATAGATCTGCACGGGCAGAGCGGTTGCCGGCTCCAGCGGCGTTGTCGGGATTTCGACGACGAAGGCCACCATGCCGATCATCAGCAGCGGCGCCGTCTCGCCCAGCGCCTTGGCCACGCCGATGATGGTGCCGGTCAGGATGCCGGGAAAGGCCAGCGGCAGCACATGGTGCGTCACCGCCTGCATCTTGGAGGCACCGACGCCGAGCGCCGCCTCCCGGATCGACGGCGGCACCGCCCCGATGGCGGCGCGCGTGGCGATGATCACCGTAGGCAGCGTCATCAGCGCCAGCACCAGGCCGCCAACCAACGATGCCGAGCGCGGCAATCCGAACAGGTTGATGAAGATCGCCAGCCCGAGGATGCCGAACACGATCGACGGCACCGCCGCCAGGTTGTTGATGTTGACCTCGATCAGATCGGTCAGCCGGTTGCGGCCGGCAAACTCCTGAAGGTAGACGGCAGCCATCACGCCGAGCGGCACCGCCAGCAGCAGCACGGTCATCATCATGAAGAACGAGCCGACCAGCGCCACGCCGACGCCGGCCGTTTCCGGCTGGCTGGATGCGCCGTAGGTGAACAAGCCGGTGTTGAAGCGCAGCTGCAGGATGCCTTCCGCCTTGGCCCGATCGAGCAAGGCGAGCTGCCGGTCGGAGACCTTGCGCCGCGCCTCCGGCACCGTGCGATCGAACGCATTCTTCATCACCGAGTCGGCGTTGGCGTGCGCCAGCACCCACAGGCTGACACTCTTGCCGATCTCAGAGGGGTTTCTGAGGACGTAGTTGCGGATCTCGGTATCGGCGTTCTGCGACAGCAGACCCGTGGCGGCGCGCTCGTCGGGACGCGACTTCGGGTCGAGCTTCAGCGCCTTCATCAGCGCCTCGGCGGCCAGCGACCCGTAGTCGGCCATCAGCAGCGTGTTCTCCTCGCGTGCGCCCGACGGATCAATGACCGCTGGATCGAGGAATACCTCGAGCCTGAACGACGACTGCAGGAACGAGGTGTAGCCCCTGGCAATGATGTTGGCGAACAGGATCACCAGGAACGTGAGGCCGAACAGCACGGCCAGGATGCCATACAGCCGGAAGCGTCGCTCGGCCGCATAGCGGCGGCGGATGCCGCTCTTGACGATCTCGCTCGTCGACGGCTTGGCGCGAGGGCCCATGGTTGGCAGTGCCGTGACGGCCATTATTCGTACTGCTCCCGATATTTGCGCACGATGTAGAGCGCATAGATGTTGAGCGCCAGCGTCACCACGAACAGGGTCAGGCCAAGGGCGAAGGCAACCAGCGTTTGTGGCGAGTTGAACTCGAGGTCGCCGGTGAGCTGGCTGACGATCTTGACGGTGATGGTCGTCACCGGCTCGAACAGATTGAGGGTGAGGTTGGCAGCGATGCCGGCCGCCAGCACGACGATCATGGTCTCGCCGATGGCGCGCGAAGCGGCCAACAAGACGGCGCCGACGATGCCCGGCAAGGCCGCCGGCAGCACCACCCGCTTGATCGTCTCGGACTTTGTTGCGCCAAGACCGTATGACCCATCGCGCAGCGACTGCGGCACCGCGTTGATAATATCGTCGGACAGCGAGGAGACGAACGGGATCAGCATCACGCCCATGATGAAGCCCGCCGTCAGCACGCTGGTTGCCGAGATGCCGAGCCCAACTGAGGCACCAAGATCGCGGATGAAGGGTCCAAACGTTACCAGCGCGAAGAAGCCGTACACGATGGTTGGGATGCCGGCCAGGATCTCCAGCAGCGGCTTGACGACCGTACGTACTTTCGTGCTGGCGTACTCGGACATGTAGACCGCCGAGAACAATCCGACCGGGACAGCCACTGACAGAGCCACGATGGAAATATAGCAGGTGCCCCACAGCAGCGGCAGCAGGCCGAACTGGCCCTCTCCGCCGCCAGACCGACCGGCGGCCGAGAAGCGCGGGTCCCAGACCGTGCCGAAGAAGAAGTCCATCGGCGACACGTGGCTGAAGAAATGCAGCGTCTCGAACAGCATCGACAGCACGATGCCGGCGGTCGTCAGAATGGCGACCGTGGACGCGGCGCCCAGGCCGATCAGCATGACGCGCTCGACGCCGTTGCGCGCGCGCCGCTTTGGCGTGACCCGCGCCAGGCCGACCATGAACCCGAGTGCCGCCAGCCCCAGGCCGACCGCTGCAACCAGCTGCCGGCTCGCATCAGCCATGGCGTTTTGCAAAAGCGCGGCATTGACCATGAACGGCCGGGGCGCGGCCGCAATCGCGATGCCCTTGCCCTGCAGCAGCTGGACGAGGTCGGCGCTGCCCGCCTTGGCGTCGGCGATTTCCTGCGGTGTCAGGCTGCGCAAGCCGCGCGCCACCGCGTCGATGGTGCCCATGGTCAGCGTGCGCACGGCGGGCGACTCGGCCTGAACCTGCTCGGGAAGCGACCGATATACGGAGTTGCTGATGACGATGGGCTCGGCGACGAGCCATGTCAGAACAACCGCGAGGGACGGCAGCACAATCCACAGCAACACAGAGGCGCCATGGTAATGCGGACGGGAATGCAGGCGAGCTTCCTTGCCGCGTATACTTTGACGAGCCCGCGCCGAGCCTGCGATCCAGCCCAGCACACCGAGTACGGCGATGCACAGTATCAAGAGACCGTTAGGCACCCGAAGCTCCCGCTCGCGATCAGGCGCCGAGGACTGAAGCATCAGCCCCGGCGCCGTCCTTTCGGATTACCTCATGCCATTTCGCCGATCTACCAGAGACCGGCGAACGGCGCGAGTTACATGGTCTTGCCTTCCTTCACGAGCTCCTGCACCGACTTGCGCTCGTTGTCGGGCAGCGGAACCAGGCCATAAGCCGCCAGCGGGCCCTTGGCGCCGATCATGCGGTCGGACGTGAAGAACTCGACGTATTCCTTGAGACCGGGAATGACACCGAGGTGCGCCTTCTTGACGTAGAAGAACAGCGGACGCGACACCGGGTATTTGCCTGTCGCAACCGTCTCGACCGAAGGCGTGATGCCGCTGACGGTGGCGACCTTCAGCTTGTCGGCGTTGTTTTCGTAGAAGGAGAGGCCGAACACGCCGACGCCGGTCTTGTTGGAGTCGATGCGGGCGAGCGTCTCGGTGTAGTCGCCGTCGATGTCGACAGCCTTGCCATCCTTGCGGACAGCAACGCACTTGGCGTGCTGAGCCTTGTCGTCGGCGCCACCAGCCTTGATGACGTCAACGGCACCGGTGCTCTTGCAGCCGGCGGCGAGCAG
>DASTOW010000070.1:0-12613 GCA_035762425.1 Hyphomicrobiaceae bacterium | reverse complement strand
CGCTTTCCGGTGCCGCCGCCTGGTGCGGGTTCCCCGCAACAAAATTGCCAGCTATGCCGGGCGCGAAGCCCTGTCCCGCATCGGCCCGGTGGGGCCCTGGTGCGCCGCAGCATCGTGCGGTTGTCGGTGGTGCATGTGCTTGCCGAGCACTCTCCAGCAAGCACAGCCGGCTTCGCCGCCGACCGGCGGGTCCACCCCGATCCGGCCGGCCATGCACACGCGGACGGGTCGTGCGTTCCCGACACGACCGCCGCGCGTGTCGGCTCGAACGAGGGAACAAGGCTCAGCAGCCACCGAGCTGAGGAAAGACGCGGCTGCCTGAGCCGCGCCGTCGCGCTGGCCCTGGCTGTTCGGCAGTCCCGGGACCAGGCCGCGGCCTGAACCGCCTAACCAATCCCGGCTCGTGCCATCGCTCTCAAGCTTGACCCTGGCGAGCGCGCGCGCCTCGTTGCGCCGAGGTGCAAGCATCCTCTGACGCGCCCGGCGCGCGCAGCGACCAGCCTTCTGCACATTCCTCGCTAATGGTGAATTTGCAGCGCGCCATACCTGCTCCCCTCTTCCTCACCAAGGGGTGGGAGAGGAGAATACGACGGCGCCGCGGCGCTTCAATCAGCCCGATACGCCGCCAGGAACGCGCGTACGGCCATGTCGACGACGTGCTCGATGCGCGCGTCCTCGGGCGGGCCGGCGAAGTTGAACAACACCGGCTTGAAAATGGTCGACAGGCACGCGTCCATGAACTGCGCTGCGGCCACTTCGCAATCGTGCGGATTGAGGATTCCGCTCGCCACCTTGCCTTCGAGGTAGGCCTTCAGGCGGGCAATGCCGGTGGCCGGTCCCGACTGGTAGAATTTCGCCCCCACCTCGGGCATACGGTCGGCGATGGCGATCACCGTGCGCAGCGGCGAGACGCGGCCCGGCCGGCACAGGAAGCGCGCCAGACCCAAGCCCACGCGCCGCAGCTCGGCTTCGATCGGCGCTTCGCGGTCGAAGGTGAAGATCTCCTCGGCCTGTTGCCGACGCTGCTCCTCGACGATGGCCTCGAACAGCTCTTCCTTGCTCTTGAAGTAAACGTAGAGCGTGCCCTTGGAGACGCCCGCCTCCCGGGCGATGGCGCCCATGCTCGCGGCATCGAAGCCCTGCGCCAGGAACACGCGGCTGGCGCCGTCGGTGATCTGCCGGCGCTTGGCCGGGTCAACGCCTCGGTTTCCGGTTGCCGGCCGCTCGATGTCTTCGGTGACCATGCTCGTCTCCTTGGCCATCGGCTCAGGCCCCCACCTCATACCATGCCTGCTAAGGCGGGCGATCTCCAGTACAGCTATAGCTTCACAATGGTTTGACCGAACCGTTCGGTCATTGACATAGGATTGCTCGGCGACTATGTCAACAGCCGACCGAACCGTTCGGTCAATAAGCGCGCAGACAGGGTAGAGGTGGGCAGTGCAAGACACCCAAAGTTTCCGCTCCTCCGATGGGATGCAGGTCGACCAGGATGCGGGCGGCGACCCCATTGGTTTGTCATTCGGAGAAACACGGCCCGCTGTCGAAGGTCATGAGCAGCGCAGCGGCGCATTGTCGTGGCAGGGTTTTAGTGTCCGCAAGGTGGCCATTGCCGTGGTGGCGCTGCTGGTCCTCGGGCTCGGCACCTACTACGGCCACTACTGGTGGACCGCGGGCCGCTACCTGGTGAGCACGGACGACGCCTATGTGGGCGCGCGCAACGCCACCCTGTCCCCCAAGGTGGCGGGCTACGTGTCCCAGATTGCCTTCGACGACAACGCCAGGGTCAAGGCCGGCGATGTGCTGCTGCGGGTCGATGACGGCGACTATCAATTGGCGGTGCAGACCGCCCGCGACCACGTTGCCGTGCAGGAGGCGACCATTGCCCGTCTCGGCAAGCAAGTGGTCGCACAGCAGGCGGCCGTCGATCAGGCTAACGCACAGCTCGCCTCCGCGAAGGCCGCGCAGACCCGTACCGATCTTGAACTGAAGCGCCAGCAGGATCTCGCCAATCGCCAGATCAATAGCCGCCAGCAGCTCGAGCAGGCGCAGGCCAATTACGACCAGGCCGTCGCGCAGGTGCAGTCTGCCCAGGCCGGCATCGAGGCGGCGGTTGCCAACGTCGAGGTTCTCAAGGCCCAGCAGGACGAGGCCGAGCGTACGCTCAAGCAATTGCAGACGGCCCTGGCCAAGGCCGAGCGCGACCTCTCCTTCACCATCATCCGCGCGCCCTTCGATGGCGTGATCGGCAACCGCGCCGTGCAGGTGGGCGACTACGTGCAGCCGACGCAGCGCCTCGCAAGCCTGGTGCCGCTGCAGGCTGTCTACATCGACGCCAACTTCAAGGAGACGCAGGTTGCCGAGCTGCAGCCTGGCCAGCCAGTCAGCATCACGGTCGATGCCTTGCCCGGCCGCAAGCTCGAGGGTCGCGTAGAGAGCTTCGCGCCGGCGTCCGGCTCGGTGTTCTCGCTACTGCCTCCGGATAACGCCACCGGCAACTTCACCAAGATCGTGCAGCGCGTGCCGGTGCGTATCCTGGTGCCGGCGAACGTCGCCGAGCAATCCGTGCTGCGGCCCGGCATGTCGGTGATCGTCAAGGTCAACACCAAGCCTGGCGCCGCCTCGCCGTCGCACCCGATGAGCACGGCTTCACTGCCAAAGTCGGTGAACTAGGCCAGATAGAACACAGCCATGGCCAATGCCACCACAGCGACCGGCAGCCTCATGGGCGCGGCGCCGGCCACCCCAGCCGACCAGGATCGCATCGAGCCACGTCGGCTCTTCACCTTCCTGATGATGGTGTTTGGCATGTTCATGGCGATCTTGGACATCCAGATCGTCTCCGCATCGCTGAACGAGATCCAGGCTGGCCTTGCCGCCTCCTCCAACGAGATTACGTGGGTGCAGACCTCCTACCTGATCTCGGAGGTGGTGATGATCCCCCTGTCGGGGTTCCTGTCTCGCGCGATGGGCACGCGGCTGCTGTTCTCCATCTCTGCCGGCGGTTTCACGTTCGCAAGCTTGATGTGCGGCCTGTCCACCGGCATCAACGAAATGATCTTCTGGCGGGCCGTGCAGGGCTTCATCGGCGGCGGCATGATCCCCACGGTGTTCGCGACGGCCTACATCATTTTCCCGCGCTCGCGCATGAATTTGGTGTCGCCGATGATCGGCTTGGTCGCCACGCTGGCGCCGACCATCGGCCCGACCGTCGGGGGCTACTTGACCGACGCTCTGTCCTGGCACTGGCTGTTCTTCATCAATATCGTGCCGGGCATCATCGTGACCGTAGCGGCGCTGGTGCTGATCGATTTCGACAGGCCCGACTGGTCGCTGCTGAACAATTTCGACTGGATCGGCTTGCTGTCGATGGCGGGGTTCCTCGGTGCGCTTGAGTACGTCCTCGAGGAGGGTCCGCGCAACGACTGGTTCGGCGACCAGTCCGTGCTGCTGCTGGCCTGGGTGTCCGGCCTCTCGGCCATTGTTTTCTTTGCCCGCGTGCTGACAGGCAGGGAGCCGATCGTCGATCTGCGCGCGTTCTCCAACCGCAACTTCGCGCTCGGTAGTCTGTTCTCGTTCGTGGTCGGCATCGGCCTCTACGGTCTCACCTATCTGTACCCGGTCTACCTTGCGCAGATCAGGGGTTACAACGCGCTGATGATCGGCGAGACCATGTTCGTCTCGGGCGTCGTCATGTTCCTGACCGCACCGATCGCCGGCCGCCTAATGGGCAAGATCGACCCACGCTTCATGCTGATGGCCGGCTTCCTGTCGTTCGCCGCCGGCACCTACTGGATGACTTACCTCACCAAGGACTGGGATTTCTGGGAGCTGTTCTGGCCGCAGGTGTTCCGCGGCGTCGGCCTGATGATCTCCATGATCCCGGTCAACAACATCGCGCTCGGCACGCTGCCGCCCGACCGCGTCAAGAACGCCTCCGGCCTGTTCAACCTGACACGCAACCTGGGCGGTGCCATCGGGCTGGCCGCGCTGACCACCGTCCTCAACGACCGCACCGACCTGCATCTCGCGCGCCTGCACGAGTCGATCACCTGGTCGCGGCAGCCGGCCCTGGAGATGCTCAACAAGCTGACGCAGCAGTTCTCCTCCTACGGCAGCGACGCACAGCAGATGGCGTTGAAGCAGCTCAACGCCATCGCGCACCGGCAGGGTGTGGTGATGGCCTTTGCCGACGTATTCCTGGTCCTGACCTTCCTATTCGTCGGCCTTGCCGTACTGTCAGTATTGATCAAGCCGCCGCGTGCGGGTGCCCCTGCCGGCGGCGGACACTGAGGAGGTCCCCGCCGATCATCGGCACAGGCTGTTGCCGACATTGTTTTCTTCGGGCGCGGCCTCAGATGGCGAATTTCAATCGAGGCCTTGCTGCAGTGTTCGCGCCCAAGAAGGACGCTGGGTCGTCACGACCACGTGGAAGCCGTTCGCACCGGCAGGCCACACCAACACGGTCGCGCGAATGTTGGGATTGGTGGAGCGATGAAAGCTCCGGCCCTGCTGCGGCTTGAGAAGGCGGCTCTCGGGGACGGCCGGATTGTCGACCCCGATACCCGAGTAGATCCAGCCATTTGCGGTCAGCCAGCTGTTGAAGTGCGCGAACGCGTCTTCAGCCGTATGCCAGCCCTGTATCGTGGGATAGGCGGTGCCGACTGTCCGACGCACATAGAGCACGCCCCAGCTGTCGGCGTAGGAGAGTTGCGAGGTCTGCTCCTCCCACCAGAAATAGCCCGTCGCGTTTGGGGTGACCGGAATGGCGAGTGCAACGTGGGCGGGCTGCAGCTGGAATGCCAAGGCGATCGCCCCCGGCGGTATCGAAAGCCAAAGGAAAAATCGCAGCCACGCGCGCCACCTGCCCCAGCGCCTGCCGAGCTCTGCATTTGCAATGTGGTCGGCGTTGCGCATGGGCTTGCTCGGCCGTGAGGGCAGACCAACAGCGGGGGTCACTTATACCTTGCAAGTCCGCAAACTTGTGGCGAATGCTGCCCGAGCCCTTCGACGTCAGCCACTCTTGAAGCCCGCAATGCCGAGCCTCATGTTTGCCCCGTTGCTCCGCTTGTGGGAGTGCAACGCTCAACGTGCTCGCGCCACAGCGCCAGGGCCGGCGTCACCAGCAGCTCCATTGCTAGCCCAATCATGATGGATTTGGTCGGCAATCCGGTCAAAATCAGACCGGCCAGCCGTGCCATACCGCCGATGAACACGATCATGGTTAGGAGCCGAAAGCGCACGCCCTCCGCTTCGATGCGCAGCAGCGTGGACAGGAAGGCCAGCCCAATACCGAGCAGCAGGCCTGACAGATAGCGGCTCAAATTGTCGGCGTCGGTGCCGAGCAGCGAGGCGTGATCGAACACGCCGATGCCGAAGGCGGCGCCCGCGAGGCCCGCGCCGATCGGAATGAGGGACAGCACAGCAATCGCCAGCTGCAGCATGCGTCGTTGCAACATGACGGGAATACGCCGCGCCGGGTCGAGCGGATCACGGATCTGCGCGCATACCTCTCAAATGAACGTGAAGCTCCGCGTCGGACTTCCCTGCCAGCCGACCTGGTTGCCTGCCCTCGGGGGAGAACACGAGTTGGTTGTTGCTGGCAGGTGCGTCCACGCCCTGTCGGTACGGCGATCTGACTAGCGTTCCTCGGGCGGTTTCACGTGCCGGAAGGTCCACAGGAGGGCGACGTCGTACAAAATCTTGAGCACCCCGCAGATGATCAGCGGCCAGGCCTGCAGGCCACTTGCAAACAGCGCTCCGGCGATGGCTGGGCTGGCAGCGGCGGCAAGGCTGCGCGGCACGGACGTGACGCTGGCCGCGGCCGGTCGTTCCGCCGGCGTCACCACCGCCATCACGTAGGAGGAGCGGGTCGGCACGTCCATTTGCGACAGCGCGGCCCGGATCAGTAGCAGCGCCAGTGCCGTTTCGACATTGGGCGCGATCGCCGCCAGGACCAGGCAGACGCTCGAGGGTATGTGCGTGAACACCATCGTGTTGACGAGGCCGATGCGCCGCGACAGCCAGGCCGCGACCGGAAACGAAAAGGCGGCCAGCACGCCGGACCAGAAGAAGAACAAGCCGGCCGCGTAGAGCGACAAATCGAATCTCGTGAAAAGCCACAGTGCGATCAGGGACTGCACCGCGAAGCCGCCCGCGAACGCATCGATGCTGAACAGCGCGGCCATCTTGTAGACGATGCTGCGGGATGGCCCGAGCGCGGCGGTTGTACGTTCCGCCAGCGCCTTGATGCTGGGTGAGGTTCGCGCATACAGAACGCCGCCCGCCACGCCCAGCGCCGCGTAAGCAACGAACATGATGCGCAGCGCCGTCGTCTGCGAGATGCCGAACGTAGCCAGAAGTTCCGGAGTTGCCGCGCCGAACGAGCCCAGTGCCGCCGCCAGCGCGCCGATCAGGCTGTAGCGCGCAAACATGCTGGTGCGGTCGACATCGGCAACGGCGCCTGACAGCGTGGCATGCTCCAGCGGCACGAAGATGCTGACGCTGCCGGCGCTGGGATTGATGGTGCCGAGAAAAGCGATGAGCAGGATTGCCCCGTAGGTGCTCGAAACGGCGAACGCTGCGCCGGTCGCTGCCATCAGGACGGATGCCGCCATCAGTAGCTTGCGCCGGTCCCAGGCGCCCCCGACCAGCCCGATCCCCAGTGTCATCAAGGCCGAGCCGAGCAGCGCCAGCGTGGCAACCACACCGACCTCCAGCGGCCCAAGTCCGATTGCCGTGAGATACACGGGCAGCAGGATGGCGATGAAGCCGTCGCCGAAGTCTCGCAAGGCGCGCGCGGCGTAGATATACCGGACCGTGCTGGCAGCGTCGGACGAGCGGCCTGGTTGTCGAGATTGTGCGTTGGTCGTCTGCATGGTGCCGTAAGTCCCGCAGCAGCGTGCCGTACGGTACGCCGGTTGGGACAGGACTTGGACGCGCGTTGCGTCTTGGCACCGGGGAGCCTGTCTGATCCCCTGTTCAGGACGCTACCAGCCAGCTCCGCACGGCGCAACCGACTGGTTCAGGACCCATCCGGCTTGAACGCGCTGTTGGGCAGCGTCTGGATCCAGTCGTGCGATCCGCGCACGTGGCGGCGCATCGCCTGTTCGGCGCCCTGCGCGTCACCGGCCAGCACGGCCTTCGCGATGGCCACGTGGTCCTGGTGCGAGAGCTCGGCATGTTCCGGCCGCATCGCCCGTCCGACCTGGATCATCACCACCGGCAGCTGCAAGTTGACGATCAAGGCTGAGAGCTGCGCGTTGCCGCCGATCTCGACGATGGTGCGGTGGTAGAGTCGGTTGTTGTCGATGAACACGTTCCAGGGCATCACCTGGCCAGTGGGACGCACTGTCTCCCACACCTGGGTGAAGGTTCGGCGGTTGTCGCCCTTGTCGATCTGCGCCGCTGCGAGGCCGGCCGCCAGCCCTTCCACACACTCCCGGATCTGGAACAGCTCCTCGACCTGACGCCGCGACAGTCGGCGCACGCTGGCACCGCGGTTCGGGATGAGATCGACCATGCCCTCGGCGGCAAGGCGCCGGAACGCCTCGCGCACCGCACCGCGGCTGATGCCGATCTCTTCGATCAGGTCGCGCGCGATCAGTCGCTGGCCAGGCACGAAGCGTCCTTCCACGACGCCTTGGCGGATGCAGCCGCACACGAAATCGACGGTGTCGCCCCGCCTCGAATCTAATGCCGGCCTGTCCATTGGGACCTAGTGTCCTGATCGCGATTGGGAAGCAAGGTCCTGTGCCGCGCGCGCTTGACAATCGGCACCACCGTCGCGATAGTGTCCTACAAAGTTGGCACAAATAATGTAGAACAAAAATAGCATACCGCCAACAGCGCTGCGGGGAAATGCCGGTCGGCCTTCGTCGGGCACCAATGGAGAGTGGGCGTCCCTCATGGTGGGCGAGGATCAGCGCGTTGCCAGGCTGAGCGTCGATATCGAGCTGCAGGCCGCCGACGGGCACCGGTTCGCCGCCTACCTGTCGAAGCCGGCCAACCCCAACGGGGCGGGCGTCGTTGTTCTGCACGAGATCTTTGGCGTCAACGCACACATCCGCGACGTGTGCGACGACTACGCGCGGCGTGGCTTCAAGGCCGTAGCACCCGCCCTCTTCGACCGCGCGCAACGAGGCGTGGCGCTCGGCTACGACGAGGCCGGCATCGAGACCGGCCGCCGCCTTCGCTCGGCCATCCCCCTGGATGGCGTGCTGCTCGACCTGCAGGCTGCCATCGATAGCCTGCAAGCCCCCAAAGGCGTCGCCGTGCTCGGCTATTGCTGGGGCGGCACCCTGGCGTTCCTGGCGGCCACGCGCCTGCACCGCGTCGCCTGTGCCGTCGGTTACTACGGCGCGCAGACAATTCCTTTCGCGCACGAAAAGCCGCGCGTCCCTGTGCTATTCCACTTCGGCACCATGGATCCGCGCATCTCCGAGGCCGACCGTGCGACCATCCGGCGGCACAACCCCGAGATTGAAACGCATCTGTTCCCGGCCGACCACGGCTTCAACTGCGACCACCGCAAGGAATGGCATGCGCCGAGCGCCGAGAAGGCGCTGGCGCTTACCCTCGACTTCATGAACCGACACATGGCGCTTGGGCGCAGCGCCGACGCCTGATGATGAATATCGTATCGTAAGCAGAAGGATGAATGAGCAATGGATCTTGGCATCAAGGGCCGCGTTGCCCTCGTGACGGGCGGCAGTCGCGGCATTGGCCGCGAGACGGCACGCGAATTCCTGGAGGCAGGCGTCAAGGTGATGACCTGCTCACGCCACGGCGATCAGCTCGAAGCAACCTGCAAGGAGCTGGCGCAGAAAACGGGCGGCGAGATCCGCTGCATCGTTGCCGACACCTCCAAGGAAGCGGACATCAAGAAGCTGGTCGACGCCACGCTGCAAGCCTACGGCACGGTCGACATTCTGGTGAACAATGCCGGCACCATGTACTCCGGCCGCTTCGACGAAATGACCGACCAGGGCCTGCAGACCCAGCTCGACACCAAGCTGTTCGGCTTCCTACGCACCATCCGCACCGTGTTTCCCATCATGCGCGACAAGAAATGGGGACGCATCGTCAGCATGATCGGCGGCGCCGGCAAGGAGCCCGATCCGTACATGTTCGGATCGGGAATCACCAATAGCGGGCTGCTCAACATCACCAAGTCGCTGTCCACAGAATTTGCGCCCTACAATGTGCTCGTGAATGCGGTGTGCCCCGGTTGGGTCGCGACGGACTTGTGGCGGCGCAACGCCGGCGGCCTGCAGAAGGAGCTTGGCGTGACTTCCGAGGACGAAGCCCGCCGGCTGGCGTCGAGGAAGAACGCGCTCGGTCGCTTCGGCAAGCCCGAGGAACTCGCCAACGCAATCGTGTTCCTGTGCTCGGAGCGTTCCAGCTACATTACGGGCGTGTCGCTCAACCTCGACGGCGGCCGCCTGAAGGGACTTTGGTAACACGCGAGATGGACCTCGGCCTGCAGGACAAGGTTGCGATCGTCACCGGCGCGTCGCGCGGCATCGGCTTTGCGACGGCCGAGCGACTGCTCAAGGAAGGCGCGCAGGTTGTAATCTGCGCGCGCGATCAGGGCCGGCTCGACGCGGCCAAGGACCGGCTGCAGCAGCACGGCGAGGTCCTGGCGATCAGCACCGACACGTCGGTTTCTGCGGCGCGTGAGGCGTTCGTACGTGCCGTGGTCGAGCGCTTCGGCCGGGTCGACATACTGGTCAACAACGCCGGCACGCACGTACGGGCCAGCGTCGACGACATGACCGACGAGCAGCTGCAGCGTCAGCTCGACGACAAGCTGTTCGGCTTCTACGGCATGATCCGGCTTGTCCTGCCCGGCATGCGCGCGCGCAAGGATGGCCGCATCGTCAACGTCATCGGCCAGGCCGTACGCCACCCGCATCCCGACCGGCTGCCGTCCGGCATCGCCAACGTGGCGGCGCAGGCCATGACCAAGGCGGTCGCCGACGCGGTTGCGCGCGACAATGTGCGGGTGAACTCGGTATGCCCGCAATACATCGCCACCGAGCTGGTGCAGTTGCTGATCGCTGGCGAGATGAAGAAGCGCGGCGTCGATCGGGCCACAGCTGCGGCCGGCTTCACGCGCGCCAACGTACTGGGACGTATGGGCGAATCCGAGGAGGTGGCCGACCTGATCGCGTTCCTTGCCTCGGATCGCGCCAACTTCGTATGCGGCAGCTCGGTGTCCCTCGACGGCGGCTATCACCGCTACGTGTTCGGCTGACGGAGCGGCAGCGATGGATCTGGAACTCACAGGCAAGACAGCCCTCATCACCGGCGGCACCAGCGGCATCGGCCTCGCCATCGCCCGCCGTCTGCTGGCAGAGGGCGTAAAGGTTTTCATTTGCGGGCGTGACGACGCCAAACTGGCGCAAGCTCTCGCCGAGCTGAAGCCACTCGGTGAGGCGCACGGTGCAACCGCGCATGTCGACCAACCCGCGCGGATGCCGGCGCTGGTTGCGGCCGTCGTCGCCAAGCTCGGCCGCATCGACATCGTGGTCAGCAATGCCGGTACCCACCTGAAAGGTCGGCTTGAGGATCTCACGACCGAACAGGTCGAGGCGCACCTGCGCACCAAGGTGCTGGGACCGTGGGAGCTTGCCCGTCAGGTGGCGCCGCACATGCGCAAGCAAGGTGGCGGACGCATCATCCTGATCATCGGCCAGGCCGGCAAGGTGCCGGGCAGGGAGGTGATCGGCTCTGCGGTGGTGAATGCCGCGCAACATGCGTTCGTGAAATCGCTGTCCGACGACTTCGGTCGCGACGGCATTCTGGTAAACGCCGTCTGCCCGAGCCGCATTCGCAGCCCCCTCACCGCCGAGCTCAATCTTGACGGCGAACTCTATATCGGCCGCAGCCTGGAGCAGCAGGAGAGCGGCTGGGGCCGCAACGTGCCGCTTGGTCGTTGGGGCGATGCAGACGACATCGCCAATGCCGTGCTATTCGTTGCTTCGGCGCGCGCCGGCTTCATGTGCGGGGCAAATATCGACGTCGATGGCGGCTACCAGCGCATGCTGTTCTGACCGGAGCGCCATTGCGGATGATTGAGCTTCAAGGCATCGGCAAGACGTTCCGCAAGGGCACGGAGGAAGTGCGCGCTGTTGCGCACGTCGACCTTGCCATCCAACCACATTCGATCGTTGCCCTGATCGGCCCCTCGGGGTGCGGAAAGTCCACCTTGCTCAACATGATAGCCGGCCTCTATCCGCCGAGCGAAGGACGCGTGGTTTATCAGGGCCGGCAGGTGTCCGATGTCAACACTGACGTCGGTTACATGACGCAGAAGGACAACCTGCTGCCCTGGCGCACGGTGCTCGACAACGTGGCGCTGCCGCTGGAGCTGGCCGGCCAATCTCAGGCCAAACGCCACGAGGCGGCCCGCGCCATGATCCGGCAGGTCGGTCTCGACGGCTTCGAGAACAAGTATTCGGGCGAGCTGTCGGGCGGCATGCGCAAGCGCGCCTGTCTTGCCCGCATGCTGCTGTACGAGCCCAAGGCCCTGCTGCTCGACGAGCCGTTCGCCGCGCTCGATGCGCAGCTGCGCATCGCCATGCACGATCTGTTGCTGAAACTATGGGCGGCCAACAAGCAGACCATTCTGCTCGTCACGCACGACCTGGTGGAGGCCATCACGCTTGCCGACCGTGTCGTCGTGTTCAGCCGCCGTCCCGCCAGGGTGGCGCATGAACAGAGGGTCGACCTGCCGCGCCCGCGCGATGTCGCCCAGGTGCGTTTCACCGAGCGCTTTCACGAGATCTACAACGCGATCTGGGACAAGCTGCGCGAAGAGTATGTCGAGGAGAAGCTATGACGGCATCCGAGACCGTCACACCCGAGCTGTCGAAGCCGGCGCGTCCCCAGCGCAAGCCGCTCGGCGAGATGAGCCCGATGGCCATGGTCGGCCTGCAGATTGTGCTGGGCATCGTGCTGCTGGTGGTCTGGCAGCTCAGTGCTGGCCGGCTGATCGACAAGTTCATGATCAGCAGCCCCATCGATGTGATGGTGCGTCTGTGGGGGTGGATCGCCAACGGCAGCATCTACGTGCACGTCTGGGCGACCATCTACGCTACGGTGTACGGCTTCCTGATCGGCGCGGTGGCGGGCGTGATCGGCGGCCTGTGGTTGGGGCTGTCGCCGTTCCTGAGCCGGCTGCTCGATCCTTACATCTGGGCCTTCAATGCGTTGCCCAAGGTGGCGCTGGCACCGCTGTTCATTCTCTGGTTCGGGCTTGGCATCAACTCGAAGGTGGCACTAGCCGCCGTGTTGGTGGTCTTCCTGGTGTTCGTCAACACGTTTGCCGGCGTGCGCGAAGTCGATCCCGACCTCGTCGACAGCCTGCGTCTGATGCGCGCCAAGCGCCGACAGATCCTGACCAAAGTCATCATGCCCTCCGCCACGTCGTGGATCTTCGTCGGGCTGAAAACCGCGGTGCCCTACGCGCTGATCGGCACCATCATCGGCGAAATGATCGCGGCCAATCGCGGGCTCGGCTACCTCGTGCAGCGCTCCGGCAGCGAGTTCGACACCGCGGGTGTTTTTGCGGCGTTGGTCGTTATTGCTGTGTTGGCCGTCATCTTCA
>DASTOW010000069.1:0-11663 GCA_035762425.1 Hyphomicrobiaceae bacterium | reverse complement strand
ACGGCGTGCAAGACTGAAGCGACGCATGTGGGGCGCTCCACGCTGAGGATAGCGCGCGGCTGATCCTTGTTGACAATCCAGCGCGGTTCTATGACTTCAGCTGAGTGCGCCAATGTGAAGGGAAGCAAATGCGGCTGGCCTATTTCGAACGATGGATCGACCCTGCGGCAGAACAGGTTCTCGCCGGCCAACCGGACATCAAGCTTGATCGGCTTTCCTATGCCGATCCGGTTGCTGCAACGTTCGAGAGGTTGAGCCTGGCCCGGGCCTATCAGATCTCGCCGCGCACCGAGCTGCTGGGGCCGTACCTTGGCGATGCCCATCTGCTCGACCGGTGCCAAGGCATCCTGGCAATTAGCTCGACCGGAGCTGGCTACGATATGGTCGACGTCGCGGCGTGCACGGCAGCAGGCGTCATTGTGTGCAGCCAGTCGGGGACCAACGCGAATGCCGTCGCCGAGCATGCGCTGGGCATGATGCTGTCGCTCGCCAAGCGGATAGCGCAGACGGACAAGATCATGCGGCGTGGCGGCAACCTCGACCGGTTCGTCGTCAAGGGGACCGATCTGGGTGGCAAGACGCTTGGTATCGTCGGGATAGGAAAGATCGGCGCGCGCACCGCGACGCTGTGCAAGGACCTCCTTGGCATGACCGTTCTTGCCTATGATCCTTACCTGAGTGCCGCCCAGATAGAGGCAAAGGGCGCCACCAAGGTGAGCATCGAGGAGCTGCTTGCGCGATCGGATTTCGTTTCGGTGCATTGTCCCCGCACCGAGGAGACGCTCGGGATGTTCACCCTTGCGCTCTTCAAGCAAATGAAACCGTCTGCGAACTTCATCAACACCGCGCGCGGCGGGATACACGTCGAGGAGGACCTTGCGATCGCGCTTGCCGAAGGCATTATCGCCGGTGCGGGTGTCGACGTCTTTTTGTCGGAGCCAGCCAAGGCGGACCATCCGCTACTGAAGTTCGAGAATGTGATCGCGACGCCGCACATTGCCGGCATGACGGACGAGGCCATGCGCAGCATGGCGATTGCCGCGGCGGAGCAGTGGATCGTGATCAAGAAGGGCGGTGTGCCGCCGCGGCTCGTCAATCCGGAAGCCTGGCCGAAATATCGGCAGCGGTTCGAGAGCGCCTTCGGGTTCGCGCCGGCAGCGCTCAAGTCGAGCTGAGGCGCGCGCGCAGCCGCTCACCCCTTGACGCGGCGCATGATCATCGAATGACGGAAACGCGACGCTGCATGGGTGTTGATGGCAATCAGGCCGACTTTTCCCGAGCCGAGTCTGTAGATGCGACGCACTTCGAGCCCCATCTTCTCGTCCTTGACACGGAGCCTTTGTGCCATCGTCGGCGACATCAGCGCAGCGGTGATTTCCTGGTGCACTTCGACGACACGCTGCGCGAACATGTCCTCGATGAGATGAAAAATGGGTCCGGTGTGGCGTTGCAGCAGTCGGCCGACCGCCGCAAATTCGCGATTGATGTAGACGTCGGTCCAGCAGACCGGCAGCTCACCGCCGCCCTCAGTATTGCGAAGGCCGTGTACGGCGAGCCATTGTTCGCCGCTCTTCACGCCGATGCGGGCTGCCAGCTGGCGATCGACTTCGATCAGATCGATGCTCTCGATAGCGAAGCGCACGCCGCTCGCATATGTCACCAGGTCGTTAATCGAGGTGACTTCATGGACGTAAGAATCGGAAGGGCGTGGTGAAACTACGGTCGTGCCCGACCCTTGGCGCGACGAGACGAGGCTGTCCTCGCGTAGTCGCCTCAAAGCTTCGCGCACCGTATAGCGGCTGACCGAGAAGCGCTTGCGCAGCTCGTCTTCGGGTGGAAGCTGCGAGCCTACCGGAAAAACGCCTCTGATGATCTCGTCCCTCAACGCTCGGACGACCTGGAGATAGAGCGGATCGCCGGATTGAGGTTCGGTCGGGGCGCGCGCACGCGACTTGCCCTTCGCCGGCTGCGCACTACGGGCTTTCCTTTGAGCTATCGATGGCATGGTGCTGGATGCGCTTGGCCAAGGTGTGTTTGTCCACCTTCTTGCCGATTGCGCCGAGGGTTACAAGCCTTTCACTTGCGCAGAGCCTGCGCATCGAGTTCTCGATCGCAGGATGGCCGCCGTTGAGGGGTCGGTGTGCGTCAATGCCCCTTGCGGGCCTTGAGCGCCTGCCCGAACGCCTTGAACAGGGCGCGGTTGACGGCATTGTGCTGCGGATCATGCTCGGCATGCCACTGCACGCCCAGTGCGAAATCGGGAGCATCGGCGATGCGAATGGCTTCGATGGTGCCGTCCTCCGCGATGCCCTCCACGACGATGCGCTCGCCGGGCTCGAGGATGCCCTGGCCGTGCAGGGAGTTGACGCGGATGGTTTCGCGGCCGAGCAAGCGGGCAAACACCCCGTCCGGGACGAGCTTGACGTCGTGGCGGTCGGCAAACACGACGGCTGGATCGGGATGGATCTCGCCGGTCGGCAGGCGCGGCATGCGGTGGTTGATGCGGCCCGGCAGCTCGCGGATCTCGGGATGCAGCGTGCCGCCGTAGGCGACGTTCATCTCCTGCAGACCGCGGCAGATGCCGAAGATCGGCATGCCGCGCGCCACGCAGGCCTCGACCAAGGCCAGCGCCAGCGCATCGCGGTTCTCGTCATAGGGCTCGTGCTTGGGATGCGGGTCGGTGCGGAAGCGGGTCGGGTGGACGTTGGCGCGGGCGCCCGTCAGCACGATGCCATCGACCACCTCGAGCAGCGCGCTGATATCCGTGATCTCGACCGCGCTGGCGAACATTAGGGGGAGCGCGTCCGCCACCTCGGCCACCGCGCGCATGCTGCGTTCGCCGACGCCCTGTACGTTGAACCGGTTCTCGATGCGGTGCGCATTGCCGATCACGCCGACCACGGGTCTTTTCATCGCTCAGCGCTCGCTATTTCTTGCGCAGATCATAGAACGCTTCATCCAGGCGACCGAGTGCCTCTTCGAGGATCGGGCGCGGCGTTGCGAAATTGAAACGCAGCCAGGTCTCGCCACCGGGCCCGAACTGCGGGCCGGGGCTGACGGCGATGCGCGCGCGCTCCTTCACCCTGGCGGCCACCTGATCGGCCGGTAGCCCAGTGCCGGAGAAGTCGACCCAGGCGAGGTAAGTGGCGGCAAGCCGCATGGAGCGCGCACCCGGCGCGGCCGCCTCGATGCGCCGATCGAACAGATCGCGGCTTTTGGCGAGATAGGGGACGAGGGCGTCGAGCCAGGCTTCGCCGGTGCGCCAGGCGGCTTCGGTGGCGATCATGCCGAAGCTGTTGTAGGAACTAAGCCCGCCGGCCATGACGCGCGCATCGATGGCGCGCTTGAAGGTTGCATTCGAGGTGATGCACGCGCCCACGTGTGCACCAGCGAGGTTGAATGTCTTGGTGGCGGCGACAGTGGTAATGAGGCGGTCGGCGATCTCGGGTGCGGCGACCAAAGTGGGCGTGTGCTTGGCGCCCTGGAATACCAGATCGTAGTGAATCTCGTCGGAAACGAGAATTAGGTCGTGCGCGGTGCAAAAGGCGGCGAGGGCGCGGATTTCGGCCGGTGTCCACACCGTACCGCCGGGATTGTGTGGGCTGCAGAAGAACACGACTTTGGTGCGCGGGGTCAGTTGACCGCGCAGTGCATCGAGATCCATGGCGTAGCGGCCGTTGGCCTCGACGAGGCGTGCATCGATGATTCGCCGCTCGTTGGCCAGGATGATTCTGCGAAAGGCGTGATACACGGGCGAGAAGGCGACCACCTCATCGCCGGGGGCGCTGACGGCCTGCAGGATGAGACCGAGCGCGGACACCACGCCGGGCGCCGGGCTGACCCATGCGGGCTCGATGCGCATGCCATGCCGGCGCGCCATCCAGTCGGCAAGGGCCTCCGTCCAGCTGCCGGTGTCGGCGTAGTAACCGAACACCCCGCGCCTGGCCATTTCCTCGATGGCTTGCGTAACGCCCTGCGGGGCGGCGAAGTCCATATCCGCCACCCACATCGGGATGGCGTCGGGCGTCGCGATGCCCGAGAACCGCGTCATGCCGTCCCATTTCTGCGCATGCGTGCCGCGGCGCTCGATCACGCGGTCGAAATCGAACATCTGTCTGGTGGTTCCAGGTTGCCACTCTCGCAAACGCGCATTCAACCTGGACCCGGCGCACCTGGTCAAGACAGGCTGTCGCGTCTTATCCGCCCATGGCGCGCAAATGGCCACAGATGTTGTGGACCGTTTGCCACGGCCGGGTCGGCGCGGCCACCAGATCAGGCACCGATGTCGAACAGCGGAGCACCTTTCTTGAGCGCCGCGCGCGCCACCAGGCCGCGATGGATCTCGGAGGTGCCATCGAAAATCCGGTAGATGCGCGCGTCCCGGTAGTAGCGCTCGATCGGCAGGTCCTTGCAGAAGCCCATGCCGCCGAACACCTGGACGGCCCGGTCGACCACGCGTCCAAGCGTCTCGGCTGCCTGCACTTTAACCATCGAGATCCAGTCCCGGGCGTCGTTGCCCTGGTCGATCTCCCAGGCCGCGCGCAGCACCATGTAGCGGGCTGCGTTGATCTCGATGACGCTGTCGGCGATAAACTGCTGGATGAACTGAAAATCGCCTATTGCCTTGCCGAACTGCTTGCGTTCATTGGCGTAGTCGGTAGCGAGAGCCAGCACCTTGGCGGACTTGCCGACGGCACGCGCCGCTACCTGGGCGAGGCGCACGCGGCCCAGCGTCTCCAGGATCAGCTTCATGCCGTTACCTTCGCCGCCGAGCAGAGCTTGGCCGTCGAGCTTCACGTTGTCGAACACCAGCTCGACGTGACCGGTGCCGCGGATGCCCATCATCGGCTGGTCGCGTCCTACCGTAATGCCGGGCAGGTTCTTGTCGACCAGGAACAGCGAGAACGCCCGGCTGGTGTCGGTCTTGGCCGAAACGACGAAGAAGTCGGACCACACGGCATCGCTGATGAAGTGCTTCTGGCCGGTCAGGCGCCAACCCGATGCATCGCGCACGGCGCGTGTCGTGATGCCGGCCGCGTCCGATCCTGCTCCAGGCTCGGTGATGGCAATGCAGCAGATCCTTTCGCCCTGCACGGCCGGCAGCAGCCAACGCTCCTTCTGTGTTCCTTCGCAGGCGAGCAGGACCTCGTAGACATTGCCGAAGGCGCGGCGAATGAGGATGTCCGTCGTGTGCCCGAACTGCTCCTCGACCAGCATGGTGTCAACCGCCGAAAGCCCCCCACCCCCGAGCGAGGTCGGGATGTTCATGCCGTAGAGGCCGAGAGCCTTCGCCTTCTCGAAGATCGAGCGCGCCTGGGCCGGGGTAAGCGTACCGGTGCGCTCGACCTCGTCCTCCAGCGGCGCCAGCTGTTCGGCGATGAACTTGCGCACAGTATCGATGAGCAGGCGCTGCTCATCGGACAGGGAAAAGTCCACTTGGCCATCTCCTCGGGGTTCTTTGACTATGCCGCTTATAGCGTCGAGCTGCTGGCAAGGCGCGATTGAGCGGCAAGCCGGATGGGCGCGTTGCCGGCGCCGAAGCCCTTGTAGCCGCGCCGCTCGACGATCTCGAAGAAGAAGCGGTCCTCAAACGTCTGTGTGTAGACCTGCAGGTACTCGCCGCTCGCGTCGCGGTCATACAACAGGTTGTGTTCTCTGAGCGCGTCGATCTGCTCGGCGGTGAGGTCGGTTTTGCTCTCGACGTCGTCGTAGTAGTTCTCGGGCACCGACAGAAGGGCAACGCCGTTGGCCTTCAGCCGCTTGACGGTAGCGAAGATGTCGGCTGTGGCCAAGGCGATGTGCTGCACGCCCGAGCCGAACGCCTCCGACAGGAAGCGCGAGGACATTGCGTGCTTGGACTGCGAGGCGTTGAGCACCAGCCGAAGCGCGCCGTCGCCGGCTTGCACGACCTGGCTCTTGACGAGGCCGCCGGGGTCCAGCACGTCCTGCTCCGGCGTCTTGGATAGATCGAGAAGCGATGTGTAGAACAGCAGCCAGGTCAGCATTTCCTCGTAGTGCATCGACTGCGAGATGTGGTCGACGGTGGTGAGGCCGGCGCCTTGTTTCTTGGCATCCTCGCCGGTCGGTTCGAACTCGACGTCCCAGACGCGGGCGAGGTCGCTGTTGGGATCGATAAAGTATAGCAGGCTGCCGCCCACGCCGCGCACGGCCGGGATCTCCAGCTCGCCGGGGCCGACCGCCTGCCGGAAGGGCTGGTCGAGCAGGCGCTGCGCGCGGTCGAGCGTCTTGCCGGCATCATCGACCATGAAACCGATGGCGCACACGGATGTGCCGTGCGTGATGTTGTAGGAATGCGCAAAGCCTTCCTTGTCGGTGTTGATGACGAGGTTGATGGTGCCCTGCGCCCATCGCGTCACTGCCTTCGACTTGTGCACGCCTGCCTTGATGAAACCCAGGCTGCGCAGCAGCGCTTCGAAACGGGGCTCGCTGTCCTCGTCGAGGGTGAACTCGATGAACTCGGTGCCGAGGGTCTTCGACCGCGTCGGCAGCGCCGGCAGCGATTTGTGCGTGATGCCGGTGCGGACACGCAATTCGTCCATGAGGTAGAGGAGGGAACGGCGGCCGTCGATGGCGACGCTGTGGGCGGAACCGGCTCTAAACTGGTCGTTGAAGATCTCCAACGACAGGATGCCGTCGAACTCCGTGGCCTGCAGCGCCTCCATGAAATCGAGGACGGGCAGGTCGCCCTGGCCCGGAAAATTGCGGAAGTGCCGGCTCCACGACAGCGGGTCCATGTCCAGCACGGGCGCATCCGCCACCTGTACCAGGAAGATGCGGTCGCGCGGGATCGAGCGGATCGCCTTCAGGTCGGTCTTGCGTGCCAGGGTATGGAAGCTATCAAGCACCAGGCCGACCGACTTGTGGTCGGCGCGGCGCACCGCCTCCCAGGCGTCGCGATAGTCGTTGATGTGGCGTCCCCAGGCGAGCGCCTCAAAGCCGATGCGCAGGCCGCGCTTGCTGGCCCGCTCGCCGAGTTCGGCAAGGTCGGCCGCGGCGCGATCGATGCCACCAACGCTGTCCGGCGAGATGTTGGAGCACACCAGCAGGAGGTCGCAGCCAAGCTCCTGCATGAGGTCGAACTTGCGCTCCGCACGGGCGAAGGCGCGGGTTCGCTTGTCGCCGGGCATGCCCTCGAAGTCGCGGAACGGCTGAAACGTGATGATGTGCATGCCCAGGTCCGCCACCATCCTGCGCACGTCGGCAGGCGTGCCGTTGAAGGACAGCAAGTCGTTCTCGAAAATCTCGACATCCTTGAAGCCTGCGGCGGCAATCGCCTCAAGCTTCTCGACCAGCCCTCCGCTCAAACACACGGTGGCAATGGCAAGTCTCATAGGGCCTCCTCCAGCGACCGCGCGCTCCAGATGACATGAGCCGGCCGGGTCGCTTGTCTGCGAATTGCGCGCGCGCGCCTGGCTGCGAAGATGCTCTCCTCAGGCATGCAAGGCGACACTCCCTGCCAGGTTTTCCTCAGGTGCCGCAGAGGACAGGTGTGCCGGCGCCGCGCAGGCCGCTACAAAGTGCTTGGCCATGAGAAGGCACGCATGGCTGAACGCCCACTCAGCTTGGTGGTGCCCATGTCGAACTTGGCCATCACGCGCTGGCAGCCGGCTCGCATCCTTTTGCCAAATCATCGCGCGCGCGCTGTTGCCGTCAATAACCAAGATTTCGGCTGCCCTAAACTTCATGTTACATTTGTCGAGTGGGCCGGTTAGCCTCCGGCCGCCGCAAAATCTCACCGCAGTGCACATGCTTACGCTTCGCCAGATCGAGGTCATCCGGGCCATTATGGTGACCGGCAGCGTTGGCGGCGCCGCTCGCCTACTCAACGTGTCTTCACCCGGCATCAGCCGTGTCATGAAGCACGCTGAGGGCCTGCTCGGGCTGAAGCTGTTCAGCCGCAAGGCCGGACGCTATACGCCGACGCGCGAGGCCAACGACCTCTTCAGCCAGATCAACGGTGTGTACGACAAGGTCGAAGACCTGCAGTTCCTGGTCACGCGCCTGAAGCGAGGGGCGGACGCGGAGCTCAAGATCGGCTCGGTGCCGAGCATCTCCAACGTCATGGTGCCGCGCGCCATCACCGATGTGCGGCGCAAGTATCCGAGCCTGCTGATCGACATCGACATCCTTAAGATCGAGGAGGCCATCAACTATCTTCTGCTCGGCAAAGGCGAGGTGGTGGCGGTTAGCCACAAAGTCGAGCACCCTATGCTCACCTTCGAGCCGCTGGCCAAGGGGCGCCTCAAATGCATCGTCCCGGACGGACATCCGCTCGCCCGGCACGAGCGCGTCCGCGCCGGGCAGATCGTCAAGTATCCGCTGATCGGCATCGATCCCAACGATCCCTACGGTCGCATCATCGCCGGCATATTCTCGAGCCATGCCCTGGCCTACGAGATGACGATCCGGGCGCGCTTTGGTTCGACCGTGTGCGCAATGGTCACCAACGGCCTGGGCGTCGCCATCATCGACGAATTTACGCTGGCGGCAGACAACTGGCCGAAGCTGCGCGCGCTCGAGATCATCGAGCCGACCACGTTCCAAACCTATATTGCCTACCGCAAGGATGCGACCCTTTCTAGTTATTGCGAGCATTTCATCGCTTCGTTGCGCGGCCACATGGAAAGCCGCGCCGGCGCGCCGAGCGAGCAGCCCGCGCGCCGCACTCAGTCAAGACGCGCTTCACAAAAAGTGGCGTTAGGAGAGGCATAGGACGTGCACGCCTTCTAGCAAGCCTTCACGCTGCCGGATTTCGGGCCAATGATCTTTGTTGCCATGATGCGAGCAGCGGGGATGCCCCATCGATCGGCGAGCTGAGGCCAGCAATTGAGGGGAGCATGCGCAGCATCATCACTTTGCTCACAATCATCGTGTGTCTTGGCATCGGTGCGTGTGCGGCCAACACCGGTGGCGGGCCGCGTTCGCCCGACTCCTATGGCGGTGGCGGCTATGGGGGTGGTTCGCGCTATTGAGCGCTTGCGCTCGAAGAAGCCGCATGAACGCGGGCCGACAGCCATGCAACGTTCGGTAAAAGCCGACCGCGCATAGGACGGGTTCGCTGCGGCGGGCCAATTCGTGCCCCCGTAGGTCCTGCGGCGCACCAGTTTGCGCCAACATATTGATGCCGTTTGGGAATAGGCGTCTTAACCTGTCCGGGACGCAGGCAATTCCTATTGTGCCGAGATAACATTAGGTTAAGTTGATCGCAAACCTTGATCATTGACCTCATCGGGGGTCGGAAGCAGGGTCTACCGGCCGACGACAGGGGGACCTTTCGACATCAGTTTTGACCTCGGCGACCAGATCCGGGAGTGGCCGTTCAACGGCTTGGCCCCGCGACATTGTCCCTCAAACAACGATGCCAGTCGGAGATTGGCGATTGCCGAGAGCAGAACTACTGTGAAGCACGTCCGTCAGAGACGACACTGGAGGAACGCCTATGATGCACTACGGAAATAGAACGTTGCTGGCCCTGTTGCCGGCGGCCATGCTCGCGACGGGACCCGTCTCTGCGCCGGCGCAAGCCCAGGATGGCGTGATCCGCATCGGCATTACGCTGCGCATGATCGTCGAGAACGGTCTGAAGTACGGCCAGATGTCGAAGGACGAGCTGGAGGCGGCGAACGCCGCGGGCGGCATCAACGGCAAGAAGATCGAGGTCATTCTGCTCGACGACGAGTGCAAGCCGGACAAGGGCATTGCCAACGTCAATCGCTTTATTCACCAGCACAAGGTGCATCTGGTGATGGGTTCGACCTGCAGCTCCGTCACCATGCCGATGGTCGATGTCACGACCAAGGAGGAAGTGCCGCAAATCGTGCCGCACTCAACCAACGCCAACATCACCAAGAAGGGCAGTGCCTGGACCTTCCGCACCTCGGTGTCCGAGCGGTTCTACGCTTCGGTGCACGCCAAGTACCTGTCGGAGAACGTCGGCAAGAAGGTTGCCTTCCTGTACACGACCGACGGCGCGGGCATCGGCTTCGCCAAGGACTACATGTCCTTCATGGAGAAGACCTACGGCGAGAAGCCGGTCTACGAGGCGCAGATGCAGGAGACGGATCTCGATTTCCGCGCGCATTTGCTCAAGATCAAGTCTCTGAACCCGGATGTGCTGGCGATCGGCGGACAGCTCGACGCGATTGCGCGCATCACGCAGCAGTCCTATGAGGTCGGCATCCCGAAGAAGGTGCGGCGCGTGGCGGCTTCCGCCGCGTCGAACGCGCCGGTGCCGGAGCTGGCTGGCGACACCGCCGTGGGCCTGACGTTCGCGGCCGCGTTCTCCTGCAAGGACGAGCGGCCGGTGGCGCAGGAATTCGTGAAGATGGTGCAGACCAAGTACAACGTGCGCTGCCCTGATCACGACTTCAGTCAGGCCTACGAGACCGCGCAGCTCATCAAGCTCGCTCTCAAGAACGCCAAGCTCGAGCTGACGGACGCCTCGCTGAAGGCTGATCGCGCTGCGATCCGCGATGCTCTTACCAACATTAAGGACTACAGCGGCCTGGCGTCCGGCCCGATCAACTTCTGCGCAGATCCCACGCCGCAGTGCCGCGATGGCAATCGCACGGGTATCCTTGTGGAGTACACGAAGGGCGGCAAGGACTACGACATGCGCGTGCTGGCCCGCGTGTCATTCGAGCCGGGCTTCGGCCTTTGAGCGCCTGATCTGATCGTCGACGGCCGGCGGCCCGCCTATGCTGGCCGCCGGCCTCGGTCACTTCCGGCATGAACGCCCGCTAGCAACGCATGGCTACGCCGTGACAGCAGACATTGCCAAGAGCGCCGAGCAAAGCGCAGCAGCTGACGCACCCGCGTCGCGGTCGTTGCTCGGCTCGATGCATCCCATCGTGCCATGGATCGTCGCCTGGGTGCTGCTTCTGCCGCTGCCGTTCTTCCTGGCGAACGCCTATACGCAGTTCGTTGTCAATGTCATCTGTATCAACATCATCCTGGCGGTAGGTCTTAACATCGTCAAAGGCTTCGCCGGCCAGGTGACGGTCGGCCATATCGCGCTGACGGCCATCGGCGCGTACGCGTCAGCAGTGTTCGCGACCAAGGTCGGGCTGCCCTTCTGGTTTGCACTGCCGGCGGCCATGCTCGTGACTGCCTTCGCAGGCGCGATCGTCGGCATCCCGTCCTTCCGCCTGGAGGGCGCCTATCTGGCCCTCGCCACGCTCGGCCTCGCCGAATCCGTGCGCATTATCATTTCCGGCACCGATTGGCTCGGTGCCGCGATCGGCTACGAAGGCATCCCGCCACCGTACATCGGCAACTTCTCATTCGGAGATCACCGGTCCTACTACTACATCGCCATGCCATTCGCCCTGCTGGGGCTGTACTTCTCCTTCAGCATCCTGAGCTCCGACATCGGCCGCGCCTTCAAGGCGCTGCGCGAAGACCCACTCGCTGCGGCCGCCAGTGGCGTCAATGTGCGCAAATACAAAGTGATCGCGTTTGTGCTGAGCGCGCTCTATGCAGGTGCCGCGGGCAGCCTGCAAGCGCACATGGCGCCGGGCTTCCTGCACCCCAACAGCTACACCATCACCGAGATGGTCACCCTGCTGCTGATGGTGGTGTTCGGCGGCATCGGCCACATCTGGGGTGGCGTGATCGGCGCCATCATCGTCACCATCATCGAC
>DASTOW010000068.1:0-3983 GCA_035762425.1 Hyphomicrobiaceae bacterium | reverse complement strand
GCCGCCCAGGTGGCGCGCGGCAAGGCGTCGGCCATGGACATCGTGAAGGTCAAGCCCGGTGAGGCAATCGTGCCCGCCGCCGTTTCGGTGCGCAAGGAGGCGGCGTCGTGAGCCAGCGCCTGCCGACCATCATGTTCGTTGTCGGACTGATCGCCAGTGATATCGCCTTTCGCCTGACGGCATATTCGACCTACACAATTGCCGTGCTCATAGCGTGCGTCACCGCCGGGGTGCTGTACCTGCTGGGCGGCTCGCACGAGCTGATCAAGGACGCAGCCTTCCCCCTGGTCGGGGGCATCTCGGTCGGCGGCGCCATCAAGTTGGTCTTCGAGACCATGCTGGGCTAGGAGCGCGACCTCATGAGCATCGGTCTCGGCCACTACCTGACTGTCGCGGCGATCCTGTTTACGCTCGGCATCTTCGGCATCTTCCTTAACCGCAAGAACGTGATCGTCATTTTGATGTCGGTCGAGCTGATGCTGCTGGCCGTGAACATCAACCTGGTGGCGTTCTCCTCGTTCATGGGCGACCTGGTGGGCCAGGTGTTTGCGCTGTTCGTTCTGACGGTGGCGGCTGGCGAAGCGGCCATCGGCCTGGCCATCGTCGTCGTTTATTTCCGCAACCGCGGTTCGATCGCGGTCGAAGACATCAACATGATGAAGGGCTGAGGAGCGGCTCACTGCGATGATGTACAAGGCCATCGTCTTCCTGCCCATCATCGGCGCACTGGTCGCCGGGCTGCTTGGCCGTGCGCTCGGCCCGCGCCCGAGTGAGCTCATCACGACGCTGTTCGTTGGCATCTCGGCGGCGCTGTCGTGGGTGGCGTTCACGCAGATCGGCTTCGGCGCCGAGACCGTGCATGTGCCGGTGCTGCGCTGGGTCACCTCCGGCCAGCTCGACGTGTCATGGAGCCTGCGCATCGACACGCTGACCGGTGTGATGCTGGTGGTGGTCAATACCGTATCGTTTCTGGTGCACCTTTACTCGATCGGCTACATGCACGAGGACGACAGCCGGCAGCGCTTCTTTGCCTATCTGTCGCTGTTCACCTTCGCCATGCTGATGCTGGTGACCAGCAACAACTTCCTGCAGCTGTTCTTCGGCTGGGAAGGCGTGGGCCTCGCCTCCTACCTGCTGATCGGCTTCTGGTACCAGAAGCCGGAAGCCAATGCGGCGGCCATCAAGGCGTTCGTTGTCAACCGGGTAGGCGACTTCGGCTTCGCGCTCGGCATCTTCGGCATCTTCTTCGTGTTCAACAGCATCGGTTTCGACGAGGTGTTCAAGGCAGCGCCATCGCTGGCCGGCAAGCCGATGGAGTTTCTGGGCCATCAGTGGGACACGCTGACGGTGCTGTGCCTGCTGCTGTTCATGGGCGCGATGGGCAAGTCGGCGCAGTTCCTGCTGCACACCTGGCTGCCGGACGCCATGGAAGGGCCGACGCCGGTGTCGGCGCTGATCCATGCCGCAACCATGGTGACAGCCGGCGTGTTCATGGTGGCGCGGTTGTCTCCACTGTTCGAGCTGGCGCCGCTGGCGCTGCAAGTGGTGACGCTGGTCGGCGCGGTTACCGCCTTCTTCGCCGCTACCGTGGGCCTGGTGCAGAACGACATCAAGCGGGTGGTGGCCTATTCGACCTGTTCGCAGCTCGGCTACATGTTCGTGGCCTGCGGTGTCGGCGCATACGGGGCCGGCATCTTCCACTTGTTCACGCACGCCTTTTTCAAGGCGCTGCTGTTCCTCGGCGCCGGCTCGGTGATCCACGCCATGCATCACGAGCAGGACATGCGCAATATGGGCGGGCTTGCCTCCAAGCTGCGCCTGACCTGGCTGATGATGCTGATCGGCACGCTGTCGCTGACGGGCGTGGGCATTCCGCATGTGCTGGGCTTTGCCGGCTTCTATTCCAAGGACGCCATCATCGAGGCGGCGTTCGCAGCGCACACGCCGCACAACTACGCGTTCTGGCTGCTGGTGGTGGCCGCCTTGATGACCGCGTTCTACTCATGGCGATTGATGTTCATGACCTTCCACGGCACCACGCGCGCCGATCATGCGACCTACGAGCACGCCCACGAAAGCCCGTGGGTGATGATGGTGCCGCTGTTGGTGCTGGCATTCGGCGCGGTGGTGGCAGGCTTCATTTTCAAGGGCTACTTCATCGGCCACGCCTACAAGGAGTTCTGGGGCCCGGCACTGGTCGAGGGGCCGAGCAATCACATCATGCACGCCATGCACGAGATCCCAGGCTGGGTAGGCTGGGCGCCGTTCATCGCCATGCTGTGCGGTTTCTTGCTGTCGTACCTGTACTACATCCTGGTGCCGTCGCTGCCTGCGCTGACGGCCAGGCTGTTCAAACCGCTCTACCTGTTCCTGCTCAACAAGTGGTATTTCGACGAGCTGTACGACTACATCTTCGTGCGGCCCACGTTCTGGCTCGGTCGCGTGCTCTGGAAGGGAGGCGACGGCAAGATCATCGACGGGCTGGGGCCTGACGGCATCGCCTCGCGCGTGCTGTGGACCACCGGCCGCATCGTCAAGCTGCAGACCGGCTACGTTTACCACTACGCCTTCGCCATGCTGATCGGCGTGGCGCTGCTCGTCACCTGGTTCATGTTCTACAGCGGAGCGGTGCGATGAACACCGGCTTCGGCATCCTCTCGTTCGTCACCTTCCTGCCGCTGCTTGGCGCGCTGGCCATCGCCACGCTCAACAAGGACGCGAAAGGCAACGCGCGCTGGATCGCGTTCTACTTCACGCTCGCCACCTTCGGCGCCTCGATTTATCTGTGGGTGCACTTCGATCCCAACAATCCGGGCTTCCAGTTCGTCGAGGAGATGGGCTGGCTGGGCGGATCCATCAACTACAAGATGGGCGTCGACGGTATCTCGATCCTGTTCGTGGTGCTGACGGCCTTCCTAATGCCGCTATGCATCCTGGCGAGCTGGGAGTCGGTCGAGAGCCGGGTCAAGGAATATATGATCGCCTTCCTGGTGCTCGAGACGCTGATGATCGGCGTGTTCTGTGCACTCGACCTGGTGCTGTTCTACCTGTTCTTCGAAGGCGGCCTCATCCCGATGTTCCTGATCATCGGCGTGTGGGGCGGCAAGCGGCGCGTCTATGCCAGCTTCAAGTTCTTCCTCTACACGCTGCTGGGCTCCGTGCTGATGCTGTTGGCCATGATGGCCATGTACTGGCACGCCGGCACGACGGACATCCCGACCCTCTTGACCCACAAGTTCCCCTACGACATGCAGTGGTGGCTGTGGCTCGCCTTCTTCGCCTCGTTTGCGGTCAAGATGCCGATGTGGCCGGTGCACACCTGGCTTCCCGACGCGCACGTCGAGGCGCCGACGGCGGGCTCGGTGATCCTGGCGGGCATCCTGCTGAAGATGGGCGGCTACGGCTTCCTGCGCTTCTCGGTGCCGATGTTCCCGCTGGCGAGCCAGGAATTCACGCCGCTGGTGTTTGTGCTGTCGGTGGTGGCCATCATCTACACCTCGCTGGTGGCACTGGCGCAGGAGGATGTGAAGAAGCTGATCGCCTATTCGTCGGTAGCGCACATGGGCTTCGTGACGATGGGCATCTTCACCTTCACGGTGCAAGGCGTGGACGGGGCAATCTTCCAGATGCTGTCGCACGGCATCGTTTCGGCCGCGCTGTTCTTGTGCGTCGGCGTGGTCTATGACCGCATGCACACGCGCGATATCGCTGCCTACGGCGGTCTGGTGAACCGCATGCCGCTGTATGCGGTCTGCTTCATGGTGTTCACCCTGGCCAACGTCGGCCTGCCGGGCACCTCAGGCTTCATCGGCGAGTTCCTGACACTGCTCGGCGCCTTCAAGGCCAATACCTGGGTTGCTTTCTTCGCTACCTTTGGCGTGATCCTGTCAGCGGCCTATGCGCTGTGGCTCTACCGGCGCATGATGTTCGGGCCGCTGGAGAAGCCCTCGCTCAAGGGCATAACCGACCTTGGCTACCGCGAG
>DASTOW010000067.1:0-6898 GCA_035762425.1 Hyphomicrobiaceae bacterium | reverse complement strand
CACGACGCCAAAGTGGAAAAGCAAGATTCTGGCCAGCGAGGTGAGCAATGCCCCGGCACAAGAACTATATTCCGCACGGTGTGATCCCAGCGGTACTGCTGCCGTTCGACGCCGATCTCGCCATCGACGAGGCGAACTTCCGCAAGCACCTGCGCGATGTGGCCGCGACGCCCGGCATCTCGGCCATCACCCTTAACGCGCACTCAACCGAGGTGGCGTCCTGCACGTTCGACGAGCAGCGGCGCGTGCTCGAGGTGGCCCAGACCGAGATCGGCGACCGCATACCGATCGTCAACGGCATCTGGGCTGACGGTAGCCTGGAGGCGGCACGGCTTGCGCGCATGGCAACCGAGGGCGGCGCGTCGGCGCTGCTGGTGTTCCCGCCGGCCCCGTTCACCCTCGGCCAATCGCCACAGATGGCGATCGCCCACTTCAAGCGCATCGCCGATGCCACCGACCTGCCGCTGATCGTGTTCCAGTATCCGCTGGCCACCGGGCAGGGTTATCCGAAGGCAACGCTGCTCAAGATGTGCGAGGAGGTGCCGACCATCCGCGCCATCAAGGACTGGATCGGCAACGTCCAGCACCACGAGTGGCACGTGCGTACACTGCACAGCCTGCCGCGGCCGGTCAACGTGCTCTCCACCCACAGCGCCTGGCTGTTGCCCTCGCTGGTGCTGGGCTGCAATGGCCTGCTTTCGGGCAGCGGCAGCGTCATTGCCGAACTGCAGTCGCAGCTGTTCGCCGCCGTGCAACGCAACGACCTGGCGGCTGCGCGCGCGCTCAACGATCGCATCGAGCCGCTGATGCGTGTGTTCTATGCCGATCCATTCGTCGACATGCACAACCGCATGAAGGAGGCGCTGGTACTGCTGGGGCGCATTCCGCGTGCGTTCGTGCGGCCGCCGCTGATCAAGATTACGCCGGCCGAGGTCGCGCGCATCCGCGCAGGCCTGGCGGCCGCCGGATTGCTCGATGGCGCCGGCCGCCGCGAGGCCGCGGAATGACAGGCATCCTGTCGGTCTGGAACGATTGCGCAGCGGCAGGCCTCGAGCACTTCGAGCGCTGGTACAATGGTGAGCACCTGCAGGAGCGGGTCGGCGTGCCGGGGTTTCGCTGCGGCCGGCGCTATGAATTGGCGTCGGGCGGCGATCGGCGCTTCATGGCCTTCTATGAGGTCGACAGTCCGGCCGTGCTGACCTCGCCGGCGTACCTTGAGAGGCTCGAAAATCCCACGCCGTGGACCAGCGAGGCGATGAAGTCGTTCCGCGGCATGGTGCGGACCGTGTGCGACTTGAAGGCGACGGCTGGCCAGCTGATCGGCTCGCATGTCGTCGTACTACGCGCCGATACAGCGATGGCACCGAGCGCTGCTGCCGAGGCGCTGGTCGGTAAACTCGCCGCCGAGGATGGCATCGCGCGCGTGCAGCTGTGGACGGCGTCAGCGCAGCAGACCAAGGCCGACACCGCCGAGATGAAAAGCCGCGGCCAGGACCAGCTGATCGCCGGAGCGCTGATCGTCGAATGCGTGCGCCGCGCCGATGCCGATCGGGTGGCCCGCGCGCTCACCGAGACGGGACCGCCGCCGGAGCTCGGCATCAGCGGCGCAAGCGTGCTCGGCATTTACGCCTTGTTGTGCATCTACGACAAAGCTTGAGCTGAGACGATCCGGGTCGGGCATGCTGCCTGTGACGCGGCACCCAGGGGCTCGCCGCATCGGCCCGCCGGCACCTTGAGCTGCATCCGCCAGGCATGGCGATCTCGGTATCATCCTGCACGCACGACCCGGCAGGCAGCAATGGACGCAGGCAAAGTGCAGGATGGCGATCCCACAAAGGAAGAACTTGGCCTGGCCCTTGAGCGGCTGGCCCTGGCGCTCTCCGCCACGGGTCTTGGCGTATGGGAACGCGACATCGCCAGCAATCGGGTGACATGGTCGGATACCATGTACCGGCTGTTCGGCCGCTCGCACGAAGAGTTTTCCGGCGATCCCGACGAAGTTCTGGGCTTCGTGCATGCCGACGATCGCGCCGAATTCCGGCACGGTTACCTGGCCGCCCTATTGGAACAGCACGACTTCTTCGAGCAGGAGTTCCGCATCGTCCGGCCGAACGGCGAAGTGCGGTGGGTGCATCGCCGCGGCCGCGTTCGGCGTGGCCCGGACGGTCGGGCGCGGTCGGTGCTCGGTGTCGCACTCGACATCACGGAGCGCAAACAGGCCGACGAGGCCAATGCCCGGCTCGCCGCGCTCGTCTCGGGCGCAGATGATGCCATAGTCGGCATGACGCTCGGCGGCATCATCCTAACGTGGAATCCGGCAGCCGAGCGCCTGTTCGGCTATCCGGCCGAGGCCATCGTCGGCCAATCCGTACGTATCCTCTATCCAGAAGAATCCGACGCTGAGTTCGCCGCGCTCTATGCCCGCGTGCGGGCCGGCGAGCATTTGCGCTACGAAGGCGTGCGCCGACGTCGTGATGGCACGCCCGTGCATGTGTCGGTGGTCGTGACGCCGGTGCTTGCCAAGACCGGCGCTGCCGTGGGCGCTTCGGCCATCGTGCGCGACATTTCCGAGCGCAAGCGCACCGAGCAGCAGCTGGTCGATACGCTGGCGCTGCTGATGCAGACCAGCAATCAGCGCAAGATGGCGCTGGCGGCCGGCGGTATGGGCATTTTTGAGGTCGACATCAAGCACGACCGCATCACGTGGTCCGATGAGATGTACGCCCAGGTCGGCGTCGAGCGCACGCCCGAGCCGCTGGCGACGGCCGACATCGAGCGCTTCATTCATCCCGACGATCTGGCAGCAACGCGCGCGCTAAGGGCCGAAGCGTTTGCAAGCGGCGATGTTTGCGAGGGTGAGTTCCGCATCGTCCGCCCGGACGGAGAGGTGCGCTGGATCTACGTGCGCGGCCAAGCCTCGCCGACCCGTGACAAGCCGGCCCGAGCGCATGGCGTGAGCATGGACATCACCGAGCGCAAGGAGCGCGAGGCGCACATCCGCTTCCTCATGTCGGAGGTGTCGCACCGTTCGAAAAACCTGTTGGCGGTGGTGCAGGCTATTGCCTCCCAGACCGCGAGAGCTACGACCTCGCCCGTGCATTTCGCTAACGACTTCGGTGGCCGGCTCAAGAGCCTCGCCTCCTCGCTCGACCTGCTCGTGCAGCAGGAGTGGCGCGGCGCGTCCGTGAAAGGCCTCGTGCAGTCGCAGCTTGGCCACTACGCCATGCCCGGCAACACTCGCGTCAGCGTCGACGGCCCCGACGTCATGCTGACGCCGCTGGCCGCGCAATATCTCGGCATGGCGCTACACGAATTGTCGACGAATGCCGCCAAGTACGGCTCGCTGTCCGGTCCGACCGGCTCGGTGACGATCAACTGGCATGTTGCGGCAGCGCCGGGCGGCAAGCGCTTTCACATGTCATGGCGCGAGGACGGGGGACCGGTTGTCGAGCCGCCCCGGCAGAGCGGCTTTGGCAGCCTGGTGATCGAGCGCATGGCAGCCGAGGCACTGCATGGTCAGGTGACGCTCGAGTACCCGCGTGCGGGCATGCGCTGGTCGCTCGATGCCGACGCCGTCGCGACCTTGAAGGATGCGACCGGCATTGCGCCACGTACCACAATCGATGCGCGCAAATAGGCGAGCCTGTCCAAAGCCGTCGACGTGGGCGGACGAGGCAGCTGGGATCCGAGCTTCGCTGGAGCGGGCAACCTGCGCATGAACGTGCCGTCTAGGCGCCATGGCGGGCGGCGCCGACGCTGCCGCAATGGCAAAGCCAAGGATTTGCTTGATCAATTCGGCGACGCGCGATTGCACACGTCGGAGCTTGAAATTGCGCAAGGATGGGAGAATTATTGCAGGCTCACGACGACAGGAGGCGCCATTGAGCGACGTCGAACCAATACAGTTCAGCCCGCGCCGCGGCGCGGGCGCGCAGACCATTGCTGCGCAAGGACCTTCTGCCTATACCGCCGGGGCTTTCTTCACGCGATTGGAGCTCAATCAGATCCTGAACCTGTACGGCCGCAAGGTTGCCGACGGTGAATGGCGTGACTACGCCATTGATTTTGGACGCGAGAAGGCGGTGTTCTCGGTATTCCGCCGCACCAGCGAGGTGCCGCTGTACCGCATCGAGAAGAATCCGAAGTTGGCAGCGCGCCAGGGCGCCTTCAGCGTGATCGCGGCGACCGGGCACATCCTCAAACGCGGCCACGACCTCGCCCGCGTGCTGGGCGTGCTCGAGCGCAAGGTGCGTTTAGCTGCGGTGTGAGCCGCTGGTAGGTTCGGTGGGCGTGGTACGGTCGCCGTCACCGAGCGGCAGCTCCATGATCATGCTGTCGAGCCAGCGTCCGAACTTGTAGCCGACAGAGTGCAGTGTGCCGCTGAAGGTGAAGCCGACGCTGCGATGCAGCCGGATCGATGCGTACTGCGCAGAATCGCCGATCACCGCCAGCATCAAGCGATAGCCTCGCTCGGTACAGGCCCCCACCAGTGTATCGAGCAGGGCGCGGCCGACGCCCTTGCCCTGCATGTCGGGCGCCAGATAGATGGAATCCTCGACCGTGAAGCGATAGGCCGGGCGGGTGCGGTAGGCATTGGCATAGGCATAGCCGACGACGCGACCGGCGAGCTCTGCGACCAGATAGGGGTAGCCGGCGCCGGTGATGGCCTCGAAGCGCCGGCGCATCTCGGCCTCGTCGGGTGCGTCAAGCTCAAAGCTCGCCGTGCCATGCAGCACGGATTCTCTGTAGATGGCGGTGATTGCCGGGATATCGGATGCGCGGGCCGAGCGCACCAATGCTTGCGTCATGAACAAAGCCCCTCGGGTAGCCAGCGGTCTTGGTTGTTTGTCGAATCTTGCCCGAGCCGAAGCACAAAAGCAAAGGGCCCCGCCGCAGCGAGGCCCTCCACTCTTCGCATCCAACAAGCTACCGCTTACTCACGATTGCCGAACAACTGGAGCAGCATGGTGAACATGTTGATGAAGTCGAGGTAGAGGTTGAGGGCGCCCATGATGGCCGCCTTGCCGGCCAGCGTTGCGTCGTTCATTACCTCGAAGTAGCCGTCCTTGATGCGCTGCGTGTCGTAGGCGGTGAGGCCAGCGAACACCAGCACGCCGATCACCGAGATGGCGAACTGCAGGGCGCCCGACTGCAGGAACAGGTTGATCAAGCCGGCGGCGATGATGCCGATCAAGCCCATCAGCAGGAACGAACCCCAGCCGGACAGGTCCTTCTTGGTGGTGTAACCCCACAGGCTGAGGCCGCCAAAGGCGATGGCTGTGACGAAGAACACCTGCGTGATCGACTGCCCGGTAAACACCAGGAAGATCGACGACAGCGACAGGCCCATCACCGCGGCGAACAGCCAGAAACTGGCCTGGGCGGCGCCGAGGCTCATCTTGTAGACCCGGAACGACAGGAAGAACACGAACGCCAGCGGCGCCAGCATCACCACCCACTTCAGCGGGCTGGCGAAGATCGCCAATCCGAACGGCGTCAAATACATGCCCCGCTTCAGGGCATAGGCCGCCCCACCAGCAGCCTTCGCCGCCAGGGCCGGGTCCATAGTGACAGCCTGCGTGAACACGAAATAGGCCACCAGGCCGGTCAGCAGAATTCCACCCGCCATGTAGTTGTAGACGCGCAACATATATGCGCGCAGGCCCTCGTCCACTACGACGTCGGTGCGCGCACTGCCTACCTGCGCATACCTGTTGTCGATTTGTGCCATGTGATCCTTCCCTTCGGATTTGCGAACCTTTCCGGCTCGGGGAGCCGGATTATGGCCACGCTCTACCTTAGTTGCAAGCGAACTGCCATGCGTATACTTGCGCATGAAAATGGGGATTATGCGGTAGCTTGGCAAGTGGCGCTAACTATTCCGACCTCAGATAAGGTACCGCGGGAGCCGCCAGGACACGCCAGGTGCCAAAGCCGCCGAACAGTGCCACCAGGACGGTTGCCAGCAACATGGTTTCGGCCGCCGCCCGCAGCGAAAACACAAAGTCGACCTCCATAACTTGGGACACCGTGACCCAAGCAGCCAGCCCGCCGATCAGGAGGGCGATGAACGACGTTAACAAAGCAAGAACCAAGTATTCCGCGAAGTGCGACAGCAGGATACGCCGCCGCGTCGCTCCCAGCGTCTTCAGGATGACCGCCTGTTGGATGCGGCGACGCTGGGCCGTCGCCAAGGCACCAGCCAGCACCAGGGCTCCCGCTATTAAGGTGACGCTGCCCGCCGCCCGGACCGCCACCATGATGCGGTTGAAGATGACGCTGAAGGCATCGATGGCGTCCTTGACGCGGATCGCCGTGGTGGCCGGAAATTCGCGACCGATCTGCTGAGCCAGCCTTGCCTCGGCACTGAGCGGGGCGTCCTTGGGCAGCGTGATGGTGCAGAGCAGGTTGTGCGGCGCACCGATCAGCGTGTTCGGCGAGAACACCAGGATGAAGTTGAGGGACAGCGTCTCCCACTTTACCTCGCGCAGGTTGGTGATGCGCGCCGTGACGTTGCGACCGAGCACGTTGACGGTCACGGAATCCCCGATCTTCAGGCCCAACCCCTTGGCGATGGCAGCCTCGAAGGAGACCAGCGGCTCGCCGTCATAGTTGGGCGGCCACCACTGCCCGGCCACCACGACGGAGCCCTCCGGCACGGTGTGCGAATACGAAAGGCCCCGGTCCCCATTCAGCACCCATTGCGTCTCGGGCGTCGCCTTGACCTGCTCGGGCGTGCGGTCGCCGAGCTTGACGAGGCGGCCGCGCAGCATGGGCGCTTCGTTGATCTTCGCCGCCGGCGCCTCGCGCAGAACGAGGGCGCGGAAATCGGCAATCTCGGGGCGCTTGATGTCGAGCACGAAGTAGTTCGGGCTGGTTTCCGGCAGGTTGCTGGTCA
>DASTOW010000066.1:0-2399 GCA_035762425.1 Hyphomicrobiaceae bacterium | reverse complement strand
CCGGATTGCGATAGACTCTACAAGGCTCCAAACTGACGCGCAGGAAGGACGAAAGGCGACCAGGCCTTCGCAACTTGTGGAGACACCCCGATGAAGTTCTTCGTCGATGCGGCGGATGTGGCCGAGATCCGCGAGCTGGCGGCGACCGGCCTGCTCGACGGCGTCACCACCAATCCGTCGCTGGTCGCCAAGGCCGGCCGCGACTTCAAGGAGATCATCGCCGAGATCTGTCAGGTGGTGTCCGGCCCGGTCAGCGCCGAGGTTGCCGCGCTCGATGTCGACGGCATGCTCAAGGAGGGCCGTGCGCTCGCCAAAATCGCCAACAACGTCACGGTGAAGGTGCCGCTCACGTGGGCGGGCTTGAAGGCTTGCAAGGCGCTCACCAGCGAAGGCACCATGGTCAACGTGACGCTGTGCTTCTCGGCCAATCAGGCGCTGCTGGCGGCCAAGGCCGGTGCGACGTTCGTATCGCCCTTCATCGGCCGGCTCGACGACATCGGCCTCGACGGCATGGAGCTGATCCGCGAGATCCGCACCATCTACGACAACTATCCCGCGCTGAAGACGGAAATCCTCGCCGCCTCCATCCGCAACGTCGGGCATGTCAAAGCGGCCGCCCTGATCGGCGCCGACGTGGCGACGCTGCCGCCGGGCGTGCTGAAGGCGCTGGTCGCTCACCCGCTCACCGACAAGGGCGTTGAGATGTTCCTTTCCGACTGGAAAAAGACCGGCCAGCGTATCGTCTGAGGTCTGAGGCGTCGAAGGGCTCTGGCCGCCTTCCGATAGATCGAGCCCATTCGATAGACCACACACGCTGCACCGTGATCCCGGCGACGCCTGCCAGCCAAGCGCGAGCGGGTGCAGGCCCAGCACACATCAAGGCGCTGATGCGGGAAGGCGGCTGATACGGGTTCGTTCAAGGTGCGCATCGGCGCATGCAGCAGACAATCCCTTGCGGCCAGAGGCTGGTCCTGCGCACACCCTGGCGTGCCCACAGCGCGGGCATGACCCTGGAGCGCAGTCCGATGCGTCCTGGAAAGACACTTGGCGGGTGATTGCCGAGCCGCACCCCTCCGAGGCAAGCTTCAGAAGCGCTGCGTCACCGTCGCCCCAACCAGCCGCCCGTCTGCGACTGTCGCCTCGTCAGGACCTGTCGGAGCCTTGTTGTCGGCCGAGAGGCTCGTCAGGTACTGCTCGTCCAAGATGCGTGCGCAGGACCTTTTCGCCCTCGACCACGATGCCTGGCACCGGCACGGCATTGCCAGGGCCGGTTTGCTGGCGCAGCACCTGCTTGGGGACGTTGCGCTTGGCCGGCGCCTCGACCGAGACTTCCGGCAGTTGCACCACCGGCTGCTGCCCGCTGGTATCGGTTTGCTGGGCCAAACCTGGCCCTGTGGCCGCGAGCGACCCTCCCATGGCAAGAGCCATGACCTGCAAAGACCGGGAACGCATGAACTCAGCCCCAACTCAAACACATCTGGCGCGCCCAGCTGGCGCCAGTACGTGGCAATTCTTGACATAATTACTCAAGAATTAATAGTGCTTCGACGACACAGTACGGACTCGAAACAGCGATCGCCGGCCATGGCCTTCCTGGGCATCGACCAACGTTGCCTGACGTGGAAGTTTCGCGAAGCGAACGCGCACTACCGCCGCACGCCGACCGTAGCCCGGGTGAAGGTTTGCACGTAGTCGATCAGCTTGTCAGAGGCGGCCATGGCTCGGGCAGGGTTGCCCTTGGCGATGGCACGCGCCTCGTCGGCGTGCAGGCGGGCACACTTGGGCAGGTCGGCAGCTTCCTTGTAGTGCAGATACCAGAAGCGGCGCGAGTGGCCGTTCAGGAAACGCATCGACCGCGTCGCGTATTCGTTGTGCGCGGCCTCCGCCAGCAGGCCGTTCATCTCGCGGTCGAGGCGCATGAAGGCGATGTCGTCGTTGTTGTGCGCGGCCGTGTCCATGCCGTCGGCGATGATTTGGAACTGCTCACGCTCCGCCGGGCAAGCGCGTTCCGCTCCGCAGCGCGCCAGCAGCCGTTCCAGCTCGCGCCGCACCTCCAGCACCAGCAGCTGCTTCCTGGGATCGGTGTCGGTGACGATGATCGCCTTGCGCGGCAGCACCAGCACCAGCCCCTCGATCGCCAGCCGCTGCAAGGCCTCGCGGATCGGTGTGCGGCCGATGCCGAGCTCGGTCGACAGCGACTGCTCCGACAGGACGGCACCAGGCGCCAGTGTCAGGGTGACGATCATCTCTTCCAGCCGGTTGTAGGCCTGGTCGGTGAGCGTCTCGGGCCTGGCGGTCGCGGCGTGCGGCTTTCGCTTCTTGATGGCTGCGCTGGTCATCTCATTTGTCGGTCAAAGCTTACCTATCTGCGCCTGGCGGTTCTCGGTTGCGTAGGTTGG
>DASTOW010000065.1:0-15114 GCA_035762425.1 Hyphomicrobiaceae bacterium | reverse complement strand
AAGCTGACCTTGTCACCCTCGTTGAGGGTGCGGATGCCCGCGGCCTCGAGTGCGGTTGCGTGCACGAACACGTCCTTGCCGCCGTCAGCCGGGGTGATGAAACCGTAACCTTTTGCGCCGTTGAAGAATTTGACGGTGCCGGTCACTCGCATGTGGTTAGCCCTTTCCAGGAAGGCGTGATGGAAGCCGGTCAATCAGGGCCGCACGCTCGGCCCGGCAGCTCAGAATGGGAAAGACAAACAGGCCAACAGGCAAGTTAAGGTCACCACATTTCGTGAGGCGCGCCCCGGCATTGGGGTGCACCGGCAGCGCGTATATGCGCCTTAACCTTGCAAAAAACAATATGCCAACGCCGGCATAGTGTTAGTCTCCACTCGGAAATCAGCGCCGTGCGCCGCCTGATGTGCAAGACATCGCGCAATTGTGATTGAGGCGACCCGCCCTCCTTGTTGCATCTGCGAGCACCATGATATGAGGGCCCGCGCCGTCTGGGCGTGACCGAACAAGACGTGGGGCTCCATGCCGACCGCTGCCGCCGGGCGCGCCGCCGCGCCGCAACCGAATATGTTTACGCGTAGTCTGGCCCAGAGCGATCCTGAGTTGTTCGGCTGGGTGCAGAAAGAGCTTGGGCGTCAGCAGAACGAAATCGAGCTGATCGCATCGGAGAACATCGTCTCGCGCGCGGTTCTCCAAGCCACGGGGAGCATGCTCACCAACAAGTACGCGGAAGGCTATCCGGGCAATCGCTACTACGGCGGCTGCCAGTACGTTGACGGCGCCGAATTGCTAGCCATCGAGCGGGCCAAGAAGCTGTTCGGCTGCCGCTTCGCCAACGTGCAATCGCACTCGGGCAGCACGGCCAACCAGGCCGCCTTCATGGCGCTGATGAGCCCCGGCGACACCTTCATGGGCCTGAGCCTCGCCGCCGGCGGACACCTGACGCACGGCTCGCCAGTCAACATGTCGGGCAAGTGGTTCAAGGTGGTGCCCTATACCGTGCGCCGCCAGGATCACCGCATCGACATGGACGAGGTGCGCAGCCTGGCCAAGCAGCATACGCCCAAGGTGATCGTGGCGGGTGGCAGCGCCTATCCACGCACCATTGATTTTGCGGCCTTCCGCGCCATCGCCGACGAGATCGGCGCCTTCCTGATGGTCGACATGGCGCACTTTGCCGGTCTGGTGGCCGGTGGCTCGCATCCGAGCCCCTTCCCGCACGCGCATGTCGTGACGTCGACCACCCACAAGACGCTGCGCGGTCCGCGCGGCGCCATGCTCCTCACCAACGACGAGGCGCTGGCCAAAAAGATCAACTCGGCGGTGTTCCCGGGCCTGCAGGGTGGACCGCTGATGCATGCGGTGGCTGCGAAGGCCGTTGCATTCCAGGAGGCGCTGCAGCCGGAGTTCCGCGCCTACGCCCGCGACGTGGTGGAGAACTGCCGGGCGCTTGGCGAGGTGCTGAGCGCGGCGGGCTACGATATCGTGTCCGGCGGCACCGACACGCACCTGATCCTGGTCGATCTGCGTCCCAAGAACCTGACCGGCAACGTCACCGAGAAGGCACTGGGCCGCGCCTTCATCACCTGCAACAAGAACGGCGTGCCGTTCGATACTGCCAAGCCGAGCGTGACATCGGGCATCAGGCTGGGCGCACCGGCCGGCACTACGCGCGGCTTCGGGCTCGCCGAGTTCCGCCAGATCGGACGCATGATCGCCGAGGTGCTGGACGGCCTTGCCGCCAACGGCGAGGAGGGCAATGCCAAGATCGAGGCGAAGGTGAAAGCCGAGGCCATCGCCCTCTGTCAGCGCTTTCCCATCTATGCCTGAAGCCCTGCAGATGCCTTGCGGCCTGTGGAGGGTGGAGCGTATTAGCGAAGCGTAATGCCCCGCCGTCGCGTATGATCGGCGCACTACGGCTTGGCCTAATGCCCCCTGCGAAGTAGCCGTCACCCCGACCCTCCGCCGTAGCGATGGCAGAGGGAGACTTCGGAGCACCCCATGCGCTGCCCCTACTGCGGCTGCGAGAACACCCAGGTCAAGGACAGCCGCCCGACCGAGGAGAACCAGGCCATCCGGCGCCGGCGCAACTGCGAGGATTGCGGCGGCCGCTTCACGACCTTCGAACGCGTGCAGCTGCGCGAGATTATCGTCATCAAACGCTCGGGCCGGCGCATGCCCTTCGACCGCGAGAAGCTGTCGCGATCGGTGGAGGTGGCCTTGCGCAAGCGGCCCATTCAGGAGGACCGCATCGAGCGCATGGTGTCGGGCATTGTGCGTCAGCTCGAAAGCATGGGCGAGCAGGAGCTGCCGTCCTCGGTAATCGGCGAGCTGGTCATGGATGCGTTGAAGGGCCTCGATCCGGTGGCCTACGTGCGCTTTGCCTCGGTCTACCGTGACTTTCGCGAGGCAGCCGACTTCCAAGGCGTGCTCGGCGAGATCGCCGAACGGGCTGCCAAGGGGGCCGACACGGCTGCCGGTGCTCCCAAGCCGCGCCCTGCCGAGGCTCCCGACAGAAAGCATTGACGTTTATGGGTGGCAGCCGTGTTACCAAGGACGATGATCAGGATCGCCGCTTCATGCAGGTGGCGCTGCGGCTCGCCCTGCGCGCACAGGGACGGACGGCGCCCAACCCTGCCGTCGGCGCGCTGATCGTCGACGAGGAGACCGGGGAAGTGATCGCGCGCGGCTCGACCCAGCCCGGCGGGCGCCCCCATGCCGAGGCCGAGGTACTGGCAGTCGCGGGAAGCGACGCGCGCGGCAAGACCATGTACGTCACACTCGAGCCGTGCTCGCATCACGGCCGCACGCCACCCTGTGCCGACGCCATCCTGAGGGCCGGCATCGCTCGCGTGGTATGCGGCATCGAGGACCCGGACCCGCGCGTATCGGGCAAGGGCGTCGCCCTGCTGCGCGAAGCAGGGGTGACGGTCGACCTGGGCGTATGCGCGGCGGATGCGCGCTGGATGGCGGCCGGACACATCCTGCGCATGACGCAGGGACGGCCGTTCGTGCAGCTGAAGCTCGCCGTGTCGCTGGACGGTCTTATCGCCCGCGGCAAGGATGGCCCGCGCTGGGTGACGGGACCACAGGCGCGCGCTGCCGGACACCTGATGCGCGCGCGCGCGGACGCCATTCTGGTCGGTCGCGGCACGGTCTGCGACGACGACCCCGACCTGACCTGCCGGCTGCCGGGACTGGCCGATGCCTCGGCGCGCCGCATCGTGCTCGACGCGCGGTTCCGTACGCCGCCGACGGCCAAACTCGTGCGCACGGCGCGTGCTGTGCCGGTCACCATCGTCGGCAGCACGGCGGCTGCCGAGCCGCGCTACCCTTCCGGCGTCGCGGTCGCACGGGCGCCGCTCGCCGGACGCGAGCCCGGACAGCTCGACCTGCGCGCGGTGCTGGGAGCGCTCAGCCAGGACGGCATCACCCGACTGCTGGTCGAGGGCGGGCCCACCGTTGCCCGCTCCTTCCTCGATGCTGGCCTGGTGGATGAAATTGTGATCTTCCGCGGCACCGAGCCGTTGGGTGCTGCCGGCCTGCCGCCAATCCTCGGCAGCAGTCTCAAGATGTTCGATGACACCCGGATCTGGCGGCTCACCGAGGAGCGCAGCATCGGCTCCGACCACAGGCGCCATTATCGTGCCATCGGGCCTTCGCACGTGGAGACAGCCCGATGAGCAAGCACTTTTGCTATTACATGCGCGTGCGTTACCAGGAATGCGATGCCCAGAAGGTGGTCTTCAACGCCCGCTATGGCGATTACATCGACCAGGCGTGCATCGAATTCCTGCGCGCAGCCCTGCCACGGCCCGAGCACGCGCTCGACGGCACGTTCGAAATCCAGAGCGTGCGCCAGGTCACGGAGTGGAAGACCTCGGCCCGTTTCGACGACGTGCTGGAAGTGTCGATGCGGACCAGCCGCATCGGCACCACCTCGTTCACCCTTTACGCCGAAATCCGCAGGCCCAACACGGCAGATCTCATCGCCACCGTCGAGACGACCTACGTGCACGTCGACCACGTCACCTTCACCAAGCGGCAGATCGAGCCAGTGATGCGCGCTGCTCTCGAGGCCGGCGCCGCCGGCAAGCACATCGATCACGCCGGCTATCTGCGCTGAGTGTTCCCTCTCCCCACTCCGTCTTTGGGAGAGGGCTAGGGTTAGGGTGGGGGCCAGCACCAATCGCCGGAGCAAGCGTCTGGCCCTCGCCTCTTCGGGACGGGCAGAGGCAGAGTGTGATACCCTGCGACTCATGTTCACCGGCATCATCTCCGACATCGGCACGGTAGCGGCCCGCGATGGCGGCCGCTTCACGATCCGCAGCGGCTATCCGGCGCCAAGCATTGGCCTCGGCGCTTCGATCGCCTGCGACGGCGCCTGCCTGACGGTAACCGCCATCGAGCCGGCCGGCGCCGGCAGCACTTACACGGTCGACGTCTCCAACGAGACGCTCGCCAAGACCACGCTGGGTGAATGGCACGCCGGACGCCGCATCAACCTGGAGCGAGCGCTGAAAGCCGGCGACGAGCTCGGCGGCCACATGGTGTCCGGCCACGTTGACGGCGTTGCCCGCGTCGTGGCAATCCGCCCAGACGGAGGTTCGCTACGCTTCACGATCGAGGCTCCTGCCGACCTCGCCCGCTTCATCGCCCCCAAGGGCTCGGTGGCGCTCGACGGCATCTCGCTCACCGTAAACGAGGTCGATGGTGCCCGCTTCGGCGTCAACATCATCCCGCACACCTTGACCCACACCACCTTAAGCGACAAAAAGCCGGGCAGCGCCCTGAACCTGGAAGTGGATGTCTTCGCGCGCTACGTGGCTAGGGCCCTGGAGTATCGGCGGTGAAAGACGGCTTGAAGCGCGTCGAGTACGCAGAAGGCAAGGGCTTCCTGTCGCCCATTGCCGAGATCATCGACGACCTGCGCAACGGCCGCATGATCATTCTGGTCGATGCCGAGGATCGCGAGAACGAGGGCGACCTCGTTGTTCCCGCGCAGATGGCAACACCTGATGCCATCAACTTCATGGCCAAGCACGGACGCGGTCTGATCTGCCTGTCGCTGACCCAGCAGCGCGCCGACCAGCTGCGGCTGGAGTACATGGCGCGCCAGAACGAGGCGCGCAACCGCACTGCCTTCACGGTGTCGATCGAGGCTCGCGAAGGCATCGCTACCGGCATCTCCGCCCACGACCGCGCGCGGACCATCGCCACGGCCATCGACCCCACCAAGGACCACCGGGACATCGTCTCGCCCGGCCACGTATTTCCGCTGATCGCCCGCGAGGGCGGTGTGCTGGTTCGCGCCGGCCACACCGAGGCCAGCGTCGACCTGGCCCGGCTCGCCGGTCTCTACCCGGCTGGCGTCATCTGCGAGATCATGAACGACGACGGCACCATGGCCCGCATGCCAGACCTCGTCGCCTTCGCGCAGCGGCACGGCCTCAAGATCGGCACCATCGAGGACCTGATCGGCTACCGCCTGCAGCACGACCGCATCGTCACGCGGGTCGCGAGCCGCAGCGTCGACACTGTATTTGGCGGCCCCTTCGAGTTGCATGTGTACGAGACCAAGACTGAGCCCGTCGAACACCTGGCGCTGGTCAAGGGTGATTTGTCCGCGCCCGGCCCGGTGCTGGTGCGCGTGCATGCCGTCAACGCGCTCGCCGACCTACTCGGCATTGGTGCCGAAGGCGCAGCCGGATCGCTCATCGAAAAGTCGATGCGCATGATTGATACGGAGGGTCGCGGGGTGATCGTGCTGATCCGCGATCCCCAACCCAAGCGGGTGTCCACCTGGATTGCGCAAGACAAGGAGAAGAAGCGCCCCAAGAAGGCCGAGGCCGAGCGTCGCCTGGTCGAGATCGGCGTCGGCTCGCAAATCCTGCGCGATCTGGGCGTCACAGACATGGTGCTCCTGTCCAACGCCCCGCCCTCGCGCTACGTCGGCCTTGAGGCGTTCGGCCTGCGTATCGTCAGCCAGCGCCGGATTGGTTGACGATGATGATTGCCAAGGGCCCCCGATCCAAGGACGCGCTGCCGACAGGCCATGGTGCGGGTGCGCACATCCTGGTCATCGAGGCCCGCTACTACGAGGCGATCGGCGAGGAACTGGATGCAGGCGCCATCGCCGAGCTGGAGGCAGCGGGTGCGAGCTATGAGCGCATCGTCGTGCCGGGTGCTCTCGAAATTCCGCTGGCGCTGGCGCAGGCGGTAAAGGCCGGGCTGATCGGCTCCGACGACGCCGATGCGCGCTTCGACGGCTGCGTGGCGCTCGGCTGCGTAATCCGCGGCGACACTTCGCACTACGACATCGTGTGCAACAACGCCAACCACTGGCTGATGCGGCTGGCGGTCGAGAACGGCATCCCGCTTGGCAACGCCATCCTGACCGTCGATACCGAGGCGCAGGCGGTGGAGCGGGCACAGGGCGGTCGCAAGGGTAAGGGCGCAGAGGCCGTGCGCGCCTGCCTCGCCCTGGTCGCCATCGAGCAGGTCTTTGCCGACGAGGACATGGAATGAGCGACGCCGGCAAGAGCTCGGGCAAAAGCGGTGGTAAATCGGGCAGTCTGTCGCGCAGCCGCGCGCGGTTGGCGGCCGTGCAGGCCCTCTACCAGATGGACCTGGCTGAGACGGATCTCGGCGCCGTGCTGCAGGAGTTCAGCGCCAACCCGTTGGTCGACGATGCTGAGGCCAACGGCCTTGGCCAGCCGGATGCCGACCATCTCGCCCGCGTGCTCAAGGGGGTAGTTGCCCGCCAGCGCGAGATCGACCCGCTGATCGATCAGCAGCTCGCCACCGGCTGGCGGCTGGTGCGCATCGACTCCATCGTACGCGCCATCCTGCGCGCGGCGGCATTCGAGCTGATCGAGCTTGCCGATGTCCCCGCCCGCGTCGTCATCAGCGAGTACGTCGAGGTGGCGAACGCCTTCTTCGAGGGCGACGAGCCCAAAGTTGTCAATGGCGTGCTCGACCAACTCGCGCGCAAGCTGCGCGAAGGCGAGCTTCCCCCCCGCGGCTGATGTGCTCGGGCGCGTTGCTATTGCCTTCCCATACTGCTTGAGGAGAGGGGTTAGGGTGAGGGGCAGCAACATAGTCCCGACCTGCAACGTGCGGCTCAGCGTCGAGGTCAGCACTTGACCGGACCTGCCAGCGGGTCTTTCGTTGCCTCGACATGAGCAACGACAGGCCAGTCGCGTCCGGCGTGGCCGGCGAGGAAGCCATCATCCAGGGCTTCCTGGCGCCGCTGGCGGTCGGCTTTCCCGGCGCCTTCGGCCTGCAGGACGATTGCGCGCTGCTCACGCCCGAAGCCGGCACCGAACTGGTCTTGAAGACCGACCCCGTGGCCGAGGGTGTGCATTTCCTGCCCGACGATGGCCCCGGCGACGTCGCTTGGAAGGCACTGGCCGTCAACGTGTCGGATTTGGCCGCCAAGGGCGCGATCCCGATCGGCTATCTGATGGCGCTGTCCTTTCCCGCACCTCCTACATCGCAGTGGTTGGCCGCCTTCGCGCAGGGGCTGGCGGAGGCCCAACAGAAGTTCGGCTGCCATCTGATAGGTGGTGACACGGATCGTCGCCCGGGACCGATCACGGTCAGCATCACCGTCGTCGGGTCGGTACCCACGGGCAGCATGGTGCGGCGCAATACGGCACGGGCCGGGGACGCCGTATTTGTTTCCGGCACCCTCGGGGATGCGTCCCTGGGCCTGCTGCTGCGCAGAAACCCGCGCCTCGCCGCAACCTGGGGGCTGGCTGCCGCCGAGGGCGAGCATCTACGCCGGCGCTACGTGCGGCCCGAGCCACGGCTTGGTCTCGGCGATGCGCTGCGCCGCAATTCGGCCTCCGCCATGGACATCTCGGACGGGCTCGCCAAGGATCTGACCCGTATGTGCAATGCGAGCGGATGCGGAGCACAGGTGCGCCTCGCCGACCTGCCGCTTTCATCAGCCGCAGCCAAAGCCCTGTCGGCGGATGCAAAGCTCGCCATGGCCATTGCAGCTGGCGGCGACGACTACGAGATCCTCGCCTGCGTTGCCTCTGCTAAGGCGAGTGATTTCGTCGCAGCGGCGCGACAGGCTGAGGTGGTCATGACCCGCATCGGCACCCTGACCCGCGAAAGGGCGGTGATCTTCGAAGGGACGGACGGCCTTGCGGCCTCGTTCCCGGTCTCCGGCTGGGATCACTTCTGAGGCGCGAACCTTTCGCGTTCCTATGTTCGGCCGTGTTGCAACGACCCCAGAGTTTTGGCATGGTCCCGCGCGAATCTTGACAGGTGCGCCTGTGCGTCACGGCTGCTGCGCAGGGTGCTCTGCACCTTATTCCAGCCTGCCTCGAGCAGCTCACCACACACGGGGGGAACTTCCGCCATGACCATGGATACGGTGATGTGGGCAATCATTCTTTGCGGATTGCTCTCGATTGTCTACGGCGTCTACACGGTACGCGCGGTGATGGCTTCGAGCGCCGGCACGGCACGCATGCAGGAGATCGCTGCTGCTATCCAGGAAGGCGCGCAAGCCTACCTCGCGCGCCAGTACACGACGATCGCCATCGCCGGCGCCGCCATCTTCGTGATCGTCGGCGTACTGCTCGGATGGCTGGTCGCCACCGGCTTCCTGGTCGGCGCCATGCTGTCGGGCGCCGCCGGTTTCATCGGTATGCTGGTCTCCGTGCGCGCCAACGTGCGCACCGCGCAGGCCTCAACCCGCTCGCTGGCCGATGGCCTGTCGATGGCATTCCGCGCCGGCGCCGTCACCGGCATGCTGGTGGCGGGCCTCGCGCTCCTCGGCGTCGCCGTCTATTTCATGTTCCTAACCCGCATCGGTTACGCTCCCACCAGCCGCACCGTGGTCGACTCGATGGTCGCGCTCGGCTTCGGCGCCTCGCTGATCTCCATCTTCGCCCGTCTCGGCGGCGGCATCTTCACCAAAGGCGCCGACGTCGGCGGCGATCTGGTCGGCAAGGTTGAAGCCGGTATCCCCGAGGACGATCCGCGCAACCCCGCCACCATCGCCGACAACGTCGGCGACAACGTCGGCGACTGCGCCGGCATGGCCGCTGACCTATTCGAGACCTACGCCGTGACCGTGGTCGCCACCATGGTGCTGGCGGCCATCTACTTCAGCGGCCAGCAGGTGGTAACGAGCCTCATGCTCTATCCGCTGGCGGTGTGTGCGCTCGGCGTCGTGACCTCCATCATCGGCACATTCTTCGTCCGGCTCGGCTCCAACCAGTCGATCATGGGCGCGCTGTACAAGGGATTCATTGCCACCGGCGTGCTCTCGGTCTTCTTGCTGTGGCCGCTCACCGACTACATGCTGGGCATGGGCACCACGTTCTCGGCGCGCGGTCTCACCTTTACCGGCAACGACCTGTTCTGGTGCGGCGTAGTCGGCCTCGCGGTGACCGCAGCCATCATCGTGGTGACCGAATACTACACGGGCATCGGCTATCGCCCGGTGCGTTCGATCAGCCAGGCCTCCGTCACGGGCCACGGCACCAACGTTATCCAGGGCCTTGCCGTATCGCTGGAGGCGACGGCCCTGCCGGCCCTCATCATCGTCGCCGGCATCATCATCTCCTTCAAGCTCGCTGGCCTGTTCGGCATCGCCATCGCGGTGACCAGCATGCTGTCGGTCGCCGGCGTAGTCGTTGCGCTCGACGCCTTCGGTCCGGTCACGGACAATGCCGGCGGCATCGCCGAGATGTCCGGTCTGCCCAAGGAGATCCGCAAGACCACCGACGCGCTCGATGCGGTCGGCAATACCACCAAGGCCGTCACCAAGGGCTATGCCATCGGCTCGGCGGGCCTCGGCGCACTGGTGCTGTTTGCCGCCTACAATGAAGACCTCAAATTCTTCATCAGCCAGGCCAAGCCTGGCTCCGTCTTCCACAATCTGCAGGTCGATTTCTCGCTGTCCAACCCGTACGTGGTGGTCGGCCTGCTGTTCGGCGGCCTGCTGCCCTACCTGTTCGGCGGCATCGCCATGACCGCCGTGGGCCGCGCGGCGAGCTCCATCGTCGAGGAGGTGCGCCGCCAGTTCCGCGACAAGCCCGGCATCATGAAGGGCACCGAAAAGCCCGACTATGCCCGCGCCGTCGACATGCTGACGCGCGCCGCCATCAAGGAAATGATCGTCCCCTCGCTGCTGCCTGTGCTGTCGCCGATCGTCTGCTTCTACCTGGTGAAGTGGATCGCCGGCACCGGCAACGCCTTCGCCGCGCTCGGTGCCATGCTGCTCGGCGTGATCGTCACCGGCCTGTTCGTCGCCATCTCCATGACGGCTGGCGGCGGCGCCTGGGACAACGCCAAGAAGGCCTTCGAGGACGGCTTCGTCGACAAGGACGGCGTGAAGCACCAGAAGGGTTCGGAGGCGCACAAGGCGTCCGTCACCGGCGATACGGTCGGCGATCCCTACAAAGACACGGCCGGTCCTGCGGTGAACCCGATGATCAAGATCACCAACATCGTGGCGCTGCTGCTGCTCGCCATCCTCGCGCACTGAGGGCCGATCACTCTGGCCTGTCAACCCGGAGGCCGACGCCTCGGCGGAGGCCATCCGGGATCTATCGCCGGCGGGGCTGAGTGTAGGCCCGCCTAGTCGTGGCCACGGCCGTGACTTGCCGAAAACCAGCTGAACCAGGGCTAATCCAAACCGAGCTGCTTGGTGCCAAGGTTGCGGAACAGCTTCTTCAGAATGTTCTCGTCGCGGGCGGCGTTCGGCGTCTCGTTCTTGACGTAGTCGAACACCTTGCCGTCCTTGAGCCCGTATTGGGCGACCCGGTCGACCGAACCCATCGGCGTGAAATAGACGGCCAGCACCTTGCGGTCTCTCTCGACCGGCTTGAAGAACGAGGACTGCCCTTCAGTGCTGGAAATGTAGTAGTAGGCGCTACCCGTCCCGACCGCAGCGGTGGTGGTCGGCGAGCCGAGCGCCGCACGCACCTGATCCTGGCCCATGCCCTTGTTGACGCGCTGCAGGTCGCTGTCCTGGAACTGGTGGCCGCGAACCGTCACCGTCTCGGAGCACGCCGTCAGCACCAGCGCTCCAAGCGCTGCCAGAGCAGCAACTCTGAGAGCCTGCCCGTGTACCTTGCGCACAAACATGACTGCGCTTCATTCCCTCCCAGGCGCACCGTGAACCGGCAAGCCCATTTGCATTGTGCCCGAGCAGCTTGCGCCCGAGAGAATCGGTGGTCGCCGGCCTCGCTTCGGGCTATCCCAGAAGCGCGCCTATCGCAACGGCACGCACCACCGCCCCGTGACCGCACCCACTGAGCTCAACAACCCGGACTAATCCCCAAGTGCTTGGCTGGCTTAAGAGAAGGTTCGATCGCGGGCAGACTGCACGCAAGCTTTATGGCTCGATTGTGACGCAGGCACGTCGGCCCGCTTTTTACGCAGATTGGCATATCCCCGACAGCCCGCAAGGCCGCTTCGAGATGGTCATCCTGCACCTGGTGCTGGCCGTGCGACGGTTAACGCGCGAGGGCGCCGGCGGTGAACAGCTGGCCAGGACGCTCAACGAGACCTTCATTGCCGACATGGACGACAGCATGCGCGAGATGACCTTCGGAGACCTGCGGGTGCCGCGCGAGATCAAGCAGGTCACCGCCGCTCTGCTCGACCGCCACAGAGCCTACACCGCCCCCCTGGGGGACCCGCACGGCCACAAGCTGGAGGAGGCGCTGGCCGGACAGCTGCGCTATCTGGGCGACTCGGGGCGATTTGCTATTGTGGACTTGGCTGACTACATGCACCGGGCAGCGTCTAGGCTCGATTGCGTATCAGGCAAGGATCTGCTGGACGGAAACCTCGAGTGGCCGGACCCCGCCCATGGCGGGCCTGGGCAGCGATGATAGCAATGGAGGGCCGACATGTCTGGCGAACTCACTTGGGATCACGCTGTACTCGACATTCCCGAGAGTGGTCTTTTGACGGAGCGCCGCGCCACGCCTGAAGAGCTCGAGGCAATCGCGCGCGCGCTCGAACTCGTCGTTTGCTCCAGCCTGACCGCCGCCTACACCATCATGCCGACGGGCGGCGGCCACTATCGGCTAAGCGGGCGCCTCCAGGCTTCACTGGAGCAAGCTTGCGTCGTTACCTTGGAGCCGGTGGCGGAAGCGGTCGACGAGACGTTCGACGTCGCCTTCTGGCCGGAGGTCGACATTCCCGAGCCCGCCAGCGGAGAGATCGACATCGACGACGAACCTGAGATCGAGCCGATCGTCGTCGGCCAGATCCAGGTCGGCCGGGTCGTATTCGAATGCTTGGCAGGAGCCATCGATCCGTTTCCCAGAAAGGCCGATGCGGCACTCGAACATGTGGCCGCCAGCCCTCGCGGCCGACCCGACGACAGGTCCGAGACCCCCTTCGCCGTGCTGGCCAAGATCAAGGAAAAAGGCTGATATTGGAAGGGAATGTCCCATTCCGTAGCGATTCCTGCCGCGTCCCGAAGCCGCTCAAAATCTGGTTGTCTCGCAGCCGCAAAAGGCTATGGTCTGGCGCCTTAGGGGGGAGCCTGGTGCTTCGTGCACGTTGAACCGCGCTGGCGGTTTGAAGTCATGCATTGCCCCTGCTCAACACGGAGCCAGGCCGTCCGGCTTGGTGTAGAGCCGCGCAAGAGAAGGTGAACGGGGGGCATGGCAACGCCGCGCACCATTTCGCTCGACGCGATGGGCGGAGACCGAGGTCCCGCCGTCGTCGTACCGGGCGCCGCGCTCGCGCTTGAGCGTCACCCCGAGGTGAACTTTCTTCTGTACGGCCACAAGGAGCGCGTCGAGCCCTACCTCCTGGCCTATCCGGAGTTGGCCGATCGCTCCAAGATCATTCACACCGACACCGTCGTCGAAATGCAGGACAAGCCGAGCCAGGCCGTCCGCCGCGGACGCGGCTCCAGCATGTGGCTGTCCATCGAGGCCGTGCAGAAGGGCGAGGCGCACTTCACCGTTTCCGCCGGCAACACCGGTGCGCTGATGGCGATGGCCAAGCTGGTGCTGAGGACCATGCCCGGCATCGAGCGCCCGGCCATCGCCGGACAGTGGCCGACCATCGCGCGGCCCAGCATCGTGCTCGATCTCGGCGCCAACATTGGCGCCACCGCGCGCCAGCTGGCCGACTACGCGCTGATGGGCGCGGCGATGGCGCGCGCGATCCTCAACGTCGAACGGCCGCGCGTCGGCCTTCTCAACATCGGCGTCGAGGAGATCAAGGGCATCGAGGAGGTGCGCCAGGCGCACGCATGGTTAAAGGAGAACGAGCTGCCGATCGATTATCGCGGCTTCGTGGAAGGCGACCAGATCGGCCAGGGTGTGGTCGACGTGGTCGTGGTTGAGGGCTATGCCGGCAACATCGCCCTGAAGACGGCTGAGGGAACAGCCAAGCAGATGGCGACCTATGTGCGCGAGGCCCTCACCAGCTCCCTGCCGGCCCGCGCCGGCGCTCTCATGGCCCAGGGCGGGCTGCGCAAGCTCAAGGACCGCATGGACCCGCGCCGGCTCAACGGCGGGCCCTTCCTGGGTCTGAACGGCATCGTCATCAAGAGCCATGGCGGCACCGATGCCTTCGGCTTCGCCAGCGCCATCGAGGTCGGCTACAACATGGTCGAAAGCGACGTGCTCGCACGACTGGCCGCCGACCTGGCGGCATTGCACGGCAAATTGGGGGAGGAGACCGGGCAGGCAGGCACATAGACCTGAGCCCTGTGTCCCCCGCGACATGAGGTGAAAACGTGGCAGTCATCAGATCCGTGATCCGCGGCGTCGGCGCCTATCTGCCGAAGCGTGTCATGACCAACAACGACCTGGCGCGCATCGTCGATACCAGCGATGAGTGGATCAAGGAGCGGACGGGCATCGCCGAGCGCCACATCGTTGCCGATGGCGAGCTGACCTCCGACCTCGGCATCGCCGCCTCGCGTCAGGCGCTGGTGCGATCCGGCATCGATCCGGTCGACATCGATCTTGTCATCTGCGCCACCGCCACGCCTGACCGCACGTTTCCGGCCACCGCCGTGCGTATCCAGGCCGGGCTTGGCATCAGCAAGGGCGCGGCATTCGACGTGCAGGCGGTGTGCTCAGGCTTTGTGTATGCACTCGCCGTGGCCGACAACTTCCTGAAGACTGGACAGTTCAAGCGCGCGCTCGTCGTCGGCGCCGAGTCGTTCTCGCGCATCCTCGATTGGGAGGATCGCGGCACCTGCGTGCTGTTCGGAGACGGCGCCGGTGCCGTCGTGCTGGAAGCGCAGACCCAGCTCGGCAGCCGCGAGGATCGCGGCATCCTCGCCACCTGCATCCGCTCCGACGGCCGCTTTGAGGACCTGCTCTACGTCGACGGCGGTCCCGGCTCCACCAAAACCACCGGCTATTTGCGCATGAACGGACGCGAGGTTTTCCGGCACGCCGTGCAGAAGATCTCGAGCGTCATCGAAGAGACGCTGGTGATGACCGGTTATGCTCCTGATGAGATCGACCTGTATGTGCCTCACCAGGCCAACAAGCGCATCCTCGACGGTATCGCCAAGCGGCTCGGAATTCCGGAGGGCAAGGTCGTCCTTACACTGGCCAAGCACGGCAACACGTCGGCTGCGTCCATCCCACTGGCGCTAAATCAGGCGTTCGAGGACCACCGGGTCGCGGAAGGCAAGCTGTTGCTGATGGAGGCCATGGGCGGCGGCTTCACCTGGGGGGCCGTGCTGGCGCGGTGGTAATGCTGCACCGCGGTTCCTTTTATATGTGCAATTTCAGCTGGTTGTTGTTGACCCCTCGGAATGCTGACAGTAGCATCGCGCGCCATAGGGTGCTGGGAGGGGCCGAACACCATGGGTGGCAAAACGCTCACGCGTGCAGATCTTGCCGAGGCGGTAGTCCAGAAAGTCGGACTACCCCGTAACGAGTCGCAAGAACTGGTCGAGCTGATACTGCGGGAGATTTCGACGAGCTTGGCCGCCGGCAACACGGTCAAGCTGTCCTCGTTCGGCTCGTTCGGCATTCGCCAGAAGGGCCAGCGGGTGGGCCGCAATCCCAAGACGGGGCAGGAAGTTCCGATCACGCCGCGTCGCGTGCTGGTGTTCCGGCCGAGCAACATCATGAAGGATCGCATCAACGCGGG